>CAZQEN010000289.1:0-10296 GCA_964591605.1 uncultured Planctomycetales bacterium
TCCCGGGTGGCATGGGTCCCGGCGCGCCGGGATACTCGCTGCCCGTGGGAGTGGGTCACGGGCGATGGGCATCCGCGATTGGGGATGTCCCGCCGCGCCGGGACCCATTCCACTCGTCTGCCACTGAGCTCCGGATGCATCCCCGCAACCAGGTCAACGGTCCATGACGCTGGCAAAGCGCGGCGGGGCGGGTAAGATGACGCACTATGGCTGAAAACAACGCACCACAGGCGGAGACTCTGTACTTCGGAAAGCGTGTCCCGGTCAGCGGGGCCACGGTTCAGGCCCCCAGGAAGCCCCGGCGCTACGTCAAGGACCTGCAGCCGGGTGAGATGTTCGAGGACATCATTTTCCTGGTGAACTCCAAGGACCTGCGGACCACCTCGAACGGGTCGCTCTACGTCCACTGTGTCCTGTCCGACAAGACGGGCCAGCTCCTCGGCCGAATCTGGCAGGCCACGGACGCCATTTATGAACAGATCCCAGAAGGCGGCTTCCTCCGCTTCCGCGGGCGCGTGGAGAACTACAAGGGCGCACTGCAGTTCATCATCGACGCCATCCGCCCCTGCGACCCCAAGCTCATCGACCTCGGCGAGTTCATGCCCCAGACCGCCGAGGACATTGACCAGATGTTCGATCGGGTCAAGGAGATCCTGCGGCAGATCAAGAACAAGCATCTGCTCAACCTGATCAAGCAGTTCATCGTCGATGAACCGCTGATGACCCGATTCCGGAAGGCTCCGGCCGCCATCCAGATGCACCACGCCTTCGTCGGCGGCCTTCTCGAACACACGCGCAACGTGCTCGAACTTGCGCTGCTGGTGATCCCGCGCTATCCGCGGGTCAGCCTCGATCTCGTGCTGGCCGGCGTTTTCCTGCACGATATCGCCAAGACGGCCGAGCTCACCTACGAGACGTCGTTCCAGTACACGAGCGAAGGCCAACTCATCGGCCACATCGTGCAGGCCGTCATCTGGGTCGAGGAGAAGGTCAAGGCGGTCGAAGCCGAGACGCGCGAGCCCTTCCCGCGGGAGATCAAGGCCGCGCTCGAGCACATCATCCTGTCGCATCACGGCCAGTATGAGTTCGGCAGCCCCAAGCTGCCGGCCATGCCCGAGGCCGTCGCCCTGCACTACCTGGACAACCTCGACGCCAAACTCCACATCTACACCGAGCGGATCCGCAACGACAACGACCCCGCCAGCGAGTGGACCGAGTACGTCCGCGGCATCGAGACCAAGATCTACAAGCGGGACGTGATGGGCATCCGTGGCGACGGCGCATCACCCAAGTAGGCCGGGATCAGCAGCCACCCCGGAGACGGCCCCCCGGACCCCCGGGCGGGAGCGGTGCGGCATCCTCCACGTCTGCGAGCAGACACTTCCCCCCTACCTCGGACCCGGTTGGAGTCGAAGGGCGGTGTCTACTCAGTCAGGCTTTCCGGCGCGGGCGGTGCGGTTCCGCGTGACGAGCTGGTGGGCCAGACGTGTGGGCTCCGGCAGCCGATATCGGGTCACGCACGCCATCACGACGGTGATGGCGTCGTCCAGCGTGACATCCGTGCCGACGCTGACGTACACCGGCTTGCGCCCGTCCTGCGTACGCAGGATCGCCCCGATCACCTCACCGTGATGAATCAGTGGCGCGCTCGTGCCCGCCCGATGAGGCGGCTCGGCCTCCTCGCCGCACAGGCGGGATTTAGCGCACCCGATGCTCGGGCGGCCCAGGAGCAGGCCCGTGTGCGTCGCCAGGCCGAAGCGGCGCGGATGGGCGTAGCCCTGCCCGTCGAACATGAACAGATCGGGGACGGTCTTGAGCTTACGGGCGGCGGCGAGGATGCCGGGGGCCTCGCGGAAGCTCAGCAGGCCGGGGACATAAGGGAAGCGAACCGGGCGCCACGCCAGCGTTTCCTCAACCACGCGCCCGGCCGTAACGTCATACACCACCAGGCCCGCGAGGCATCGCTGCCCATCCGGGGCGAAGGCCAGATCCGCGCCCGCCACCAGGCGTACGGGTGCCTTGAGGGCGCGCATGCGAATGGCACCGGCCAGACGCTGTTGAAGGCGGATTGCCGCCCGCGGCGTCGACGGCCAGCGGTGCAGCGGCGGGGGAAGTTTCATACGATCTCCCGCAGATCATTCCAGCCAGCGGGCCACCCGTTCGCGGGCGTGTAGCAGCCGCTCCACCTCGCGCCAGTCGGGAGACACGTGATCCACCCGGGCCAGCGCGTCGCAGAGCAGCGCGGTCCGGCCGTACTGCTTCCAGAATCCCCGGAGCTGGGCCCATACCGATTCGCGCTCCGGTGAATCGAAGGCGATGGCAAAACCGACCGTCTGTGCCATACGTTGAGTCACCCCTCGCAGCTCGCCGAAGGCGAATTCTCGAGGTTCGGGGGGCACCTCGGCGGCCAGTGCCAGCAGCGTGTCAGCGCCCTCAGGACGGCCAAGCTGAAGCAGGCCCGCCGCCGACCCCACCCGGCCCCAGGGTCCGGCTGAGGTCAGGGTGGCGCGAAGCCAGGGCACCAGCCGGTAGTCGCCATCCGACAGCCGAGCGGCGTAGACCATCAGCCGGGCCTTGAGCGGAGAATCCGGCTCCCGGTCCGCCCGACGCATGAGGGGAGCGACCCCCCGGAGGTCCCGGATCCGCATGGCCGTATAGCCCGCCAGCTCAACAAGATCGGGGTCGTCCTCGTGTTCGATGCGTTCCAGGACCGCTTCCACCGCCCGCGCGGCACGCTCATCCCGCACATAACCCAACCCGCGCCTCCGAACGGCGGGGTCTTTCGACCGGATTTGTTGGATCGCCCTCCCGGTCTGCAGAAGGGGAACCACACTCAGCAGGACAATGTTTCCGCCCGCGATCAGGAGGAGCAGCACAAGCAGACGGAGGACGTGTCGCACGATCAGAACTTCCCGTATGGCCGTCAGGCTGCCGGTTTCCCGCCCGGTCGCCGGTTGGACGGGAGCATATCGCCCCCTGGAAGCCACACGCAACTGGATGACTGACCATGAGAAAGGCGGACCGATCGGGGCGCAAGAAAAAAGAGACGTCCGGGACGTCTCTTGATCCTCTCGCACGCTCCTGGGTGCTTCTTTTCCCTCCTCGCGGTCGAGGAGAAGGGGGCCAGAAGCGAGTTGAGGAAACTACCCCAATGCTTCCGCATTTTATCTGACTCTGCCCCCAATGCAACCCCCCATTACACTCATTTGTGAATTTACGGAAACTGGGTCGGGATGGAAAGCCCAGGAGACGGATTCTGATTGACTAAACCTCCTTCAAATCCGTAAGTTACGGAGACTTGAGCCCCGGCGGGTCGCTCGGAAGGTAAAAGATGAGAACGTGCTGGCGGGGCAGGACATCGAGTCTCTTTTCCAGCCTCAGGCCCGCCACCGCCATCTCGCGAACGGCCTGCCGGGCCTTCATCTTGTGGACCCGCTTGATCGGGACGGACGGATCCTCGCCGCGATACTCCACCAGCACGACGCGGCCACCCGGCTTCAGGGCGGCCACGATCTTCATCATCATCTCGCAGGGATAGGCGAATTCGTGGTAGACATCGACCATGAGGACCAGATCGATCGAACCCGGTTCGAGCCGTGGGTCTTTCTCATCGCCCAGGACCAGATCCACATTGTTGAGCCGTTCGCGTCGCAGGCGGGTGCGCATCAGGTCCAGCATCTCAGGCTGGACGTCGACTGCCTTGACGCGTCCCGAGGGGCCGACTGCCCGGGCCAGCCGCACCGTCAGGTATCCGCTGCCGGCGCCGATGTCCGCCACGGTGGTGCCGGGCTTGAGTGCGAGCGACTCGATCAGCAGCGCCGGCGCCTCCTCCTGCTCGCGCTCCGGACGCTCCAGCCAGTCGGCCCCCTCGTGCCCCATGACGAGAGCGATCTCGCGGCCCATGTAGAACTTGCCGAGTCCGTTGGGGTCATGATCGTCGCGCCAGATGTACAGGGGTGCCGGCGCGGTCGCGGCTGGACGAGTGACGGCGGGTGCTGAGGCCGGACGGGTTGCCGGCGCCATTCCCAGGATGAGCAGATGGATCAGTAGGCTGGCCACGGCCCTATTATCCCCTCAGTCGAGCACCGCCGCGAGCCCGATCCATCTCCGGCAAGCCGTCCGCGAAGTTCTGATGTATCGATGGCCGTCACAATGGGTTGTGGAATACGAGGACAGTGTCGTGAGGCTTCCTGAAAAACTCTACTGAGGGTGCGTGACACTCTGGGCGGGACAGACTCCCGACAGCCCATGTGCATTCGCATCGGCGGATGTCCCGGCGCGCCGGGATACTCGCTGCCCGTGGGAGTGGGCCACGGGCAATCCGCATCCACGATTGCGGGTGGCCGCCGCGGCGACCCCATCCCGCCCGCATGCCACTGAATTCTGGATGCACCCCTGCGCCGTGCAGCGTCGCGTTTCGGCTGGCCGTGAGCGCTGCGCCGCTTTAGAATCACGGTCTTGGGTGGAAGCATTTCCACCACATCCGGCCGCCGACGCGGCGTGAGCACGCGCGGCCGGAAACGAGAAAGCGAACCCTGAGCCAAACTGAGGTGCACGATGCCGAAGGCGTATTTTCCCGAAATCAAGACCATCCGTTTCGAAGGCCCCGCCAGCAAAAACCCGCTGGCGTTCCGGCATTACAGCTCGAAGGAGAAGGTGCTGGGCAAGACGATGGCTGAGCACCTGCGGTTCGCGGTGTGCTACTGGCACACGTTCAAGGGTCTGGGCAACGATCCGTTCGGGCCGGGGACGATCCTCCGCGAATACAACGACGCCGGCAGCCCGATGGACGTGGCTGAGGCGACGCTGCATTTCGCCTTCGAGTTCTTCACCAAGCTCGGCGTCGAGTTCTGGTGCTTCCACGACCGCGACATCGCCCCGGAGGCGACGGCGGCCGAGGGCGGCCTGGCCGAGACCAACCGTCGGCTCGACAGGATCGTGGCCCTGGCCAAGAAGCTCCAGAAGGACACCGGCCTCAAAGTGCTCTGGGGCACGACGAACATGTTCAGCCACCGGCGGTTCATGGCCGGCGCGGCGACCAATCCGTCGCCCGACGTGTTCGCCTACGCCGCGGCCCAGGTCAAGAAGGCGATGGAGATCACGAAGGAGCTCGGCGGGGCGGGGTACGTGTTCTGGGGAGGGCGCGAGGGGTATGACACGCTGCTCAACACGGATCTGAAGCGCGAGTTCGACCACCTGGGGCTCTTTTTGAACAAGGCGGTCGAATACAAGAAGGAGATCGGTTTCAAAGGGCAGTTTTACATCGAACCCAAGCCCAAGGAGCCGACCAAGCACCAGTACGACAGCGACGCCGCCGCGTGCTATGCCTTCCTTCAGAGGTACGACCTGGTCGACGACTTCAAGCTCAACATCGAGGCCAACCACGCGACGCTCGCCGGCCACAGCTTCCAGCACGAGCTGGCGTTCTGCGTCGCCAACGGGATTCTGGGCAGCGTCGACGCCAACCGCGGGGATGAGCTGCTCGGCTGGGACACCGACCAGTTCCCCACCAACATCTACGAGACGGCGCTGGCGATGTACACGATTTTGAAGGGCGGCGGGTTCACCACCGGCGGCCTCAACTTCGACGCCAAGGTCCGCCGCCAGTCGATCGACCCCTCGGACCTGTTCCACGCCCACATCGGCGCGATGGACGCCTTCGCCCGCGGCCTCAAGATCGCCGGACGCCTCATCAAGGACGGCGTTCTCGACGACTTCGTCGCCACGCGCTACGCCGGCTGGAACAACAAGCTGGGCAAGGCCATCGAGGCCGGCAAGATGGGCTTCGGCGACCTGGAGGCCCACGTGTTGAAAACGGGTGAACCCGACATCCGCTCCGGCCGGCAGGAGATGCTCGAGAACATCCTGAACGACTATATCGCCTGATGGCAGCGCATGTCCGGTGTGGAGCGCGACGATGACGTGCATTGCGGGATCGCACACTGTAGTGGCCGCCCCGCGGCGGCCGCGGTTGCGTCGGGACACGATCGGGTCGTATCGGTTTGAGAGAGCACGAAAGCGAGGAACTGCAGAATGCCTCGAAAACAGGAGATCATCCCGATCGGCCCAATCGAGACCCGAATACTGCTCATCCGTGGGCAGCGTGTCATTCTGGATTCTGATCTGGCGAGACTTTATGGCGTTACGAGCAAGCGTCTCAACGAGCAGGTCAAACGTAATCTGGAGCGGTTCCCAGAGGATTTTGCGTTTCAGTTGACCGCCAAAGAATATAAAGTATTTCTGAAGTCGCAATTTGCGACCTCAAACGGCGGGCGGGGTGGAAGGCGGTCACCGCCCCGCGCCTTCACCGAGCACGGAGCGATCATGGCCGCGACGGTTTTGAACTCGCCCCAGGCCGTCAAAGTCAGCCTTTTCGTGGTACGAGCATTCGTCAAGCTTCGAGAGATCCTTTCCACGCACCGGCAGCTCGCACACAAGCTGGCCGAACTCGAACGCAAGCTGGAGAAACACGATGGACAGATCATCGCTCTCATCGATGCGATTCGCGAACTGATGGAGCCCCCGCCGGAGCCGAAGCGAAGGCCTATCGGGTTCGCGGGGGAAATGGAGGGGTGATTGCCTGGTCCAGGCTTGGTACGATGGACAGAACTGACGTCGCCTCAAAGGGATTCTTTCATGTCTTCTGTCAAATGCTGGTCCTGCGGACGTGATATGACAGTCACCTCTGATTTGGCGGGCAAAACGGTATACTGCCCCATGTGTGGAAAACCTGTCGTAGTGCCGCAAGAGGCATTCGGCCCACCGCTTGCTGCCGCAGAACCGCCAAGACTTGAGAGGGTGAATTGTGCAAAATCGCCCGCGACAGCAGGACTTCTGAATTTTCTGTTCTGGGGAGCGGGTTATGTTTACTTGGGCATTGCGAGCCGAAATCGACTTTCGCGATCGGATCGTCGGCCGGACAGGTGTCTTCGAGCCACTCGAGGACATTGAATACTTCGAGCGCGTGACCATCGAGCCCGATTCGAGGACCATCACCTGGCCGAATGAAGTGGACTTCTGCCCGGAGACGCTGCACGAGTGGCCAATCGCCCTGGCGGCAGCCGAGTGAGCGTCCCCACAATTTGAGTGTCGAGCAGCCGCGGTTGGTCGAATCGACGTCGCTGCGGAAAAAGCCGAGCCACTGCGGAATCTCCAGGGAGCTGCTTCTTCAGGGTGATCGCTGGCCGCTTCCGCACGGGCGCGGCTCTGATCGAGCTTCTCACAGACGGTCCGAGAGTTCGAGCGGGTTCCCATCTCTCCCGGCCCACGCGTCCATTCCATCAGCTTTCTGACAGGATCTCCAGGCCGTATCTCGGGGCGGTCGCGAGGAGTTTGTTGATGTCCTGCTGGGTAGGCGCGGGGGGTTCCTGCGACATTGAAGCGAGCGGCGTGCCGACCTCCAGGAAGAAGTTCTCGAAGCCGGCCGGCGAGATCAGGGTGAGCGCGCGGACCGGCTGATCGGTCTCGTTGCGAAACCAGTGCGGGATGTCGCGGACGGCGCGGACGGTGCCGCCCGCGGGGGCCTTGATCGCTTTGCCGTCAACGTAGAATGTCATCTCCCCCTCGATGATATAAAACGTCTCGTCCTCGCGACGGTGAACGTGTGGCGGGGGCCCGCTGCCAGGCGGGACGACAAACTCGACCAGCGAAAAAGCCCCGTCGGTTTCGTTGCCCGTCAGGATCAGTCGGTATGCACCCCCCGCGACGGCCACGACCCGGCCTTCGGAGGGCTTCACAAATCCGGGCAATGGGGGCATGCTCCATTCTCCACGACGTTTGATGCCTTCCGCATCCATCTCCCAGTCCGGCCGTCGGTCCCCCACCCCGCGCCGCGCGACGGGGTGGGGCACCCATCACACAAAGACGGGGGGCTCCCCGCGCTGCGCGGCAGGGTTGGACACCCCGCAACCGGGGACCTCGCAGATTCGTTCTTCCATCAGGATCTGACGCGCTCTGCCTCCCTGAGCACCTGCCGCTGCTCGCGGAGCTGGCGCTGGAGGGCGGTCACGTCGATCCGCTGGACGCTCACGCCCTCGCGGATCGACCGGGCGGCGGCCAGGCCGGCGGCGTGGCCCATGATCATGTACACGGGCTCCATGCGCAACGACGAATACGCCACGTGCGAGGCCGAGACGCACACCGGCACGAGCAGGTTCTCGCACTGGTCCTGCCGCGGCAACATGCAGCGGTAGGCGATCTCGTAGGGCTTGACGGGCACCTGCATGTCGCCCTCGTTGAGCACGTGTCCATCGGGCGTGGGGACGCGCTGGACGTGGTGCGAGTCGGAGTTGTAGGAGCCCATGCCGATGGAATCGGGCTTGGTGCGCTGCGTCTGCAGGTCCTGCTGCTTCATGACGTACTCGCCGATCATCCGCCGGGCCTCGCGGATATAGAGCTGGTGCGGCCAGTGGTCGGTGTCGACGAACTCGTCTCTGGCCAGGCCCCACCTGCGGAGTTCCTTCTGAATCTGCGGCGGGACGACCGGCTCGTTGGCCAAGAAGTACATGATCCCCTGCTGGTAGCGCTTGTGGTCCTCCCAGATCTCGCGGCGGCGGGCGTAGGAGGCCTCCGGGTAGTCCCAGCTCGCGCCGATGTGGTCGGTGGAAACGGCACCGCGGTTGTTCACGTCGGCCTTGTGGTTGGGGAGCGGGCCCGGCAGCAGCACCTTGTTGAAGGTCAAATCGGGCGTGTTCTGGAGGTAGCGGGCGAGCAGCTCGTAACGCGCGGGGCTGTAACCGGGCGGTTTCGGGAACGGCACCTGGTTGGCCGGGTCGCTGGAGATGCACAGGCGATAGTTGTAGGCCTGCACCTTGCGATCGCCCTGGCCGGGCTGGCCGGGGTCGCCGCCGTAGATGAAGGGCAGCAGCTTGCCGTCGGCGTCGTACGGGGAGATCGGCGTGGTGAACTGGTGGTATTCGCTGCGCTCGCGGACGCCAGCAAGCGACTCGCCGTAGCGCTGCTGACCCTCGCGGCCCCAGGTATAGGTGATACCAGCGCGGGCCATCAGGTCGCCTTCGTACGAGGCGTCGATGAAGATCGCGGCGGAAAAGGCCAGGCCGCCGGTGGTGCTGATACGGGTGACACGGCGGGCGTCGCGGGCCACACCGGAGAGCGGCTGCTCGCGGAACAGCTCGATGCCGGCCTCGGCGAGCCAGTCGTTGAGGATCTGCTCGGCGACCCTGGGCTCGAAGTACCAGGTGATGGGCTCGTTGTAGTGGCGGCCGAGGCGTTCGTAGAACGCGCGGGACATCCCGCCGACCACCTCTTTGCGGCCGTGATCGGTCTTGCTCAAGCCGCCGGTGGTCATGCCGCCGACATGCCGGCCGGGCTCGATCAGGGCGACTTTGAGCTGCTGCTCGGCGGCGGCGATGGCGGCCATCGTCCCACCGGCCGTCGCGCCGTAGACAACCACGTCGTACTGACGCGGCGGGGCGCACGCCGGGAGCGGCGCGAGCAGACTCACCATGCACAAGCACACGATTCTGTGAAGCTGGCTTGAGTTCATCGTATTCACGCCGCCGGCAAGCCCATGCACCGCCGCCACGCGCTGAACTGGCCGAGGTGCACCTGGACGTGGCCGACCATGTAAAAAGTGAGTGCCGGTCCCTTCGTGGGGAACAGCTCGCGCATCCTCCCCTCGGCCGGATTGGGCTCCGAGAACGGTCCATCCGGCGACGATTCGAGCGCGTCGATCGCGGCCCGGTAGCTCGCAAAGAACAGCGACTTGAGCTCGTCGAGCGGCGGATAGATCTTCCCCTCGGGATCGTCCTGGCACTCGACGCCGAACTTGAAGAGCGACTCATAGTGGCCCGGATAGGCCGTCGGCCCGGGCGGCAGGTTCAGATACTGCATCACCCGGATCGGGTAGAGCGACAGGTGCCCCAGCAGAAACGCGGGGTGATTCGACTGAACCACCACGCCCCCCGGCCGCGCGAACCGTGCGTGATTCTCAGATGTCACGCCCACCAGCAGCCGTTCCGCGTATGCCAGTCCCAGCCGGGCCCCCGGAGCGATGATCGAGCCAAACTGTCCCATGTGGTCGTCCTCCAATCTGTGCTGAAGCCGCCGTGAGCGGCCCCCGGGCCTGTGCTGCGGCGGATGAGCTGACCGGGAGTATACACGGTGCGTGGGCGAAAGCGCGTCCAGCAAGCCCGTGCCCGGGCCATCGCCTGGGCTCGCTGGCAGCCGGCTCGCCCGGCCGCATCACACGTCGCGGGTCATGAGAGGATCTCCGCGCGCCGCAGCCGCCGCATCCTTGCATCTATTCAGAACACCGAACGTCAGTGAGGGGCCTTG
>CAZQEN010000290.1:0-1553 GCA_964591605.1 uncultured Planctomycetales bacterium
TGCCCGTCGGCAGATGTTCGAGCTTGATGGCCGAGCTGACCTTGTTGACATTCTGGCCGCCGGGGCCGCCGGCGCGGCTCACGTGTTCGAGGACGTCCTTTTCCCAGTCGATCTGAACGTCGACCTCCTGGGCCTCGGGCAGGACGGCCACGGTGGCCGCGGAGGTGTGGATCCGCCCCTGGGCCTCGGTTTCGGGCACGCGCTGGACTCGGTGGCCGCCGCCTTCGTATCCGAGCTGCTGGTAGACGCCGGGCCCCTTGATGTTGAGGATGATTTCCTTGAAGCCGCCCAGATCGGAGGGGGAAGCGTCGATGATCTCAACCGAGAGCCGCTTCCGCTCACTGTAACGCAGATACATCTCGTAGAGGTCGCGGGCGAAGAGGGCGGCCTCGTCGCCGCCGGTACCGGCGCGGATTTCCATGATCACCGAGTCGATCGCGGCGTCCTCGCTGGTGACGAGCGTCTTCTGCAGGCTCTCGAGCAGCCCGGCGGCACGGCGGCGGTTGGCCTCGATGTCGTCGGCGGCCATGGCTTTCAGTTCGGGATCGCTGGCGGTGTCATTCAGGATCGCCTGGCTCTCGGTGACGGCGGCCATGGCCTTGCGATATTCGGCATAGGGCTCGACGAGGCGGCGGAGCTGGCCGTGCTCCTTGCTGAGGCGCACGATCCGCGCCGGGTCGCTGGCGATTTCGGGGCGATTCATCTCGTCGCCGATGGCGTCGTACCGCGCGCGGAGCTCTTCGAGCTTGCGGAGGACGGGATTCGTTTCTTCTGTTGCCACTGTCATATTCCAGGGCCGGGCTCGCTTGTCGGTTTCAACTGCGGGGAAGACCCTTTGTCTTCGCGAGATGGTGACGCGGTAAAAAGTGAACTGGATCGGCAGCGATTTGCGCCGCCGATCCAGTTCTTTTCGATCGTCAAGCAGCGCCGAGGCCGTTCCACAGAACCCCGCGCCTTCGCTTCGGGCTCTGCGGGCTCGCGTTTCCCGCCGGCAGGCGGGTCGGGCGGGAGCTAAGCCTTGGCCGCGGCTTTCTTGGCGGGTTTGGTCGCCTTCGTGAAATAGTCTCCGCCGAACTTCTTGGTGAACTTCTCGACGCGGCCGGCGGCGTCGACGAACTTCTGCTGGCCCGTGAAGAACGGATGGCAGTTCGAGCAGATTTCGACCTTGAGCTCGGGCTTGGTTGAACGCGTCTTGAACGTATTGCCGCAACCGCACGTGACCGTGCAGTCGACGTACTTGGGATGTCCTTCTTTCTTCATGCTGCACCTTCTGTCTTCGCGGGGCTCTCCTGTCAGTCAAGCCCTGTATTCTAGTGCCGCCCGTCCCGGGACGCAAATGAGGTGTTTGGGGCCTCCGTTGCTCGCTGGGTCTGGGCATTCGTTCGGGAACCGCCCTGTTGACCCCGGAAAGGGCGATGCACACCGAGGGGCGGTGTTCTGTCGCCCCTGCCGGGGCTCAGGCATTACGCGGGCGACTCCTCCCACGGCTCGCGCCGTGGGCTACCATCTTGCGCCGCTCCGCGGCTTTCCATGCCGCTCCCCGGATTCTCCAT
>CAZQEN010000290.1:1653-10269 GCA_964591605.1 uncultured Planctomycetales bacterium
TCCATGCCGCTCCCCGGATTCTCCATTGCGCTCGCCGGATTCTCCATTCCGCTCCCCGGCTTTTCCATGCTGCTTTGCCACACCCGCTCCGCTGGCTACCAGTCGTATCGGTAGGTCGATGGTGACCGGGCAGTCCGGGGTTCTGCCCGGCAAGGTGGCGACGCCGCTGGCAAGGAGCGCATCCGCCATCGACGGACGCTCTTCCGTCTGTCGATCCCAACTTCAGCAATGTCAAGCACTAGCGCTCATAGCGTCTCGGTTCCCGCCGTCGGTTTGAACGGCGGCGGGACTTCCCACGAGCCCAGGAGCGAGAGCATATCCTTGACGCCGATGGGGCGGGGCAGGGCGTAGAGCTCGCCGTATTTGTAGCCGCACTGGGCACCTTCGGTGCCGGCGATGCTGCGGACGTAGTGGGCGAGGCGCTCATAGCGTTCGCCCTCGAACTGGGACTCGTAGCACTTGATCGCCGAGAGCTTCTTCTCGATGGTCGGGGTGATGTCGACCACGAAGTAGCCGTGAAAGTGATGGCTCTCGGCGGCGAGGCTCACCGGGCGGTAGACGAGGTGGTCCATGCGGTGCGGCGGCGTTCCGCCGAAGCGGTCGTCCCACTTGGTGAGCTGGGAATAGAAGCGGGAGGCCTCGGTGATGAGCTGGGCCTGATAGTGGTCGGGCGAGGCGGCGGGGGTACGGCCGGCCATGCCGACCAGGACGCGCGGGCGATACCTGCGAAGTACCGTCGCCAGTGCGTAGCGGGCGGGGGGGCCGTCCATGAGCTCGCGGTTGGTGAGCCCGAGGGTTTCGCACACCTGGACGCCGAGCACCTCGGCGGCGGCGCGGGTCTCCCTGGCCCGGGTCTCGGGCGTGCCGCGTGGCGTCGGTTCGCCCGACGTGAGATGAATCATGCCCACCTTGTGGCCCTGGTCCACGAGCCGTGCGACCGTACCGCCGCAGCCGATTTCGATGTCGTCGGGGTGCGGCGCGGTGAAGATGATGTCCAGCCGTTCGCTCATATCTGCTCCCTGATCCGGTCTGAAATCCGGCCCAATCGACTCCTGACTATAGAAAGCAGGCAGGCCGGCAACAAGCGCCGGCGAGGAGGGACCGATAGTATCTGGTCAGATCGGCGACCGGGAGGGCTGGCGGAGCGCGGGCGATGGGCGACGCTCATGTTGCCGGGCCACATGGTCGAAAGTAGGCTTGTGCGCCAGCTCAGTGATTCCATGTTCAGAGGTGGCCACCATGATCGGGCGTAAGCCAAGTCAGAGTGAAAGGCGGAACCGGTTTTTGACGAATCTCCTGCATCTGGCAGGCGCCCTGGCGCTCGGCCTGGCGGGCTGTTCGGCGCCCTATCCGAATGCTCTGCTGGATGCGAACGGGAACGAGATCCGTCTCGAAGGCATCCAGGCGGTTCTGGATGACGAGGACCTCAGCGAGCAGGAGAAACGGCAGGCGCTGGCGGGTCTGGGCATTGCGGACGAAGATCTGATCGACGCTTTGCTGAGTGGTGGTCTGTAGAGGCTCCTGAGCCGCCGGACCGCCGAAAGGTCTGTGGCATAAGGAGAAGAACTCATGCGGAAGTGGCAGAAACTGGGGCTCGTGCTGGCAGCAGGGTGCATGATCATCGCGGCGGGCTGCACGCCGACGGCCAGCGCGCTGAGCAAGCTGCAGAGCGGGCAGATCGGCTCGCTGACGGCGGCCGAATGGCAGGCGCTGGCGGGGGTGGGCACCTCACTGGGGGTGGCGATTCCGCAGCTCACGCAGGCCCAGGCGGATGCCATCGTGAGTTTCCTGGATGCGAACGGGATCGAGACGATCGAGGAGCTGGAGCAGGCGATTGACGCGGGTGATCTGGAGATCCCCCAGGAGCTGATCGATCTGTTCGCGGCTTCCGTCTGAGTTGTTCAACAAGTATGGATGACCGGCCCCTCCGCTGCGGCGCGCGGGGCCGGTTTTTTGTTGCGCCGGGCGGAAGGGTTGGAGGGGATGGTGGGGTTTGGCCTGCTTGATCTTTGAGTCCCCCGCTCACGCTGCGCGAAGGGTGCGCCTGGCCCACAATGCACAGGTTCCGAGGCGGGCCCGTGGGGAGAGTGAGAACGGAAGCGCGCGTTTCTTTCGCCCCATCCGGGGCTCGGGTGTCAACACCACCGGTTTCCCACGGCTTGCGCCGTGGGCTACCACCTGACGCCACTCCGTGGCTGTCATGCGGCGTGACTGTGTGCTTTTTGTCCGACGCACTCCGTGGCTGTCAGGTGGCGTCACTGTGTGGCTTCTGCCCAGCGCCACTGGGCGGTTTTCATCTTGCCGGGGGTGACGCAGTCCCGCGGCGGGTGGCCATCCCCGGGCCAGCAGCGGTGGGCCGCCCGAGACGCGCAGGCGGGACGCCCGCACCACAGACGGCGGCCCTGGCCGGAGAAGGCGCTGCGCCCGATCGGGCTGCGCGAGATGCCTGGCGGGTGATGGATGGGCAGGGGGCGGGTATGATGGCGGAATGCACAACGTGTCTTTCTGGCGCGGCGCCCTGATGGCGGGCGGTTTGATGGTACTCTGCGGCTGCAGCGAGGCGATTCCGGAGGCGGAGCTGCAGGAGCAGGAAGTTCCGATCGTGTGGCAGAAGAGCGGCACGTATTCGCATCTGGGCCGGCCGGTGCGGATCCTCGCCCGCGATCGGGCGACGCTCGCGCAGGTGCCCGTCACGGAGATCCCCGTGGACTTCGAGAATGAAATGGTGCTGATCGCCGGAGTCGGGCCGACGCCTTCGAGCGAGGTGGGCATCCAGATCGCCCGCGTGTGGGAGAAGGGTTCGCGCATCCGAGTGCAGGAGATTCAGACGCACCCGGGCCCGGATCAGCAACGGGGTTTGAATCCGGCCAGTCCCTGGGCAGTGGCGGTGATTCCGCGAAGCGATCTGAACGTGGAGGGGTATTCCGTGGCCGTCCCACGGGGATTGATCGCGCCGCGGCCCCGCGCCGGGCTCGGGGGAGCGGCGTCCCCTGCCGGCGGCGTCAATCCGTTCAACTCACCGCGGTGATCGGGGCAGGAGGCTCATGCGGATCATCCAGCCGACGAGTCCCGACGATCACCGGCGCGCCCTGGTCGTGCTGCTCTCGCGTCCGGACAGCCCCCGCGAGCAGATCGAAGCCCAGGTGGACACGTTGTGCACGTACGCACGCACGTACGGGCTCTCGCTGGAAAACTGCCTGGTGGCCGCGGAAGATGACCGGCCGCTCGCCGCGTCGCTCTGCGTGGACAGCCCGGGCCGGATCGCCAGCGTGTTTCTGCCTGCGGCGCTGGAGTCGCCGCGGGCGCGCGAAGCCTGCCGGATGCTGCTGGGGCAGGTGGCGAAGCACGCGGTCTTGCGGGGCTTGAAGCTCCTTCAGGCCATGCTCGAGCCTGACCATGCGGTGGAGGCGGAGATTCTGCAGGAGTGCGATTTCAGCCGGGTGGCCCGCCTGCTGTGCCTGGAACGCGACCTGGCTGTGCCGCTTCCTCCGGATTCGGGCCGTGCCCTGACCTGGGAATCGTACAGCGAGGCGTTGCACGATGAGTTTATCCGGATATTGAAGGGCACGTACGAGGCGAGCCTGGACTGTCCGGTCCTCAATGGGCGGCGGAGCGTCGAAGACGTGCTGGCGACGCACCGGGCGGCCGGGAGATGCGACCCCCGGATCTGGACGCTGGCCCGGGATCAGGGCGAGGCGGTCGGTCTCGTGCTGGTGAACGAGTTCCCGGAACGGCATGCCAGTGAGGTCGTCTACATGGGGGTGCTGACCAAGTTCCGTCAGTGCGGCTATGGATCGGCGCTTCTCCGTCGCGCGGTCTTGCTTGCCCGCCGGCTTGGCAGTATGACACTGGCGCTCTCGGTGGACGAGGATAATCTGCCGGCCCGCCGGCTGTACGCGTCGTTCGGATTTCAGGAAACGGCGAAGCGAGACGCATGGATTCGATTTCTTGACGGGCCGCGGTGCCCGAGCGCTCTACATGCGTGAGGAGCGAAGGTTGGAGCATTTTCGGCGCAGTTATCCACAGCGCGGCTTATTCGGTGGATTGCAGTTTTTTTTTGAGATGTAAACCTTGATTGATCAGAACCATCGATGCCGAACGAGAGAGGTGTGTTAACGGAGCGATAAGATTTCCCATTGATTTCGCTGGAGAATCGACTATCTTACGGCTCGTCAGTTGACAGGTTGCCCGGCGAGCAGGACTTGTCTCCATTCCACGCCGGGTTTCAAATTCGTACAACGTCTCCGACTCGCAAGACGCGGTCCTTTGCGCCAAAGGAGATTCCCTGTGCTCGTTCCCCGGATGGATACGGCGACGGCGATTCAGTCGAAAATCGCGGAAAAACTCGGACCCCAGAAGTACAGAATCTGGTTCAAGAATGCGACTCAGTTCACGGTCACCGATTGTCATGTGAAGGTCAGTACGCCGAATGCGTTCATCTGCAACTGGATCGAGCGCAATTACGCGGACACGATCGGACACTGCGCCCAGGAAGCGGCGGGCCAGCCGTGCCAGATCTCGTTCGTGATCGATCCGCGGCTGCAGCACGCGCTGCGCAAAACGCAGTTGAACGGCCAGGCGGACTTCATCGCCAAAAACCCCGAGCGGGTAGCCCGGCAGGCCCGACGGGAAGGCGTCCTGCCGGTCGGGCGGAAGCTGCGGGGACGGTTCGAGGACCTCGTGGTCGGGCCCGCCAACGAGCTGGCGGTGTCGGTGATCCGACAGGTCATCGACCGGTGTCCCAGTGCGTACACGCCGATCTTCATCCACGGCACTTCGGGCCTGGGTAAAACGCACCTGCTGCACGCGCTGGGCAACGAACTGGCGGAAAAGCACCCGGATGTGCGCTGGGAGTATCTGACGGGTGATGACTTCATGAACGCCTTCGTGGCCAGCGTGCGGTCGAATCAGGTGGAGGGGTTCCGGCAGCGGTATCGCCATCTCGACGTGCTCATCATCGATGACGTGCACTTTCTGGCCGGCAAGAAGGCGACGCAGGAAGAGTTCCTGCACACGTTCAATGCGATCGAAGGGCAGCGCAAGCACGTGGTGCTGGCGTCCGACTCGCACCCGCGGCTCATCGGCCAGTTCAGCGAACAGCTCTTGAACCGCTTCATCGCCGGGATGGTGGTGAAGATCGATGTGCCGGATTACCGGATGCGGTGCGACATCCTGCGCCGGCGGGCGCGGATGACCACGAATCGCCCCGTGCCGGAGGAAGTCATCGCCTACATTGCCGAGCACCTGCATGCGAACGTGCGCGAGCTGGAGGGCGCGCTGCTGAAGGTGGTGATGTTCAGCACGATCTCGCACCAGCCGATCACGCTGAGCCTGGCGCGTCGGGCCCTGGCGGATCACATTGAGCGGGCTCAGCGGTGCCTGGGCCTGGATGAAATCGACCAGACCGTGGCTACATACTTCGGTCTGACACCGGCCGATCTCCATACGTCGCGAAAAACACGGACGATAGCGCTTGCGCGCGGCATCGCGATGTATCTTGCGAGGAAGCACACGGACATGTCCTTCCCGGAGATCGGCCGTTTTATGGGCAATAAGAACCACTCGACCGTCATTCTCGCCAATCGCAAGATCGAGCAGATGCTCGCCGTCGACGCGATGGTGGCCCGGCAAACGCCGGCCGGCCTCAAGGAAGAGCGCATCCGGGAGATCGTCCATCAGCTCGAAGAGCAGTTGGGCAAGACGGCCAGCGGGGTGAGCGTGCGGGCGGAGATGCAGGGGTTGGCTCTGATCGAGCCGGCGCGGAGCCCCTTGTCCCCGTCCGCTGCTCATTCTGCGGGTCGAGCGGTCATCTAATTGAGCTCCTCCTGGGCGGCAGACGGCGGTGATCCACTCGTGGCCCCGGCCTCTGCATTCGGACGAAACCACGTCTTTCGAACCGAGTGACGATGCGCTCGGAGTTGCGCACTCGGGCGCGAAGGCTCGCTGTGTGGGCAGGGATGGGTCTGTCGCCTAATCGCTGGGCACGGCGAAAGCGTCCGCTTCAGGTCCCCGAACTGCCGTTATTCTCTTAAACCCTTTCTGCGCAACATTTTGCAATTCTTCCGCACTTGCCGGCCTGGTTGGCACATTGTTTGCTCAGATCCGGTCAGGTTTTTCAGCCGGGGTTGCCCGGGAGGTGTTCTTGAATCGAGCTGGGCGGGTGGGGGCGGCCGGTGAGGTGCCGGTCGTCGATGTGGACTGAGAATGAAACAGGCGCGTTTTCAGTCCTCCCACCGCCCATGCTGTTTGCGCCGTGCGGCAGAGTGAGGCGGCAGCACAGGCGGTGCCGGTAGACGGAACGTCATGGTAGAAAGAAGCTTATTGGCCCGTCTGGCGCATTTCCGATAAAGAGCGCGTCGCATATCGGGCCGGCGCGCCTGCGGCTGCATCGTTGGCGCGGCGGCCGTGGGCAGCGTGATGGTGGCGCTCGGTTGTCGAGGATGCGCGCACCGGGTTCTGGTCGGTCACGGTGCATGACCTGTTTTCTTCATTCTGTTCGGGCTTGAACGAACCTGACAAAGCGGTTTCCGCTTGCTGTTTCTGACGGTTTGAGAGGTATGGAAGGTTCGCGGCGGTGATGGATCATCGGCCGCGGTCTTCTGAATGACGCGTGTGACGCCACGCGATTTCATCGAAAGGGGACACCTGATGAACAAGTCGTTTCGCATTGTGAAGTTGCTGGTCATCTCCACCGCGGGGGGTGTCGTCTGGGGCGGCGGGTGCCTTCCCGACAACTTCTGGGTTGACAAATGGGCGGAAGTCATCAACCGCGCCATCTTCGGCGCGATCAATGCCGCCCTCACCGGTGAGCTGGGCGCCATCTGACGAGGCGTTCGAGAGTTTGTCCGGCGTGCGCACCTTCTGAAACAGGCAGGCACGCGTTGCTTCAATAGGGAGGTCCAATCCCATGCGACAATACTCTGCGCACTGGTGCCGCGTCGGGCTGGTGCCGGCGGTGTTCCTGGCATTTTCGAGTGGAGCCGGCTCAGCCTTCGGGCAGGAGACGGCGACCACCGCCCCGGCCGGAGAGGCCACGACCCAGGAAGCTCCAGAGGAAGAAGCCAAGGCGCCGCGCAAGCCTTTGATGCGGCTGTTTGAGGCGGCGGGACTCGCCGAAGGCATGGACGCGATCGGTCTGAACGCGTACGGCTGGGTCGAGACATCATTCACGGGTATTTTCACGGGGCCGGGCGGAAGCCGTGCCGGCCTGCCGCTGCGGGTGTATGAATCACGCAAACCCGACAACCTCAAGATGAATCAGCTCGCCATCATTCTGGAGCGGGCCTACGACAAGTCCAAGGACATCGACCTGGGTTTTCGGGTGGATCCGATCTTCGGGGCGGATTCGCGTCTGAACGCGTCGGTCGGCCTGCTGGACCAGGAGACGCACACCCACTCGTTCGACCTGGCCCAGCTCTATACCCAGCTCTGGCTCAAGACGGCGGAGAATCAGGGGCTCGAGCTGACGTTCGGCAAGTGGTACACGACGGTCGGTGCAGAGGTCATTCCCTCTCCGCTCAACTGGCTGCCCACGCGGACGATGCTGTTCGGGTTCGGGCCGTTCACGCACACCGGCCTGCTGGCGCGGTATTACATCGACAACTGGAACATTCATCTGGGCGTCTCGCGCGGGTGGGACCAGTGGAAGGACAACAACCACGGAGCGTCCTGGCATGCCGGCTTCGGCTGGGATTCCAAGGATCTCCTGGCGGAAAAACCGCGGGACAAGATCAGCTTCGCCTACATCGGCGGCCCCGAGGAGGTCACGAAGGACTACGGCGGCCAGAACCGCCACATCTGGAACCTGGTGTGGACCCACCTGTGGACCGAGAAGCTGACCCAGGTGGTCGACAGCTACTACACCTGGCAGGACGACGTGCCGGGCACGATCGACAGCAACGGCGTGGTGGGAACCCGCGACTCGGCCTGGTACGGCATTGCGTACATGTTGAATTATCAGTTCAACGAGTCCCTGAATGCGACGGGCCGTTTCGAGTGGTTCGGCGACAACCATGGGGCCAGAACGGGCTTCCAGGGCAACTTCTACTCCCTGACCACGGGTCTGGGCTGGACGCCGTTTCCGAACGACCCGTGGCTCAGCGGTCTGCTCATCCGGCCCGAGCTGCGATGGGACTTCTCGGCGAACAATGATCCGTTTGTGAGCGACCGGGACCAGTTTACGGGAACGATCAGCGTGGTGTATTCGTTCTGATGTGTTGACGGTCGGATCCAGAAGGATGGAGCCCCGCTGCCCATGGAGCGGGGTTCTTTTTAGCGCCTGCGGGACGGGAAAGCGACATCGGCGGCGGCGGAGTCCGAAGTTTCCAGACCTTCCGGGCAAACCAGGGGGTCGAATCGTCGTACGGAATGGTGTGGTGGGGCCACAGGGGTGAACGGGCAGGACTTGTGCGGGCCGGCGGGGGTGGGGTCAGGAGTCGAAGACAGGGGCCGTGACATCGTCCGCACGTCGGGCGACACAGGCGAGCGTTGTGAGCCATCCGATCTTCGTACCCCCCGCCCTCTGGGCGGGCCACCCCCTGGCGTGCAGGAACGGACCTGCACGCCAGCGATTCCGTAAGTAGCCTTTCGCCCCGCCCGTAACTTCGTTTCCTATTG
>CAZQEN010000291.1:0-10223 GCA_964591605.1 uncultured Planctomycetales bacterium
ACTGGCGCGAGCGCGTGGACCTGCTCATCCGGATCAACTGGATGTACGCGGAGCGGCTGCACGAACTGGGCCTGGCCCCCGCCCCGGTCCGCCAGCCGTTTGACGAGGGCCTCACCGACCTGACGCTCTATGCGAGCGCGAAGGCCATCTACGAGACGCTCCCGCCCGCCTGGCGCGAGATCAGCTTCAATCAGATCGAGAGCTGGGAAAAACTCGCCCGGCTGGTGCTCTTCGACAGCGGAGATTACTTTCAGAAGAAGTTCGGGGAGAGCCGCGGCGGCGATGGGATTTGAGGTCGAAGATTTGAGATTTGAGAATCGGGTGGGGGTCTCTCAGAGGCTCGGCTTGACGCGATGATGGCGGGGGGGGTCCGGAGATCCGGCTTGTACTGCAGGACGTGCGAATACTCGCTGTGGGGGCTTTCGACCCGGACGTGTCCGGAGTGCGGGACGGCGTTCCGGCCGAGCGAGTTCCAGTTCGTTCCGAACACGGTTCAATTCTGCTGCCCGCATTGCCGGCAGCCCTATTTCGGCACCAGCGAGAAGGGCCATCTGGTTCCGCCCGAGTTCGACTGTGTCTCCTGCGCGCAGCATATCCACATGGATGAAATGGTGCTGCTGCCGGCCGAGGGCGTGCAGGAGGAGCAGACGTGGGCCCGGCAAATGCCGTGGCTGGAACGCAAAGAGCGGGGCGCGGTCCGGGCGTGGCTGGCGACGATCGGGATGGCGATGATCCGCCCCGCGCGGGTGATCTCGCTGACACCCGTGCAAAGCTCGGCCACGGCGGCTCTGTGGTTCGCGTGGGTGAGTCAGTTCGTCTTCTGCCTGAGCCTGCTCATCGTGGCCCCCGTCTTTCTGGTGGTGATGCTTTTCACGAACTCAGGAGGGGGCTGGCTGGCGCCCGCCAGTGCGGGCATTGGCGTGCTCTTCGTGAGCATCGTGGTCAGTTGTTTCGTCGGCGTGATCGTGTGGGCGCTGGTCACGCACCTGGTGCTCCGGGTGACGGGGGGAGCGCAGGCAGGGTTCGGGCGGACGCTGCAGGCCATGTGCTACAGCTCGGGGGCGAACGTGTTTCTGGCCGTCCCGTGTTTCGGGTTGCATCTATCGACCATCGGTTTCATCTGGTGGTCCGTGAGCGCGATCCTGATGATCCGCACCGGACAGGGCGTCAGCGGCCTGCGGGCGACACTCGCTGTTCTATCACTCCCCGTCGCAGGAGTGCTCCTTGGCGTGGGCATCGCTTTACTGGGGCAGAGCGCGAGCACAAGCTTCGTCACGACGACAGCGACGGTTCCGCCCGTGGTGATTCCCGCGACTCCACAACACGAGAGTGAGACGGCCAAACTGGCTCAAGCGCTTCGCCGATACCGCGACCAGCACGGGGGCGCCGGCCCGCGTCACGCGGTGGACCTGGTCGCCGCCGGTCTGGCCCAACCATCGGACTTTGTGTCGATCAGCACGCCGGGGGATGCGACGGAGATTCGGATCGGGCGGATCGGCCTCGATGAGGTTCCCGGGCTGTCGAAGCAGCAGCAGGAGAAAGTGATCACAACACTGGCCGACCAGCTCCCGAAGGACGTCGTGGCGCACCGGCTGGGCGACTTCATCTTGACGAGTCACGGCATCCAGGGAAACAAGGTCGATGCGAAGCTGTGGGTCGTCGTGCTGGCTCCCCGCCCGTCGCCAGCGGGGGCGGACGAGGATGGGTTGGCTGGGGGGGCGGTCGTGATGTACGGGATGGACGGAGCAGGCTTGCCGCTGGATGGGATCGTGGCGGGCCTGGCCGATGGAACCACTCTGGTCGTGAATGCCAACCGGCTGCCGCGGGAGCTCGAGCGGCAGAACCGGCTTCGGGCCCAGAATGGCCTGGCACCCCTGCCGGACCCCCGACAGGTGACCACCACCCAGCCGGCGAGCGGCCAACCGACGGCGGAACGGGTCGAGGACGACCCACCCGCCGGCGCGGAAACCGAGTGACCCGGCCATGCAAATGCTGTCAGGGGCGCTTCTTACTTGACAACCCCGGAGCGTACGCTAATACTCATGATAGACGGGCTGCTTCGGGTAGATCGAAGCGCCTTTTCCCGCGCAGTAGCCAACAAGAGGTCTCACCTGTTTTCCCCCAATTGATGTGGCCGAGCCGTGCAGAGCGTATGGGGGATCCTGATTTGCAGAGGTGTGGGATTGGAGGCGAGGAGTCTCGGCCCGGGTGACGCGGTCGGACACAGATCGCAGGACATGAAGTCCTGAAGCCAGGGAGAAACCTATGGCGGTCAGCAAACCGGTCTGGGGAATTGACCTGGGCCAGTCGGCGTTAAAGGCGATTCGGCTCCGGTTGGCCGGCGACAGGGTCGAAGCCGTCGACCATGTCTACATTGAACACCACCGGATCCTCTCGCAGCCCGAAGTCGACCGGGCGGCTCTGGTGGCCGAGGCGATGAAGAAGTTCACCGCCGACCACGACCTGAGCAAAGAGACCCTGGTGGTCGGCGTTCCCGGTCAGAACACCCTCGCCCGCTTCACCAAGCTCCCGCCCGTCAAAGCCAACAAGATCCCCGAAATCGTCAAGTATGAGGCCCAGCAGCAGATCCCCTTCGATATGGAAGAGGTCATCTGGGACTACCAGACGTTCGAGGATGCCACAACCAAGGAAACGCAGGTGGGCATCTTTGCGATGCGGCGTGAGCTGCTGCGCAGCCACCTGTCCTTCCTGTCCGAGCTCAATCTCGAGCCGGCGATTGTGCAGTCCTCTCCGCTGGCGCTCTACAACGCCCTCAAGTACGACGGGATCGTCGGGGCCGAGCCGGTGTGCATCCTCGACATCGGGGCACAGAATACGGATCTGATCGTGGTCGATGGCGACAGCCTGTGGACGCGCAACATCCCGATCGGCGGCAACAACTTCACGGATGCGCTGCTCAAGACGTTCAAGCTGTCGTTCAGCAAGGCCGAGCGGCTCAAGCGCGACGCCGGCACGCACAAGTATGCCCGCCAGATTTTCCAGGCGATGCGCCCGGTGTTCGCTGACCTGGTGGCCGAGGTGCAGCGTTCGATCGGCTTCTTCACCTCGTCGCGGCGCGGCATCAAGCTGACGAAGGTGCTGGCGATGGGCAATGCCTTCAAGCTGCCGGGCATGACCAAGTTCGTGCAGCAGAACCTGGGCATGGACGTGATCCGGCCGAACGCATTCAACAAGCTGGTGGCCACCGAAGATCCCAAGGCCCCCGAGCTGATGGATCAGCTCCTGAGCTTCGCGGTTCCCTACGGCCTGGCGCTGCAGGGGCTGGGCAAGGCGCCGATCACCAGCAACCTGCTGCCGCCCGAGATCGCCAAGCAGGTCGTGTGGCGGCGCAAGACGCCGTGGTTTTATGGTGCGGCGGCGTGTCTGGTCGCGTCGGCGGCGGTGGTGTGGGTGCGGAACACGATGGACAATACGGCGCTGGCTGCGGCAGGGCACGGATCGGCGAACAGACCTGCTTACAACCCCAGCTACGATGCCAAGGACACCAACCAGCTCAACCCGGTGCCTGACCCGCTGGCGATCCAGGTTGTTCAGAACGGCCCCTCCGCCAACACCCCGCTGGAGTACGCCAACATCGTGCTCGCCGCGGGCCAGCATCTCAGTGAGGTTCGGCAGAAGATCGAAACCAGTAACGACGCTGAGATCTCGAAGGCCGACAACCTGGCAAAGCTCCAGACGCACAAGACGGTCTGGCCCAAGATCATCGAACTGGTGCATGGTGCACTGCCGGTCGGCGACAAGCAGTTGGATGACGCCTTGAAGGCCGGACCGGAAGCAGTGAAGAAGCTGATCGCCTCGAACCCGGCCAGGTACGAGCGCGGCAAGCGTGAAAAGATCTACATCGAGAAATTCGAGGCGGTTTACTCGCCGGATGTCGTCAACGCCTTCCTCGCCCGAACCAAGGGGCCGTCGACGGGCTTCGGCGGAACTCCGATCGGAGGGGGTACGACCCCGACCGACACAACCTCGGGTGAGACGCCCAAGCCCGGTTTCGTCATCTCGATCCTGGGGCGGACGCCGTTCAAGGGCAAGGGTCAGGGTGATGGCGGCGTGTTCTTCGTGAACAACACGTTCGTCAAGAACCTGGCCAAGGCCGCGACAGACGGGGTTTATCTCGACAAGGTGGGCGCTCCGCTGCGATCCACGCCGATCAAGACGCTCAAACGCGGTTCGAGCAGCAGCTCGCTGGGTGGAGCAGGTCGGTTCGGAGGTCTCCCCATGGGGATGGGCGGGGGGGGCCTGATGCAGGCCGATGACAAGGACCCGATCACGGGCGAAACGGTGGACGATATCGAGTTCGAAATGGTGTTTGTGGCGGTGATCGGCAACAAGGCGGCCGAGCAGCCGGGTGCAACGCCGGCCGCATCGCCGGCACCCGCGCCGGGTGAGGCGCCGGCTGCGCCGACTCCGGCCCCGCCGGCATCGCCAGAGCCTCCGGCCGGACCCGCCGGCCCGCCCAGCGGGGTGTGAGCAGTTCGGCCGCTCGCGCGATGGTCCTGCGACGGCCCGCTGCCGACATGCGGTGACGCGAGGGACGAAGCTTCGGTTGTGACGAGGAGCAACGACGCATGCAATGGGTGAAATCGCATCTGACGCTGGTCATCACGATCGCCATCGGCGTGCTCGGCCTCACCGGGCTGGCCCTGGGCATCGTGATGTCTGATGTGGCCGAGCAGATGGGGCAGGACCAGGCAACGCTCACCAGCCTGAGCAGCAGCAAGGGCACCAACGCCGACGCGATCGAGGCGGCCCGAAAAAACGCCGCTCAGGTCCGGGCTCTCCTCGAGAAAGGGCTCAAGGAGTTCGAATCGATCGGCAATCACACGCCGATCCTTCCGGACGTCTTCCCGAAGGTGAATCCCGGCGATGCTTCTCCGTACAAGTTCAAGCCGCTGTACAACGAAGCCCTCAAGGCGATGCTGGCCAGGCTCGACGCGGTGGACCAGCCCAGTGAACGCGAATACCAGCGCGAGCAGGAAGCGATTGCCAACGCACTCGAGCGGCAGAGGCGCGCGGCCACCCTGGGTACGGATCCCAAGATCAAGACGACGCGTCCTGCGGGCACACCCGGAGCCGGGCTGCGTCCCGCGCCGTCCGCGCCGCCGCCGGGAGTGGGGGCTCTCTCGCGCAGCCCGTCCGCCCTCGAAAACATGACGCCCGAGCAGCTCGTGCAGGAGAATCCCCGCGTCCGGGCCAGCATCAAGAAAGCGCGCTCGGGCCGCTGCTATGCCAACAACAATACCTTCATGCTGCCGGAGCTGCTGACCAAAGATGACGCGCCCACTGTCGAAGCGATGTGGTACGCCCAGATGATGCTGTGGATCGAGCAGGACCTGGTGAACGCCCTGGCGGCCGTGAACGATTCCGTCGCCCAGGCCCTGCCGGCGGGCGAGAAGCGCTGGGTCGGCAACATGCCGGTCAAGCATGTCCAGAAAATCTTCGTAGGCAACTACGTTCCGCCCGCCCCCGCAGAGGGGGCTGCGACGGGCCGCTCCTTCAACATCGGCGGCGCGGGAGCACAAGGCGGGCCGCCCAACGACGCCTCATCCGTGTTCACCAAGCGGGGTAGCGACGGCAGTGTTGACGCGGTGCAGATCGTGCTGGATCTTTACATCAACCCGCTGTATATGCCCGCGATCATCGCGGAGATCTCGCGGGCGGGCTTCTATACGCCGCTGCTGATCAACTACGAGGCCCATTCCCCCATCCCCAGCACGGACCTGGTCGGTTACGTGTACGGTTCCGAGCCGGTGATTCACGCGACGATGTTGTTCGAGGGGTGCTTCCTGCGGAGCAAATACGAGAAATGGATGCCAGCGGAGGTCGCGACGGCGATCAAGGAAGGCCGGGCGGCGATGGGGGTGGGCCCGTCGGGCGGCGGCATCAGCCCGATGCGCGGCGGCATGCCGGGAATGCCTGGAATGCAGGGACTGCCGGGCGGCGGGATGCCCGGCGGCCGATTCGACGGCGGTACGTGAGTCGAGCAGGGTGTGCTCACAGCGGAGTGCTGATTCATGGCCAAGCAGAATGTCACGTTCATCGAACGTCACCTCGAGAAGATCGTGCTGGGGACCTGCGGCGCCATCCTGCTCGGGGTGTGCGCGCTGTACCTGATCCGGAGTCCGCACACGGTCGAAGTGAACGGAGAGTCGCTGGGGCCGACTGCCTTTTACCAGCAGCTCCGCGAGAAGGCCGATCAGTCGCTGCGCAGCATGAAGAGCGACTCGTTCAGCCCGGCGCCCGAGCAGCTCGCCCGGGTTGACACGATTCTGAAAAACCTCCGGCTCAGAGACGCAGACCCGACGAAGATGGCGGGGCAGTTGGCGGCGGCATTCGTCATGCCCAGCCCGCCGGTGCCTGAGCTGGGCAGCGCGGGGCGCATGCAGCTCGAACTGGCCCAGATCGTCGCCCCGATCAAGCCGGTGGTGGGTGCGAAATCGGCCGGCCGTTCGCTCGCGAAGATTCCGGACCCGACGGTCATCAGCGGCGAGACCATGCCTCCGCCGGCGCCGGCGATCACGCCGGTCAACCCGCTGATCGAGAGCGATCCAACCCCGGCTTACTGGATTACGCTGGCCTCCGCCATCAATCGCAAGGACCAGCGGGACCGCTTTACGGCGGCCGACTACCACGAGGATCGCAAAGCCCTGATCCTGGCCGGGGTGGAGGCCGTACGCCAGGAGCTGCTGCCGAGCGGCGAGTGGGGCCCGGAAGAGCCGGTCAAGGGTTACTCGCCGGTGGAGGTGAAGGATCCCCCGCGGATCGTGGTCGAAGAGCCGTCCGAGGGTGAGGCGTTCATTGCACCCGAGATGAACAGTCTGCTCGACCAGTTCCGCAACAAACTCAACAACTACGATCAGCACCAGGCGGCGTTCTTCCTGCGCCCGGCGTTCCAGCAGGTGCTTGTCGCGAGCGGGGGCGACTGGTGGGAATGGTGGGTTCCGCGCAAACTCCCGGGCGTGGATGCAGACATGATGAATGACTACGGCGTGGCCTACCCGGACGATGAAGTGCTCAAGCCCAAGCGGCGCCCAGTGCAGCCCCCGGGCGGGAGAACGACTCCTCCTGCGGTGCGGCAGCCGCCCAGCCCCCGCGAGGCCCGCGGGATCGAGGGGGACTTCGGCGGGCGCGGCATCGGGCGGGGAGAGGGCCGCTCGGACCGCGGTCGGGGGGCGGCTGTCCCCAGAACGCCGGCCCCGGCCGGACCGCCTGCCGATCCGAGCATCGTGCCTCAGATCACCGAGTGGATGAAAAAGGCTGACACCGCGGTGGCGGAGAAGGACTACCTCGAAGCCGAGAAACTCTGGACTGCGGTCCGGAATATGGGCAACGCGCCCGAGCTGTGGAAGAAGCAGGCCGAAGACAAGCTCTTGAATCACAAGGAGGACATCGAGGCGGCATTCAAGGCCGAAAAGGCGCGGGTTGAGAGGAAACAGCTCGAGATGACCTTGAACTTCGGTCCCAACATGGATCCCATCTGGCTCACCGACACGACGGTGACGCCGGGCCGAACCTACCGATACAAGCTGCGGCTGCTGGCCCTCAACTCGTACGCCGGCGAGCCGGGCATCACATACCTCAAGAACCTCAAGGACGCCGAGAAGGTGATCCTGCCCGGCGAGTGGTCGGAGTGGTCGGACCCGATCACCGCCAGGCCCGACAGGCAGTTCTTCGCCTGGAAGATGGCCGACGACAAGACGATCCAGGTCGATCTGTGGAAATGGTCGGGCAAATGGGAGGGCGGGAACACGAAGCTGGCGGTGGGAGAGCCCCTGGTCTACAAGGTCGGACGGGTGGAAGTCACGTACGACGGCACCATCGCCAGCACGGAACCGAACCGGCCGTTCCGCAAGCGGACGGTGAACGCGAAGGATGGTAAAGTCACCTTCGCGGAGCCCGAATCGACCCATGCGGTTTTGGTCGTGAACAGCAGGGGAGACGTGGAAGAGCACCTGGTGGCCCAGGACAACGACCGGCGTCAGGCGTTCAACCGGGAGCGGCTGGAGGAGATTCGAATCAAGGAGGAGCTGGGGACGCTGCGTCCCAGCGGCATGGGACAGCCGAATATGATGGGTGTCCCTCCCGTCAGGCCGACTCCGATGATGGACATGCCCGGCGGGTTCGGCCCGCCCGGCCGATACGATGAGCGCGGTATGATGCCCGGCGGCGGCACCTGATCGCGGCGTCGTCGCGCCGTGCTCGGAACCCGCTCGGGCAGCGTCCGGTGCTCCCCGTGGCCCCGGCGGCTGGATTCCTGCAGAAACCGGTTCGAGCGAGTCCGGCGACCTCGGTGGCCAGGCCGCGTCCGCGGGGTCGAGGAGGGACGACGTTTGTGCCGGGTCGACCGCCTTCTGTGAGCGCGGTACGGGCGGTCTCCTGGCCTGTGGCCGGGCTCCTCGGGACGGGTGAAAAACTCGTCAGCGGGGGGGTTGGCAGGCGGACAAACCTGCGTTAAGCTCTGCTGCCAGCGAGAGTGACAGCATTCGGATCGTACCGAAGGAGTCGGTGAGACCGGGGGACAGTGCCGCCCGGATTCGACGAATGCAGACAGTGGGCGCGGTGCGTGTGGTGACGCGTGCTTGGTGTGAAACGAGTCACTTTCCTGCCTGGTGATGAACATCCTGCCTGGCTCGCCCTCCGCGAGCGGACGATCCAAGGAGGCTCTCCGTGAGACGTGGTGCCAAGTTCCTGCGGTGGACGATGGGTCTGGTAGCCTTCATCGGCTCGGCGCCGGTGCTTCTGGGGGCAACGCCGGCCGAACAACTCGATCAGGCCATCCAACTCTTTCAGAAGGGCGAATACGAGAACGCCCGCAAGGTGCTGCTCGAAGTCGACAAGAGCAAGTTGAACGCGGATCAGACGCAGCGTCGCTCGGAGCTGCTCGACGAGGTGGGCGTCGCGATCAACTCCTCTCGGCGCGCCCGCCAGAATCTCGACGACGCTGACAAGGCGTTCGACGGCAACGACCGCGAGACGGCTCAGAAGCTGTTCCAGGCGGTGCTCGACAACAACTATGCCAGCGCTGCCCAGAAACAGCGGGCCAAGCAGGGCCTCTCGCTGCTCGCGCGGCAGCGTGAGCTCGAAGAACAGCTCGATGCGTCGGCGGCGCGACCGGCGGCCGCTCCGACCACCCGTCCCGCACCACTGCGGCGGATCGCCACCCGCCCGGCGGCCGCCCGGGTGGTGAGCCAGGCCGCCAGCCCGGCGGTCAGTCCGGCGGCGACACCCGTGGCGAGGCCTGCGGTCAGTGCGGCGCCGCGCAGCCCGCGGGACCGCGGCGAGGCCAGCCGCCTGATCCAGGCCGGCGACGAGGCCGTCGGTCGGGGCCAGTACGACCTCGCCGAGCA
This sequence comes from uncultured Planctomycetales bacterium, assembly GCA_964591605.1. Classification (GTDB taxonomy): domain Bacteria; phylum Planctomycetota; class Phycisphaerae; order UBA1845; family PWPN01; genus CAYLLT01. The sequence goes on from CAZQEN010000291.1 coordinate 9,369, forward strand.
GCGTTTCCAGGAGGCCCTTCGGCTGGTGCCGAACCATCCCGAAGCGCTCAAGGGTCTCGAAATCGTCCGTGAGCGCCGGGCAGTCGAAGGCTCGCCCGACCTGATGAGTTCGCAGCAGCAACTCAGCCAGGCCCGATGGGATCGCACGAAGCGGCTCTACCGCGAAAACGAAAACGAGATCCGCGCACTCATCAACCAGAAGCGGTTCGACCTGGCCGAGCAGAAACTCGCGGCCGCCCGCGGTCTGCTGGAGGCGGCCCGGCCGGATGCCCGTCCGCCGGAGCAATACCGCGAGCTGGTGGCTTCCCTTGAGTCGCTGGGCCGCTACATCGAGGCGGAACAGAAGGAGACTGCCCGCGACGAGGCCGACCGGCAGCGGCGCGATGCCCTGGATCAGGATCGGGCCCGCCGCGATGCCGACATGAGTGAACGCAGCGAGCGCATCACGCAGTTGATGATGGAGGCCATGACGCTGCGGAAAGAGCGGCAGTATGAGAAGGCGGCCGACGTCCTTCGCGAGATCATGACCATCGATCCGAGCTACGAGCGGGCCAGCTTCCTCCTCGAAGCGCTCGAGGATGCCAACCTCGTGAAACGCCAGGCGGACAACCGGCGATTCCGGCTCGACCAGCGTCAGAAGGCCATCATCGATACCGAGGGGGCGCTGGCTGCGGAGGTCGTGGGTGAGGACAACAAGGTCTATGCGTTCCCCTCTGAAGAGCAGTGGAGGATCATCTCAGAGCGCGATCCCTACGGGGCCGGCGCAACAGGGGAGACCGATGAGGACCGGATTGCCCGCAAGCAGCTCGAACAGATCATCCCCGAGGTCGTCTTTCCCGAAGGAAGCACGCTGGA
>CAZQEN010000292.1:0-10172 GCA_964591605.1 uncultured Planctomycetales bacterium
TGGCCAACAACTACGGCGAGCCGAACGGCAACGCCGAGACGGTCTGCGGGCGGATCATCAGGGAAATGCCCCGCCACGAGCTGCTCATCTCCACCAAGGCCGGCTACCACATGTGGCCCGGTCCCTACGGCGAGTGGCTCTCGCGCAAATACCTGATTTCGAGCTGCGAGCAGTCACTCCAGCGGCTCAGCCTCGACTACGTCGATATCTTCTACGCCCACCGCCCCGATCCCGACACGCCGACCGACGAGGTCATGGATGCCCTCGATCAGATCGTACGCAGCGGCAAGGCCATCTACTGCGGCCTGAGCAACCACGGGCCCGACGAAATCCGCGACAAGCAGAACCACGCCGTCTCGCACGACACTGCCCGCCCGATCATCAGCCAGAGCCGCTACAGCATGCTCGACCGCCACGTCGAGGAGGGCGAACTGCAGGCCTGCACCCGTTACGGCATGGGCTTCATCGCCTTCACGCCGCTGGCCCAGGGGATGCTCACCGACAAATACCTCGATCAGGAGTCACCGTCGGAATCGCGGCTGGCCCTCAGCGGCGACGTCTGCGCGCAGCGCCTCGCGAAACGCGAATCGATCGACCGCATCCGCCATCTCAACGACATCGCCCGCCGCCGGGGCCAGACGCTCGCCCAGATGGCCATCGTCTGGCTCCTGCACCGCCCGGAGGTGACCTCCGTCCTCATCGGCGCCAGCCGCCCCGCCCAGATCGAGGAGAACGTCGCCGCCCTCAAGTGCCGCCACTTCAGCACCTACGAGTTGAAGAAGATTGAAGAGGTGCTGGCCACCGGCCAGGCATGAACCCGCAGCGCCCCCCGCCGCGCCAACTCCCCGCGGGCAGCCAGAGCCCGAAGCGCCAGCGAGGGGTTCACCGCGTAAACCCGCGCCCGCCCCGCCGTGATGTCTACTTCTGCGTCACCGCCACGCGCCCCAGCAGCAGGTCGAGCCTCTTGGCCTGCCGATGCGAGAACGGCACCGTCCGCAGCTCGTGCCGCGTGTTGTCGTCGCCGAAGGTGAACACGAGCGTCCCCGCCCCCAGAATCGCGTACTCCACGATGTCGTCAATGATCAGCGTGAAGCGCGCCTGCGCCGTCGGATGCCGCTCCTGCTCATGCATGAAGCCGCGATGGATGATGATCTCGTTGTGCTCTACTCGCCAGTAGTTGAACCGCGTGATCACCCAGGCGATGGCCAGGTTGAGCACCAGAACGATGGAGAACAGGGCGTAGAACGCCGCATTGGCGTAAACCTTGATGCTCAGGGCGCGGCCGATCTTCTCCCAGGTGTCGGGGCGGCGGTAGTCGATCAGGAATACCGCCAGTACCGCCACCGCGATAATCAGGACCAGCACCAGGAAGCCCCAGAGATTCAGATCGTACAGCAGCAGCATCAGATTGACCGCCAGCACGAACAGAAAGATCAGGTTTACCAGGTGCGTGAACGTGAAGGACTCGTTCGACGGCACGCCGTACATGGACATGAGCACCGCGCAGAAGATCGAGATCAACATGGTCGGCCACATCATGATGATCTTCGGCCATGACCGCAGAACGACGGTCCCATGGGCTTCCGGCTCGGAGGCGGGCGGCATGTTGGAGGGGGCAACGTCCGTCATGTTGGGCTCCTGCTTGTGAGATCGAGCACTGTCCTGCACAGCAGGGATTGATCTTACGAGTCCGCCCGCTTCCTGCCAATCACCCGGCCCCGCGGCCTCCGACATGGGGTGCGTGACAGACCCGGCGGGACCGCCCATTGTGGTGCAGGCGTCTCGCCTGCACGTGTCCCGGCGCGCCGGGAAGATCCCGATGCATCGGGACACCACAATCGGCCGGTGGCTCGGCCGCCGAAAGTGTCACAGCCCCGCCGACACGGGGGTGGCGCTGCCGGCGAGCCTATACCGAGGTGGTGGCCGCGTCCGGCGACCCCAGCCGGCGGAAACGCCTTGTGAGGTCGCGGCCGGGCTGACGCACGCCCATGTGAATGGTCGTCTGCACGAGCACGACCAGGAGCACGAGCCCGGCGCAGCCCAGGTAGGCGCCGCTCAGTCCCGCTCCCTGAATCACCCATCCGCCCAGCACAGGCCCCAGCACGCCCATGACGCCCACCACTGCCTCATTGACCGACACATACCGGGCACTTCGCTCCGGATGCACGAGCGAGTGGAACACGAAGTAGAAGTAGAACGAGCCCGAGTGGATCCCCACGCAGGCCGCCCCCAGCGCGAACATCGGCGTCGATCGCCCCAGCGCCAGCAGCCACAGACCCGCGCACCCGATCAGCCCGAAGACCAGCAGCGGCAGCGGCCGATACGCCCAGAAGCGGAAACGCCCCAGCGACAGGCCGACCAGCGCCTGCACCCCGCTCAGGATCGCGAACACGTTGCCCTGGCTGGCCTTCGAGATGCCGTAGAACTCGCCGCTCAGCGGCAGGGCCCCGCGGATCAGCGAGATGATCATGCAACCCACGCCACCGAACACCCACGCCATCCAGGCCAGGTCCGGCAAGCCGGCGTAGTCCCTCTCATCGACGGGAGCGGGATCGACGGCGGGCGCCCCCACCGCGGGCGCGACCTGCGTGTGGGCGTAGTGCCTCAGCCACAGCACGCCCGCGCCCACCAGGGCCGCCACCCCCGCGTTGACGAGGTGACAGACGTTCCATCCGAACGACTGCCACAGATAGCCCGTGACGAACGGACCGATCGCAAAGCCCGTACTCCAGGCCCAGACGTAGAGTCCGCTCGATGCGGCCACCGAACGCCCGCCCCCCTCATCGACGCACTTCATGAAGACCTGGAACGGAGCGAAGAACATGGCGGAGGCAATGCCCTGAAAGGCCATGAGCGCGTACATGCCCGCCAATCCGGGACCGCCCAGGAACGCCAGCGAGATGCCGATCGAGCCCGCGCAGGAGGCGACCATCAGCCATGCCGCCGATCGCCGCCCCGCCACCCAGGCCATCACCAGCGACGTCACCGCATACAGGGCCGACCACACCGCGAGCAACCCCCCCACGTGCATCGGATGGGCGCCTTGGCCGGCCGCCCGAACGGTCACCAGGAACATGACCGACGAGAGCACCATGTCCTGGGCGACCGGGAAGAGATAGATCGTGAGCCGCGGCAATCAGGGCACCTTCCCGGTCTTCTTCACCACGACCTCGCAGACGCCCAGGGCCAGCCGTCCGCCTGCCGGGCTCAGCCGAAAGTCTCCGCCATTGCCCGCATTCACGAAGCGAACCTCCGGCAGTGTGAATCGCTCCGTCCGCCATTGCCCACTGGTGCCCACCGCGACCGACCGCGTTGGCCGGAACGCACCGCCCACCAGCCCGGACTTCGGGTCGCTGCTGTCGTAGTCGATGTGAAACTGGGTGCAGCCGCCGTCGTCCAGAAAGGTGACCCGCACTTCGACGGCGTCGTCGCCCCCTCCGAACAAGTATGAATCGTCAACGTCAAAGTACAGGTACCGCGCCGGTTGCTGCTCCGGGCAATTCTCCGGTGTCACCACATCGACATCGCGAACGCGGATCCGCTTCCAGCAGCCGTCGCCCGCGCCGGGCAGGAGCTGCACCCCGCTCGCTTGAGCGGCCGTCCAGCGCACCTCGGCAGCGCCGGCGAAAGCTCCGCGGCTCTCCAGGCGACCCCGCTCGTGAAAGATCTTCGCATACCCCGCCGTTACCCGGATGTACTGGTCCCCGTACTCCTTCGACCGGGCCACGTCGGTGCCCTCGTGCCATTCGTTCCACGTCTCGACGTGAACCAGCCACGGGCGGCGTTGCGGGTCCATCCGCAGCAGACGGCGCCACTGCTCGTCGTAGAATTGACCGCCTCTGCGTTCGACCACCAGCGGGCTGCGTCCGGGCACCGCGCTGTGATCGTATCCGGGCCCCAGGCCCGCCACGACGTCCCCCAGCGTCATCCGCAGCGCCCCACCCCACGTGTACCACGCATCGGCCCCGGCGGGCCAGTCAGAGTGTCGCACGATGAACAGACGGCATCCAAACTCGCGGTCGAACCGTTCCGACGCGTCCGCGTACACCCGCTCGTCGATGGCCTTCGCAAACTCGCCGGCGTAGAGGAACACAATCGGACGACCGTCAATCCGTGCCCACTTGGCCGGCGGGATCAGGCTGAAGAAGTCGCGAATCGTGCCGTAGAACCAGTCTCGCCCCGCCGGCGTGGTCAGATCCACCGGTGTCCCCGCCTGAAGCTGACGCCCCTCGGAGCGGTGGTAGCGCAGCGTGCTCGTGTCGTAGAACATCCCGATGGCCGGCGGAGCTGGTGCCCTGCGCTCCCGCTGTTCGGCCAGCAGCCCATCGTGGGCCGCTACCAGTGGCGGGAGCCCCACATTGCTCCAGCACTCCCCCGCCCCGGGGAACCCCCAGTAGACCGGCATGATGAAATCGATCCCCGCCCGGATGACATCGCGTAACTGCGCCTCGTGCCAGTCGCGCGACTTGTACGACAGCGTTGGCATTTCCGGCGCGGGATGGTCGGTCAGGGCGTCGCTCCCGTCACCATCGATGGTATGCTCCCCGCTCGGCGCGTCGTACCAGTAGAAGTACGTCGTGCCGATGAGGGGGCTCCCCGTCTTGAACGAAGCGGCCTGCCGATGAAGCTCCGGCGCCGCCCTGCAGTGGGGACCGGGCGGAGCCGGAGCAGTTGTCGGAACGGCGTCACCCCACAGGCACATCAGCAGAAACCAGGAAGTGATCAGGTGCATCCTCCTCTCTCGCTGCAACGCCAGGTTGTGTCGCACATCGTACGACCGCCACCCTGCACAACGCAAACCGCGACCAACGCGGGCTGGACCACTTGACATCCGGACTGTTGATGGGCTATGAATCATGACCTGGCGCGGGAAGGCAAGGCAATTGGCGCGGAAACGCAACGTTTCCTTTAGGCAACTCTCACTCGCTTGGAAAGGAAATGGCATGAGCCGGACAAAACTGCGCCCCGTTGGACTCCTCTTTTTGACATGGCTGATAGCTGCATCGCTCCAGCACACGGAGGTCTATGGGGCAGAGGGCAACGTGTTTGATCAGATTCCGCAGGTGCGGCTGGTCGCCGCACAGGAGGGTGACCAACCCGGCACTGCGCAAACAACGCCCGCCGCCGAATCGGCGGAATCAGCCGAGTCCGCGGAGGGCTGCGAGGTCACTTCCGACGAGTGCATGCGGCGCAGGCAGTCGTTCGACACGATCTCCTTCCTCCAGGACGGGCAGCCCGGCCGGCCCGGACAGATCGAGCTCAATTTCTTCTCCGCCTGGCAGACCCAGTCGCGCCGGTCTGACCTCGCCTCGATCGCTCCCGAGATCAAGTGGACGCCGAGCTTCCTGCCCAACACCGAGTTCGGCCTGGGTCTCCCCATCGGCCTGTTCAACGGTCGCATCGACGGCAACGCCGACATCTACCTGAGCTGGCTCCAGCGCTGGGTCCAGGAGAGCGAAGGAGAGTGGTGGCCGACGTTCTCAACCCTCAACGAGCTTCGCATCCCCAACGGCTACGGCTCGGAGGGCCTCGACTGGACCCTCACCGGCATCCTCGCCAAAGAGCTGGGACCGGGCACCGCCTACATGAACGCGTTTCTGCGCTCGGCCAACGGTCAGAACGACTGGGAGCGCGGCCTGAGCTGGGCCGACGCCCTCTATTCCAGCCGTGACTACAGCGACGACCGCCGCCACTTCCAGTGGGGATTCCGCTGGGGATACAAGTGGCGGATCACGGACTGCTTCGCCCTCATCGGCGACTATGTCCTCCAGAGCAATCCGCTCCGCGGCTGGCACAACCAGCACATCGGCGAAGTATCGGCCGAGTGGCGGCTGTCCAACCAGCTCACCATCGGGCCGGGCATCATGTACACGCTCGATGGCAGCGCCCAGACCCCGAATTTCGGCGCAGGCGTCAAGCTCCACTACGCGTTCAACTGACCCATCACAGAGGCAGTGATTTCGCCGACCGCCGCAACCGACGTTTGTCGCTTGCGGCGGTCGTTCTGTCTGGAGTACCTGTCACGTGGGTGCATGTCCGCAATTACACAGGCCGAAGGCTGCAGCCATGGGCAACGCCCGCGGGGTCGTCTGAAAGCCCCCCGCTTCGGGGAGCTTGTGACCCATCATGCGGACGGGTAGAGTCGCCGGTGATGAGTCCTGCGGTTTCAGCCGTAATCGGGCTGGATGCGTTTCGCCAGAATCTGCAAGCCATCCGCCGGAGGATCCCCCCGGGCACGCCGGTCTGCCCGGCCGTCAAGGCGAACGCCTACGGCCACGGCGTCGATCTGCTGTTGCCCGTCCTCGAGAAGGAGGGCATCGAGGCCCTGGCGGTCGCGCAGCTCGAAGAGGCGGTCCAGCTCCGGCAGCTCGGCTGGCGACGGCGTGTTCTGTGTCTGGGAGCACCTTTGGTCGGGGAGAGCCCGGCCGATCGCCGCGAACGCACCGATGCAGCAGTGGCGGGCGGCATCGAGGTGACGGTTTCCAGTCACAATGAGCTCGACCTGCTCAGCCAGGCCGCTGCCCGGCTATGCCGAAAACCCCTGGTGCACATCAAAGTCGATACGGGAATGGGACGGATGGGCGTTCTGGCCTCCGACGCCTCCCAGTTCGTCCTTGCCGCTGCCCGACGCCCCGAGCTGGTCATTGCCGGCGTCTATACCCATTTCGCGACCGCCGACGAGCCTGATCTCGCCTTCGCCCGCGAGCAGCTCACTGCCCTGCTGACCCTCCGGCAGACGCTCCTGGCCGCCCGCTGCCCGGTGCAGACCTTTCACGCCGCCAACTCGGCCGCGATCTTTCGCCTCCCTGACGCCTCTCTCGACATGGTTCGACCGGGGCTCGCGATTTATGGATATTGGGGCAGTGACCCCACTGGTCGCCCGGCCGATCTGCGGCCTATCCTACGGGTAGTCAGCCGCATTGTGTCCGTGCGTGATCTGCCCGCCGGCGCCAGCATCGGCTATGGCAGAACGTTCCGGACGCAGCGTCGCAGCCGCATCGGCGTGATTCCCATCGGTTATGCCGACGGGTATCGTCGGGCACTCAGTTCCGCTGCGACCATGGTGCTGGAAGCGCGGAGAAGTTCACCCAGACAGAGCGTGCCGGTGGTCGGGCGGGTCAGCATGGACCTCGTCTCCATCGACCTGACCGATGTTCCCGACGCGCAGGTGGGCGACCCGGTGACGGTCGTGGACAATGTGCCCCAGGCCCCCAACAGCGTCGAGTCGATCGCCCGCCAGTTGGGCACCATTCCCTACGAAGTCACCTGCTCGATCGGCCCGCGGGTCCGGCGCATCGTCGCCGACGACAGGGCGGCGCCGACGGGCCCGGCCGGCGCGTAAAAGATTCTTCCCTTCAGGAGAAAGGTTGTCTTGTCCGAAGGTCAATTTATCGGTCGGAGGGATCGGAGCGGGGAAGTGAGAAAATCTTCGCTCGCGGCACCGCAGAGCGCTGTGTTGTGCCCGCGGCGATGCTAAGATGGAATGAAAGGAGAGGGTCAGGCTCAATGCCATGACGAGCCTGGCGGACACGTATGACTTCAGTACTGCGACCGGAGAAGCTGGACAATTCCGCACCGGAAACCACCGAACGGACGGCTACGCAGGAAGTCCGCGACGCCATCCACGCCGCCTACCCCCATGATGAGGGCTTGATGGTGGCCAAACTCGTGAGCAATCGTCGCGGCACGAGTTGGTATCGCGTCAACTGGTACCGCTCCAGCCGGGAGGGGATGTTTATCGAGCGATCGCGCTTCGTCGCCGTCTTCCGCACGCCCGCGGGCGCGTTGCAGGTGGAAGACCAGACGATCCGCTCGCCTGAACCGAAACACACGCTGTCGCCCAACTGAGTCGCGGCAGCTCGACGATCACCACCGAGGCCTGAGACTGCAGCATCGAGGCGCCGCCCGCGCCCCGGCCGCTGAGGTCTCGGGCCTCATCACGTTAGGTGCGATGGATAGACCGGCCTTTCGGTCAGGGCCAGCCGATGCGGGTTCCCAGAACCCACTCGACGTGCATGTCGCCGAAGATGGCCAGCGTGCCGCCGCCCTGGCTGGTGCGGTGACTGCCGACGTTGAAACGGCCGATCAGGCTGGCGTTGGGCGCCCACTGCATGTGTTCGCCCTGCGAGCAGTAGGCCACCGTCACGTCGGCCAGGCTGGCGCTTTTGACGCGGTGGGCGTCGGCCGGCTTCCACTCGCGGTGACGGTACTTCTTGTTCGCGTCCTGTTTCAGCTCGGCGTCGCCGCGGCCCTGGTGCCACGTCAGGACCGAGTACTGGGCGATGCCGTTGAGCGTCCCCGGCGACGGCCAGGGCTTGCCCAGGGGATTGACCCCGCGGACGATGTCTTCCCACAGCCAGACGTGATAGCTCTCGAAGCGGCCCCGCCATTCCCAGTAATAGTAGTTCTTATCCTGCGAGACGTAGACGACGCCGTCGCCGTGGCCGCGCTCGAACGGGCACATGTAAAACGGCGGCATCACCCGGTTCTCGTAATCGTCCACGACCGGCCAGGTCCACGAGGCCTCCGGATCGAACTTGCCGCCGTCGCGGTTTTTCATTTGACGCAGATCGGGCGTCTGGTTGCGCAGGGCCACCGAAAGCATGCACGCACGGGCCGGCATGTTGTAGGGGCTGCCGGTGATCGCCCAGTAGTTGTACATGATGGGCACCCGGCCGTTGGACTCGGTCATATACGTGGCGATGGCCGTCGCGACCTGCTTCATGTTGGCCCGGTCGGTCGCGATTTTCGCCTGCGTGCGGGCACGGTTCAGAGAGGGAAGCAGGATGGCCGCCAGCAGCGCGATGATGGCCACCACCACGAGCACTTCAATGAGCGTGAAAGCGGGATAGCAGCGTCGCGGACGACCGCCGGATGGGCGAGATGTGACCATGGCTGACTCCTCCAGGAGCTCCCCCCATTGTCATCGACATTCGTCGACTCACACTCGCGGTTGCCTCCATTATCTCCTGCTGTCCCCCTGGAACGCAAACGCCCGCACGTTCGCGCCTCCAATAAAGCCCGGACCCCCCTCTCAGGTCTCCCATTGCACCCGCGCTCCGCCCGGGCAGGTCGGGATTCGGCATCACTCGAACATCCGAAGCTGGTGCTTTTCGAGGGCGAACTTGCTCACCGGGCGGTCGACCGGCATGGGGTATTGCCCGCAGAAGCAGGCCGTGCAGTGGCTGGCCGGGACGTTCACGCAGGCCAGCATGCCTTCCATGGACAGGTAGTGCAGCGAATCGACCCCCAGGTAATCGCGGATCTCATCCACGCTCCGCGTGTTGGCGATCAGCTCCTCGCGGCTCGGGAAATCGATGCCGAAGTAGCACGGATGCCGGATCGGCGGACTCGCCACCCGCAGGTGGATCTCCCGCGCCCCGGCATAACGCAGGGCCCCGATCTTGCCCCGCGTCGTCGTGCCGCGGACGACCGAATCCTCCACGACGATCAGCCGCTTTCCGCGGACGTTTTCCTTGATCACGTTGAGCTTCATCTTGACCGCCAGGTCGCGCTGGCCCTGTTCGGGCATGATGAACGAGCGTCCGGCGTAGTGGCTCACCGTGAATCCGCGGTCGTAGGGGATGCCGCTCGCCTTGGCATAACCCAGCGCGGCATCCTGGGCGCAGTTGGGGATCGGGATGACCACCTCCGCCTCGACGGGGGCCTCGCGGGCGAGCTGCGCCCCCATTGCCTGCCGGACCTTCTGCACGTTCTCCCCGAACACGTCGCTGGAGGGGTCCGCAAAGTAGATCTGCTCGAAGATGCACAGCGCCGGCCGCACCGAGCCCGGCGGCGCGATCCACTGGCTCGCCAGACCCGCATCCGTGATGGTCACCACCTCGCCGGGCTCAACCTCGCGGATAAACTCCGCATCCACGATGTCGAGGGCGCACGTTTCGCTCGCCACCACGATCCCGCCGTTGTCCAGCCGTCCGAGCACCAGCGGCCGGAAGCCGAACGGATCGCGGGCGGCCACCATGCGGTCTCCGAACAGAAACAGGAGCGAGTACGCCCCCTGCAGGTGGTTGAGCACATGGACGAGGTGGTTGTCCTTCTCCAGGTGGCTCGGCTTGGCCATCAGGTGGACGATGACCTCGGTGTCGCTCGTCGTGTTGAAGATCGCCCCGTGCTGCTCGTATTCCTCGCGCAGCAGGCTCGCGTTGATCAGG
>CAZQEN010000293.1:0-3924 GCA_964591605.1 uncultured Planctomycetales bacterium
GGAGGTAGCGGGAGCCATGCGCGCCTCGGTGTAGCGCATGGCCGCCGGCGGGTCGCCGTCGATCGAGCCGAAGTTGCCCTGGCCATCGACGAGCAAATACCGCGTGTTGAAATCCTGCCCCATCCGCACCAGTGTCGCGTAGATGGCGGCGTCACCGTGCGGGTGGTAGTTGCCCATCGTCTCGCCGACAATCTTCGAGCACTTCATGTGCTTGGTGCGAGGGCCCAGATTCAGATCGTTCATCGCGACGAGGAGGCGTCGCTGGGAGGGTTTGAGCCCGTCGCGCGCATCGGGCAGGGCGCGCGACATGATGACGCTCATGGCGTAGGTGAGGTACGAGTCCTGCAGTTCATCGATGATCGGCAGCTCGCTGATGGTATCCCTGGGCTGCTCGGGTGTGGGGGTATCGGCCATGGAATCTCCTGAGCGCACTGGCCGGACGGATCCGGCGCGGCTGGTCATTTTATAGCCGAATCTGCAGTTCTCGGCCAGTCTGGCGGCGGATTACAACCACTTTATATATAAGCACTTATAATTCTGGGGCATTCGAATATCCTGGTGCGGCCAGGTGAGGTCGGCAGGAACGGTTGCGGCCCATGATTTTTTGCACATTGTGCTTCACACGATGCCGCCGGCGCGGTAGGATAACCTATGCAAGTCCATTGTCTGTCTTGACGGTTCCGGGACGGGCAGGTCGGGTGCCGCATCGTCCCGGAGGCGGGAGGAGAAGGCAGGGCACGGTTGCTCACGCCTGTTGCGGCTCGCGGGCACGGATGGCGTGTCTGCTGGCGTTTTGTGCCGGTTGTACCGGTGTGGGTCCATTTCAGGCTCGGTTGCCGGCGAGTGCCGGGCCGTTCTCTCGGGTGTTCGCTCCCTTGCAGGAGCGGGTAGAGGAGGAAAGGCTTCCAGCCTGTTCGCATTCACTGCTGAGTGAGTCGTTCGTCACATCTCTTTGTGGAGGAGGATTGGCATGAACAGAACACTGATGACGTTCGGTGCGGTTGCCGCGGCTGCGATGCTGTTCGCCGCCCCGTGGGCGTACGCCGCCGTGAACGAGACGTTTACCTACCCGGATGGCCCGCTGGCAGGGCAGGGTTCGTGGACAGGTACGCCCAGTCCTGCGGTGGCGGTTTTGAGCAACCAGGCCAAGGTGACCGCGACGGTGGGCGCGAATACCGCGACCCTCCCGGTTTCCGAGGGTCCCATCGGCGGCGTGATCACTGTCACCTTCGACATCACGCCGGGCACGAGCGATGCGGAATTCATCTGGAATCTGCACCTTCAGGATGGTGTGGGCTCAAGCTATGGCTTCTTCCAGGGGTTCGGCAACTCCATCCGGCCCCGTCGCGTTACCGGAGCGGGCGATGTGATTCTCGACAACAAGACGCTGACCGGCACGACGCAGATCAAGGTCGAGATTGACACCGTAGCCACGATCACCCGTTACTATTTCAACGGTGCGCTCTGGACTGGCGGGAGCGGCAACCCCGCCCCCGGTGCGCTCGACTGGAACGGGGCTTCGGGCACGCTGGGTCGGATTCTGATCGGCAACGAGAACCGCGCCGCGACCGATCCGTCGGTGGCCAACGGCAACAGCGTTCTGATCGACAACCTCGTGGTGCCTGAACCGGCTGCGGCCGGCCTGTTGGCGTTGGGCGCGTTTCTGCTTCGCGGTCGTCGCCGGGCGTGAGCTGGCCGCGGGCGGTTCACGGATTCAATCGGACCGAAACAAGCGCGAGCAGGCGCGTAGGCCTTCCGCGCGAAGGCGGCGGGGTAACTGAGGAGGAAGGAAAATGCGGTTCAGACATCTCATTTTGCCTGCTGTGATACTGGCAGGCGCGACGGTGCCGGCCGTCCAGGCGGCATTCAGCGAGGACTTCGCCTACCCTGACGGTCAGTTGACCGCGGTGTCGGGGGGGAACTGGACGACGAACGCCGGGAACGAGTCCGATCGCATTCAGGTGTTGAGCGGCGTCGGGCAGATCCTGTCCAGGACGACGAGCAGCGTCACCCCCAACAATGACGCGGTCCGCACGATCGGCGTCACGGCGTCGCCGGCCGGCCTGATCCAGATCGACCTGGAGGTGCTCGGTGGGCTGGATGGCGGGAACCACTGGAGCATCGAGTTCCAGTCCAACCTGAATAACAACATTGCCCGCTGGTACGGATCGGAAACCACGGCGATGCCTCGCATCACCGGGAAAACGGTTGCCACTGGCTGGGGAAGCAACATTTCGCTGAGCGACACGAACTGGGTGAAGCTGCGGGCGGTCATCGACATCAACGCGAATACGACCAGCTTCTATCAGGACACGGGCAGCGGGATGACGTTCAATGTCGCAATTCCCCACGACAATGTCGGTGACGACAGCGTGAGCTATGTGCTCCTGCGGTCGAACGCGACGCACGACCCGGCGCACATCCTCAGCATCGACAACATGTCGGTGGTTCCCGAGCCGGCGGCGCTCGTGCTGCTGAGTCTCGGGGCCCTCGGGCTGAGGGGTCGGCGCCGAACAGCCTGATGCCCGGTCAGGCGGCGGGGGGCTGAGCGAGCGGAGTCCGTCGGGGCGGCATGATCTGCCTCGGCGTTTGCGGTCTGAAATCGAGTTATCGAGAAGGGTGAACCGCTTGAGCCGGCCGACAGTTCGGCCGCGCTCAGGCGGCTCGCCTGGTTATTCGTTCTGGCCTGGAGGTCATCATGTCAGCATCAACGAGAGCGATCGGCACATCCATCACCGGAATCGCCCTGGCGGTGGGATGGTTGTCTACCGCGGCTTTCGCGCAGATCTGCGCGACGGAGCAGTTCAATTATCCGGACGGTCCGATCAACCTGAACGGGGGATGGACAGTTGGCACCGTCGTTCGGGATGGGACTCACCCGCCGGCGAACACGGATGACATCGCAATTCTGGGCTCTGCCGTGCAGATCAAGGCCGGCAACCCGCAGACAGACAACATCGTTCAGGCATACCTTCCGGTGAACTGCCAGCCCTGTGAGGACGGCATCATCACGGTCACTTTCAAAGTCAAGGGAGATCCCGGTGGGGACAACAGCACGCTGTGGGGTATTTACTTCGACGACCCCAACGGTGTGAACCTGGCCCGGTTTTATACTGGCTGCAACTCTGTAAGGGGTCGTACCGGCGGGTTGAGCGCGGGCTTCATCACCGTCCAGATGAACCTGACCGGCGCTCCCACGTTCGACGAGTGCAAGGCCGTCATTGACACCAAGAACAATATCACGACCTACTACCTGAATGGCGCGCTGATGGGGGTCAGCCCGCCGACTTTTGTCAACCCGCTCAGCACAGGTGTGGACGCCGCGAATAACCAGAATCCGCTCCCGGTCATTGGACGCATCATGTTGGAGCGGCAGGCGACAATGGCGGCCACAGGCGTCCTCACCATCGACGACATTCAGATCACCTCGTGCCCCGGCACCTGCTCGGCGAAGGTCACGCCCACCGCGGCACAGACGGCCTATGCCCAGTCCGGCGGCGGCACGGCGACGCCGGCGACCGCTGTTCTCACGATCGCCAACGATAATGTCGACTCGATCACCTACACCGTCGCAAAGACACTCTCTGACGGTGTCACCCCGGACACGGCCGGCTGGTACTCACTGGATAAGTCCGGCGGATCGGTTGCCGCGAGTGCGACCGACGACGTGACGGTGACATTCGACACCACCGGTCTCTCACCGGGGGCCTACGTAGGTTACGTCACCTTCGATGATGGTTGCACGCCGGCCCGCAAGTACACGCGCAGCGTCAAGCTGTTTGTGGATAGCTGCCTGACGGATGAATTCGGCTATCCCGATGGCCGGCTGGGGGCGTCGCCCGGCTGGAGAGGACCGGCGATTTCCACACAGGCGGTGTATCCCGCCAGAGTCGAGAGCGGCGCGCTCAGAATTGTCGGCGATCC
>CAZQEN010000293.1:4024-10081 GCA_964591605.1 uncultured Planctomycetales bacterium
GTCGAGATCACACGCGTGCACAATCCGGGTGCCGCGGGGGCGTTTGTCCTGCTCGACGATCTCTCGGTCAGCCGCTGCACGGAGCAGTGCAACGATCCGGTGTTTGACGTGCGCGACACGACGAACGCCGTGGCTCAGGACGGCCTGGTGACGGTCCACGATTTCAACGTGTTCCAGAACCAGTGCGCGACCGGGGCGACGCCGGGGGCGGGCGTGTTCGACGCGCTGCCGTTTGAGTGCCGGTGCATGGATGTCGACGGCGATCAGGCGGTGGACATCAACGACTTCGGCCGGTTCCAGCGGTGCTACACGGGGCTGGCCGGAACGGTTGATCCGAGCTGCGACGACTGAGTCGCCGGCCGGTCCAACGCCTCTGTGAGACCCAGCAGGGGCAGGGGAGGTCGCAGGGCACGAGGTTTTCCCCGGCTCTGCGATCTCCCCTTTTGTCTGGGCGGCCCCCGTCGTGACGTGCAGACGGCCCGGGTGTGGCCCCCTTGTGCCCTCCCCGCAGGGAGTGCCGGCCTCGCGTTTGCGATGCCCCGGACTTTCTCGCTAGAATACAATTCGATCGCTGATGGGCGGTGCCGACCTGTCGGGTCGAAGCGTCGACGCTGCAGGATTCCGCGTCGACGGCAGGGGGTTTGTGCGGGGGAGGTCCGTTTCAGGATCTGCAACGATGCGGGGTGCTCCACCACCACGAGCGCCTGAGATGGGACCGTCAGCAGCACGCTTCATCAGGGCCGCGCCGGCAAAGGTTTCCGGTTCGGCGCCGCCTGTGTCTCTCCCCCGGATAACGAAGTGGTTGGAGGATTGATTGTGGCCAAGGTGCTGGTCATTCATCACGACAAGGCATCACGAACGCAGTTGGAGACGGCCGCTCGACATCGCCACCATGTGGAAGGGGCACGGGATCTGGTGACGGGCGTCCAGCACATGGTCCGCTCGCGGCCGGAGGTTGTGGTCGTCGGGCACGACCGGGAGAAGCAGGAAGGCCTGCGGCTCATGAAGTACATGCGCGACAATGTCCTGAAGATCCCGGTGGTGGTGGTGTTCTCGCGGGGGGCCGGGGCCGATCAGCAGGTGCTGGTCAAGCTCGGAGCGAAAGGGTTTCTCGAGTACCCCGTGGACCCCGAACGGCTGGAGTCGGCGATCCAGCACGCGGTCCGGGCCCGGGCGGCCCAGGACGCGGCGCCGCCGCCGATCACGCAGGAGGAAGCCCGGGGCAACCTCTCGGCGATGGAAACGCAGCTCAACAAGAAGATGAAATGCTTCGCCGGCCGTAACCAGGTCTACATCCAGTCGATGATCCTGGGCGGGCGCACGAGTCAGCCGCGGGTGGCCCTCAAGTGCAGCCTCCGGGCCGAGTACGGGCTGAACAAGGATGTGTACTACGAGTGGATCCGCGACGTCTGCTGCGGCGACCCGACCCGCTGCGAGGCCTACCAGCAGTTCATGGAGAACCGGGACCTGTGAGCCTCTCGATGCACCGCAGTGAGCCCCCCCGGATCGAACTGGCCCGATTGCCCACGCCGATCGTGGAGATGCCGCGTCTGGCCCGGCACCTGGGCGTGCCGCGGTTGCTGGTCAAGCGTGACGACCTGACCGGGCTCGAGGTGAGCGGGAACAAGGTGCGCAAGCTCGAGTACGTCCTGGCGGACGCGCAGAAGAACGGCGCGGCGACGCTGGTGACGCACGGGGGCTTTCAGTCGAACCACTGCCGGGCCACCGCGGCGATCGGCGCCCGCCTGGGCCTGGGCGTCCGGCTGATCCTTCGATCACCTGAGCCACCGCCGGCCCTGGATGGGAACCTCTTCCTGGACCAGCTTTTCGGTGCCCAGGTCCAACTGGTGTCGGCTCAGGAATACAACACCCGCAAGCAGGCCCTGATCGATGCGGCGATGGATGGCGAGCATACCGCCGGGCGACGGCCGTACTTCTTTCCCGTCGGGGCGTCCATTCCGCTGGGGTGCTGGGGGTACATCCGCTGCATTGGAGAGCTCGTCGAACAGCTTGGCCGGGACACGCCGGTGGACCTCTACTGTGCGACGAGCTCCGGCGGGACGCAGGTGGGGTTGATGCTCGGGAGGGCGCTGCTTGGATGCCGTGATTGGCGGATCGTGGGCGTCCCGGTCAGCGACAGCGTGGCATTCTTTCAGCAGGACCTGCGGCGGTTGGAACGCCAGACAGTGGCCGAATACGGTCTGGAACTGGACGAATCGCAGACACCCATCGAGTTGATCGACGGCTTCATCGGTGAGGGCTACGCCATCCCTTATCCGGCGGAGATCGAGACCATCCGGCTGGTCGCCCGGCTGGAAGGGATCCTCCTCGACCCGACGTACACGGGTAAGGCGATGACGGGTGTGCTGGAGACGGTGAGATGCGGCCGCGGCCGCAGGGGGGCCGTGCCTGTCTTTCTGCACACCGGCGGGGCATTCGGGCTGATGGCCCGCCGGGATCTGTTCGCGACGCCGTGAGGACGCCCAAGCCGCCAGAGACGCGGCTGTGAGCGCTACAATAGCGATGCCGGACCGGCGGAGGTGCTGCGATGCGAACGCTCCTGCTCACAGTGAACGGCATGCACTGTCAATCCTGCGCGGACAACCTCACGCGCGTCCTGCAGGCCACGGAAGGCGTGCGCGCGGTGCAGGTGGATCTGGGCAGCAAGACCGCCCGCGTCGAGCATGACGAGGGCGTGTGCAAAACACCTGATCTGATGGCGGCCGTGCGCCGGGCCGGGTATCAGGTCGATTCCTTCCGGCCTGCCTCCGCATGACATCCACGCCAGCAGTACCGATTGAGCATCAGGACGTGTCGCGCGTCGATCTGCGCATCGAGGGCATGACGTGTGCCTCGTGCGTGGCGAAGGTGGAGAGTGCCCTGCGCTCGGTACCCGGCGTGGAGTCGGCGCGCGTGAATCTGGCGACGGAGACGGCCTCGGTTCAGACGACGGTGCCGTCGGATCCGCAGCCGCTGGTGCGGGCGGTTCAGGCGGCCGGTTACGATGCGGTTCCCGCGGCCAGGGGCGCGGATGCGGGCATCGAGCGGCGTGCCGAGCAGCACCTGCGCGAGCGGCGGCAGGCGCTGGTGACGGCCATCGGCATCGGGCTGCCGATCATGGCTTTGCACTGGGCCGGGCATCGCCTGGCGGGCACGCACGAGGGGGCGCACTTCTGGCCGATGCTGCTCCAGGGGCTGCTGACGGTCATGCTGCTGATCTCGCCGGCCGGCGGGCCGATTATCGTCAGCGGCCTGCGCGCTGCGGTACACCGCTCGCCGAACATGGATCTGCTCATTGCGCTGGGTGTGCTGGCCGCCACCGTCGGCAGCTTCGCGGGCCTGCTGCTGCCGCAGGTTGCACATGCCAATTACTTCCACGACGCGGCGATGATTCTGGGCTTCATCAACATCGGGAAGTATCTCGAGGTGCGGTCGCGGGCCCGCGCGGCTTCGTCGCTGTCGGCCCTGCTCAAGCGAACGCCGCGGCGGGCGATGCGCATCGAGGCCGACGGACCTCGTGAGGTGCCGGTGGAACAGATCCGGCCGGGGGAGCGGCTGCAGGTGGCGGCCGAGTCGTATGTGCCGGTGGATGGGCGCGTCATCACCGGCCGCGGCGCGGTGGATCTGAGCATGTGGACGGGCGAGTCGGCGCCGGTCGAGGTCGGGCCGGGCGACGAAGTGCTCGGCGGCAGTTACGTGTATTCCGGTGCGCTGACGATGGCCGCGACCGCCGTGGGGGCGGACTCGGCCATTTCCCGCATCGCGCGGATGGTGGAGGAGGCTCAGACTGGCCGGACGAAGATGCAGGCGCTGGCGGATCGCGTGGCGGCCGTGTTCGTGCCGATCGTGATCGTGGTCGCCGTGCTCACGTGCCTGGGCTGGGTGGCGGTGCGGGGAGACGGGGCGGCGGCGTGGTCGGCGATGATCGCGGTGCTGGTCGTCGCGTGCCCCTGCGCGATGGGGCTGGCGACGCCCATGGCCGTGATGGTCGCCACGGGCAGCGCGGCCCTCCGCGGGATCATCGTGCGCGATCCGGCGGCTCTGGAACGCGCCGCCACGTGTGATGTCGCGCTCCTCGACAAAACGGGCACAATCACGACGGGGCAACTCACGGTCGGGGCGGTTCAGGCCCGGCCGGGCTTCTCCGAGAGCGATGTCCTGCGCTGGGCGGCCGCGGCCGAGCAGTTCTCGCCGCATCCGCTCGCGAAGGCGATCATGCAGGAGGCCAAGGTCCGCAATCTCGATCTGCCCGAGCCGAGTGAATACCACGCCCATGCGGGCCTGGGCGTGACGGTCAGGATCGACGAGCACACGGTTCATGTCGGAAGCGCCGCGTATCTGAGAGAGCAGGGGGTTGCCTCCCCCGAGCCCGACGCGCCAGCGAGGGGTTCAGCGGAACCTGCGTTCGATCTGCCATTGCCGCTGCCCGCTTCGGTTGGTACGTACGTTTTCGTCGCCATCGACCGCCGTCCGGGCGGCACGATCGTCCTGGAGGACACCGTCCGACCGGCCGCCCGCGAGGCGGTGGCGCGCCTGAGCGGCCTGAACGTACAGGCGATGCTGGTGACAGGCGATCGGGAGGCAGCCGCTCGGGCGGTCGCTGCACAGGTCGGCATCGAGGGTGTATTCGCGGGCGTTTCGCCGCCGGGCAAAGCGGAACTGGTTCGACGCCTCCAGAGCGAGGCCCATCGTGTCCTGATGGTCGGCGACGGCATCAACGATGCCCCGGCCCTGGCCGCCGCCGATGTCGGCATCGCGATGAGCGGCGGCACGCAGGTGGCCGCGGAGACCGCCGCGATCGCCCTGGCCGGCGACCGGATCGAGCTCATCCCCGAGGCGGTGATACTGGCCCGGCGCAGCGTCCGGATCATCCGCCAGAATCTGTTCTGGGCGTTTGCCTACAACGTCGTCGCCATCCCCCTGGCGATGCTGCTCATCCTGCCGGCCGCCTACGCTGCCGCGGCGATGATGTTCAGCAGCCTGAGCGTGGTGCTGAATTCGCTTCGTCTTCAGGCAGCACAAAAACCCCCCGCTCAATCCGTTTAACCGCCGTTTGAAACACGGCGCGTCGCCTGGCGTCGCACGCAGCGCCGTTTTTCAAACGGCGGTTCAACAACCGTGCCACCCGTCGTGCCACCCCAACCACGGCCTGGGGTACCAGGCCGTGCCACCCGTCGTGCCACCCGCCCGCCCGGATAAACGCTTCGCCCGCTTTGCGGGCTGCGACGTCATTGCACCGCGTTCAGCACGCGCAGGGCGGGATAACTCTCACGAAGCCGGTGCAGGAGCGCGCCGCCGATGACCACGTCGACTTCCACCGACGCGTCGACGTAGCGGCGGTCGAGGATCTGGGCGTGGCGTTCGAGCGTGTGCATGACGCGGCCTTCGGTGCCGGGGACGCGCACGGTCGCCCGCGTCGGCGGGCCGTTCATGATCCCGCGCACCCGCTCAGCCAGCTCGACGATGCCCTGGCCGGTTCGGGCGGAGAGGGTCATGGCGCCGGGCAGCTTGTGCTGCAGGATGGTGACGGCCGCTTCGTCCTGGGCGGCGTCGATCTTGTTGAGCAGCACGAGCGTCTGATTACCCGCGCAGCCGAGTTCGGCCAGGACGCCGGTTACCGCCTCATACTGCTCCCACGCCGTCGGCGACGAGGCGTCCACGACGTGGAGGAGCAGATCGGCATGGATCGCCTCCTCGAGGGTGGCTCGGAAGGAGGCGATCAGGTGATGCGGGAGCCGCCGCAGAAAACCGACGGTGTCGCTGAGCAGCACGTAATCGCCGCCGCCGAGGTTCCATTTGCGGGTCCTGGTGTCGAGCGTTTCGAAAAGCCGGTCTTTCGCCGACACACCCGCGCCGGTCACCGTGTTCATGAAGGTGCTCTTGCCGGCGTTGGTGTAGCCGACGAGCGACACGTTGAAATGCTCGTGCCGGGCCCGGACCTGGCGTACTTTACGCTGATCGATCTCTTCGATCTGGCGCTTGAGGAAGCTCATGCGGCGAGAGACGATCCGCCGGTCGATTTCGATCTGCCGCTCGCCGGGGCCGCGCGTGCCGATG
>CAZQEN010000294.1:0-10060 GCA_964591605.1 uncultured Planctomycetales bacterium
CCCGTCGTCAGCTCGGTGACGCGCACCTCCGCCCGCCCCCACGGACTCGCCACGCGCGCCCTCGCCCCCTTCTCACTGAACACCCGCACCGACGTGACGCTCCGCCCGTCCCATGCCGCGCTCACCAGGAAGGCCCCCGCCGCCCGCAGGTTGCGAAACCGCGCCGGCCCCAGGTTCCGCGTGCATGGAAACAGCCGGATCACCCCGCTGTAGCTCTGCATCATGCACTCGTTGAGCACGGCCGGCAGCGCCAGGTTCTCCACCCACACACCCATACGCATCATGAAGTCGAAATCCGTCGAGTCGCGGTAGCGCCCATCGATCTGCCGCACGCGATCGCCCGCCACCCCCATCGGCAGCAGGCAGTAACGCACCTCGCGCTTGAAGTGCTCGAGATCCAGCATCCCCAGCCGCGCCAGGATCAGCGGCTGATAGACCAGGTCGTTCCCCCCTTCCAGGCGCACCAGGCGCGCCGTGCGCCGCGCGATGTCAAGCTGATCTTCCCGCAGGCCGATCCCCACCTGCTCCCCCGGAAAGACGGGGGCGAGCGTGACCGGGATGTTGTAGACCCATTCCGTCGGGGCATCGGCCACGTCGAGCCACACCTCGCCGTACGGCCCCTCCGCCTTCGGATACGGCGCCAGATTCGAGCGGATCTCGCTCCAGCGCGACCGCTCCGACTCATCGACCCCCAGTACCTGCGAAGCCCGCACCACCGCGTCCAGCAGGAACTCCGTCAGCGCCAGGTCCATGATGCAATCGCGGTTCAGGCGGAAATCAACGGTGAACCCCCAGTTCTCCGGCGACACCGTGGGGATGATGTGATACCTTCCGTCGTCGCCCTTCTTCACATAAGCCGCCACGAACCGCGCCGCGTCCGCCAGCAGCGGATACACCCGCCGCAGGTAGGCCTCATCCAGCGTGTAGAGGTAATGCCACCACAGGCTCTGCACCACCCACGGCGTCTCGCACACTTCGTAGCCCCACGGCGGCACCGGGTAGGGATTCACCTGGCTGGGCACCGGGTAGGCCGAGTGCGGAAAGTACGCCCCCGGCAGACCGAAATGGTCGCGGGCGAACGCCCGGGCCATGGGCAGCAGATCTTCGCAGAGTTCGACATACGGCAGGTGCTGATCGACGTGGTTGCTCGAAAACACGCCCCAGAACACCTGCTGCGTGTTGTAGTTCATGTGGTAGTCGCCGTGCCAGGCGGTGCCGATCCGCCCGCTGCTCCAGTTGCCAAACAGGCCCGGCGCGACCTTCCCCTCGCGCAGGCAGCAGGCCAGGAAATACTGGTTATGATACCAGATCCGCTCGAGCTCCCGATCCTCGAACTCGACCGCGCTGCGTGCCCAGAACCCCGCCCATCCCGCCTCGCTCTCGCGCCGCAGACGCTCGATCGGGATGTTCGAGAGCCGCGCCGCCTCGCTGCGGGCGACATTCACATGATCCGCCCGGTCCCGCGGCGTCAGCAGCATCAGGTCCACGCGCAGAGGCTGCACCGCCGCGGTGCGCAGGAACACCCGTGTCCGAGGCCTGGACCGGCCCGGATCCGCCGCGGCGTCCTCGCGATCCCACGAGCCCGCGACCCGGCCGCACAAGAAAAAGTCGCGGTCCTTGTCGCACGGCGGCGGATGCGGCGTCTGCTGCGTCGGCGCCGTTGCCGGAAACACCTGACGGCAGGTGAACTCGGAGAATCCGGCCTCCGCCGACGCCTCGAGCTCCGGCGCCGGAAGCTGCGCCGCCTCGTCCAGGTTGGGATAGTATGCGATGCTCACCACCGGCGCGGGCACCTGCGTCGACACGCAGATATGCCCCGTCGTCCAGTTCACGAAGCACAGAATCTCAAATCGGCGGACTGCCCCCCGCAGATTGTCGTGCTCGAGCTCGACCGTGAGCATCCCGCTCGATGGATCGAGCACCTGCCTGACGAGTCGGACCGCCCGTGAGTCCCAGTGCATCCAGACGATGCCGCAGGGCCAGGGCCGCGGCCACGGCCGGGCGTACGACGAGCGGGTCTTCTGCGTGTACTCGCGCAGGAACGGGATATTGCCCTCCAGCGACCGCATATCGGGCCTGCCCTGCCGTTTCGCCTCGTCGCTCGCCCGCTCCCACAGCTTGAGCACTTCGCTGAACGGCACGACGTGCGCGGCGTGATCCTCGCTGACGCGGATGTCCCAGGCATCGAGTTTGCCGATGTGAAGCCCGAGTGCGTCCGGCCGAACGGTCACGCAGACGCCGATGTCGCCGTTGCCCAGCAGCATCCCCTCGAAGAAGCTCGGCGTGGGCTGGTGCCGCTCGATGCAGTGCCTTCGGGCGATGGCCACGGCATCCGGCCCCTCCATGTCCGCCGACCCGGCGACATTCGCACCCATGGCCGCCGCCGCCGTCGCCTGCAGGAATTCTCTTCGTGTGGGTTTCATTCGTCTCGCCGGCGCAAGCACCATCCCCATTCACGCGATCACTTGAGCTTTTTGAGCACCCGCATCGCGCTTCGTGCATCCGCGTCGCTGTCGAACGTCAGAAAGCAGACGCATCGCTTCCCGATCGCCGACGCCGACAACCCGCGCAGATTGATGCCCGCCTCCACCAGAGCCTGCGTCAGCCGTGCCCCCAGCGCCGGCCGGTCCGGTCCCTCCACGCGCACGCACGCTGGTATCTGGTTCTTGGCAAAGCACGCCTCCCGGGCGGCCTTCATCTGGCCGGCCCCGCGAATCGGGCTCACGAACAGCAGCCCCGCTCCCGGCCGGTCAGGGGCTCGACGGGCCAGCACAAACTCCAGATTGGCCTTCGCGCCCGCCAGCGCCGCCAGTTTCTCCGCCACTCCACCCGGCCGGTCCTCGATACCGACCGCCCAGATCTCCGCTCGCCTGATTTGGTAGGACATGTGACGACCTCCTCCCGGAATCTCGAGTGCCAACGCACCATCCGCGATACCGCCCTGCCGCCCGGCTCCCCCCGCTGCTGCAGACACTCTCCGAGTGCCGCCCGGGTCCGCCCCACTCAACACGACCTGGAGGCTTGAAATACCGTCTTGACACGGACCGCGGGCCAACCGTTCAGGACAACAGGAAGTGCGCGGACCAGACTGTACCGCGCCGGCGCACCGGCCCCAACTCCGGAGTACACCCAGCCTGCATGGGTCTGGCCATGATTTCGAGAGCGGGCGTGTCGGTCTCCCGGCGCGCCAGGACCGGCCCGGACCTGCCATGGGGGAGGGCCTCGCCGAGCTGAGTGCCTGCGCGAGAAGCGGTCAAACCATCAGACCCCCGAGGGTCAGGGAGGGGATGCTTCAGCGTGATCACAGACCGCTTCCTTACGGCCGCACGGCTCTGATCGACCTGCACACACACGCTCTGAGTTGTACCCTGAAGGAAACTGCACCGCGCTGGAGTCGAACCAGCAACCTTCGGTTCCGTAGACCGATGCTCTATCCAATTGAGCTAGCGGTGCGAAGCGGTCCTCGATCGGACCCGTCACGCGTCCTTCCCCGCCGAATTCTCGCACAGGGCCGTCCCCCGACCCCTCACCCGGACGACCCGACCCACAAACCGCAGGCCCTGACGCCCGAAGCCGTGTATCTCCCCAGCGCTCTTCCGCCCCGGAGACGACTCTCCGTCACCCCGGGCCCCCCGTCGCTCACCACTCCCCCTCCACGGCTCCCCCGCAACCCGGCCCCCCAAGGATAGCGACCCCAACCCCCACTGCCAAGACCATCCCCGCCTGAGCCACGCCGCCCGCACATGGATCCATGATTTCCTGCCGGGCCGCACTGCATTCCGCTGCGGGGAAACCCGTTCGCTCCCGCGACACTCGGCCTCGTTCCCTGTCAGTGATCCATTTGCCCCGACCCGTAAACGCCCGATCGATGCGCCCGACTTCTCTGTCGTGGCCGCTCGACACCCCCTACCGCCAAGATCCTCTCCGCGGGAAAGACGTGGCGGAATCCAGAGACTCACGACCTTTTTTTCTCAAATCACACTGGGCGCAGAATGTCCTCTCATAACCCCAGACTCATTCCGTAAGTCCTTCCCCACTCAGAGCCTCTGATGTCTCGCCGTCACCCCTGAGCCATGGCTATTCTTCGGGGCGAGGCAGATTCTAAAATTATTGCGTACTTTTCACTTGCACGCAGAAGTCAATACGCTATGATGCCCTCCCATTCGGAGGCATGTTTAGTATCCGCCGGATCAGCAAGAAGGAATCTCGGCTGTCCACAGGCTGGTGCGATCCGCACGTCCCGGCTCGGGCTGCGCCAGGGGCCGCCGTCGGGTGACGGAAGTCCATCACGCAGACCAGCCTCGAGAAACCAACGCCCCAGTGTCAGCCTGTTGGCACTGGACTGAGCTTTTCGGCTCCTGAGGGTCCCAATGTGTCGTGATGGAGGACCGTTGCCAATGGTGCTGCGACAAAAGTTCCCACCAGTTTTCCGCTGGATGTGCGTCACACTGCAATGGGAAGCGGCTCTTCTCACTACCTCGCCCCTTGCCTTCAGAATGGTCTTCTCGCACCAGTGCGGCTGCATGCTGCTACTAATCGGCCTCGCCCAACCTGCCTCGTCGGAGACATCGGCGAATGAGGTAGATTCAATCCTGCTTTCCCCCGAAGAGGCAAGTCTCAGACTCGACATTGCGGAATCTCTCGAGACTTCCGGCCAGTTCGATCAGGCGCTGGTCAATTACGAGGCCGTCATCAGAGGAGGAGTTACCGGTTTCCAATTCCAACGGGCGCTTTACGGCAAGGCGTCAACCTGCGTGAAGGCTGGTTGCACCATGGACGCCGCCGAGTCGATTCACCTCCTGACGTCCCGATTCCCTGACTCGAGCTTCACGACAGCGGCCGGTGTCCTCAAGGCGCAGCTGGATCAAGTGGATCCCGCGCCAGCGCAAGCACTTACGGCCAGCGAGTCGCAGGCCGCTGCAATGGTGGAGGGTGCCCGTCAGCAGGCCAGAGCCGGAGATCTCGATCAGGCGATCGCCACGCTCGAGTATGTGACCGGCAAGCACCCGGGCACGGCCTCCGCACTTCGCGCGAATGACACGAAGGGACATTTGCTGCTGAGGAGGACCCAACGGGCCGAAGCCATCACGGCCTTCCAGGGCATTTTGGATCAAGTTGCCGCCACGGCTCCCAAATCCCGCATCGTCCAGATGGCCAGAATGCGGTTGGCTGCCCTGTATCGCACGAGCAAGCGGACAGAGGACAGACGCGTAGCACTCGCCCATTATCAGGAAGTCGCGGCCGACCCGGAGTCACCCTTCATGTCGCAGGCCACGATGGAAAGCATCGGCCTGGAGATCGAGCTCCTGCCCTGGAGCGCGAGGCTGGCCAGGACGATCGCGCCCGAGCAGTGGAACCAGATCCGCCGACGCTGCCGGGCGGTGCTGGAGCTCCCCGAGGCCAGACCGGCAGACAGGATCCGTGCCGACCTCTTCATTCTCGAATCTTATGCGTGGCAAGGCGACTCGGAGTCGGCCGCGAATCACGGACTGCAGCTCCTCGGCAGATATGACCCGCGGCAGTTCCGACAGGAAATCGCGACCGTACGGTTCTTCCTCGGCGAGGAATTGCAGAAACTGGAGAGATTCCAGGAAGCCCTCGACCAGTTCCGCCAGGTCATCGCCGCTTATCCCATCGAAAACGAGATTTGGCCCCGTATGGATCACCTGCCGCGGACGCTCTTCAGAATCTGGGAATGCCTGCGGCGAATGTCGGCACCAGAATCAGAAACCACCGCGGCCGCAGAAGCCCTGCGAACCAGGTTCCCCCTGTCTCCGTACGCAGAACACATCCAGATCGTGACTCGCCAGGAGAAGCGCGCGAAGTCACGCGCAAAGGAGGTGAAGGCCGATGCACGCTAAACGACTATTCCTC
Organism: uncultured Planctomycetales bacterium; assembly: GCA_964591605.1. GTDB lineage: Bacteria > Planctomycetota > Phycisphaerae > UBA1845 > PWPN01 > CAYLLT01. The sequence goes on from CAZQEN010000294.1 coordinate 5,875, forward strand.
GCTCCATGCCTGACCACCTGGTTACTCTTGACACCACTGGCGAGCAGAACTGAGGCAGCTTGCCCGCAGGGCTGCCCGATACCCCCCTGCCCGGAGTACCGGCCGGGGGATCCGATGCTTATTCTCACGACGGCTCTTGCGGCCTGCCGTGTCCGGGAAGCCCAAAATCCATCTGGAAGCGATACCTGGACGGCGTCCGACTGGGCGGGTTTCCTGGGATTTCAGGTGCTTCCCTCTTCGACAGACACGGATCTGAGAATCAATTACAGCTACTCACAGGACGCGTCCTGTAACTGCCGTCTGGTGATGGAGGAGACTTTGGTGAGCGGTCTCGTGAACGGGGCGATGGTGATCGACTGGAGCTTTGTCGGCGCCGCGCCCAATCTCACAGTTGCCGGGATCTATCGCCTCAAGGCCCACATCTGGACGGAACATGTTCCGCCTGAGCCGGACGAGTGCTATTTGGCCCCCTGGTTTGACGAGCAGGAGGAGCGTGTCTTCACCCTGAAGGTCGTCGATTGCCTCGGCACAGACCTCGACGGCGATGGCGTCGGCGACGGGTGCGACAACTGTCCGGCGCTATCGAACGCCAGTCAGGAGGATCGTGACGGCGACTTCGTCGGCGATGCCTGCGGAAGCGTCGTTCGATACACCGTAGAGTGGGGCGGCGACAATCGGGCCGATGAATACGAAGAATCCTCCGAGTTTCCCCACTTCATCCGCGGCACTTGTTCCGTCAATCCCACGTTCGAGGTGGGTGACGTCATCGACTGGAGCGTCGTGATCGAGGTTTATGGCACCCACTTTCATCCCGGAGGGCCGGGTCATGGCTTACCGGCAGCAAGCATCGCTTGTTTCCAGTTTGACCTGGAACTCCACGAAGGCGACGCCAACGGTCCACTTGTTGAAATCGGCGCGGGGTCGGCCACCTCGCCCGGCTGGTTCAGCAGCATCAATGATGGCGACGCCGACGGCGGGAGGGGGCCCGATCCGCTGGAGTTCGCTGCTTTCTCCAGCGCCTTCGCTGTGGACGGAGACGGTCGCTCGGGTGGGCGTCTGATCGATCCACCCGAGAACGGCGGCCCCGGCTTGCTGCTGGCTCAGTTGCCGTCCGTCGGCACCGACCCTGAGAACCAGGGAACGCTCCGCGGGCTCGGCGCCTGCCTTCCTCCCAATACCACCCCGATCTACGGCATCGGGCTCGCAGAGTGGATCCTCCCCAACTGCTCCGCCCTCGGCGTGGTTCCGGTGCTGGAGGGCCAGATCAACACGTCCGGACTCGATCCGGGTGCTTATACGCTGGTGGTGTCCGCGGATCGCAGCACCTCGCTGGTCGCTGTCTGCTCCAATCCCATTAGCCCGTGTACCCCGTCGGCGAATGTCGTCCACGCCGGCACGCTCACGTTCAATCTCGTCAGCCCATGACCACGCAAGCCAGTCGGCCGCCGCCGCAGAATCGGGTCGACCAGTGATGTGATCGCGGCGTCTTGAGTGCCCAGCTGAGAACCGAGGCAAAGGATATGTCAGCCGAACTCTTTCAATCAGTCCGCAGAAACGGCCGAGGCGACTCCCGATGCAGGTGGAAGCAGGAAGTGATCGCTTTGGCCCTGGTCGTCGGCTGCGGCGTGGTCGCACGGCCAGTGAATGCATCTTGTTCTCGAACGATCGTCGGCCGCCACATCTTCTACAACAACTCGTTCTACGACACGGCGTCGACCGCGTGCAACAACACGTTCAATGGCGGCCAGCCCTGCAACGACAATTCGGCGGTCCCATCGCGGATTGTCGCCCTGTTGCCAGGCTGGGCTCCGCTGATTCCGTCTCCGCCACCCAATGCGGACCAGGTGAACTACATCAGCTACACCAAGGGCATCAACGGCATCATGGTGGATGTCCAGTATGTGGTTTGTGCCGCTCTGCCGGCGGGTGCTCTGACCGCCCCGCAGATTGCCTCGACGTTCGAGTTTGTTGAGAGCACCAACCAAACACTGACCGGTGGCTTTACCGGTCTGGTTCGGGTGCCGACCAGCGTGACGGTTGCTCCGCATCCGACGCTGCCCCACACCGACCGTGTCACGATCATCTTCGCGGACAACACCAGCACCAATCACCGCTGGCTGCGGACGCGCGTGCTGACGGGAGGAGCGATCGATCAATTGGAATGCGAGGATGTGTTCTACTTCGGCTTGGCCAAGGCCGAAGGCGTGAGCGTGGTCGGAACAAGTGCGCTGGTCGATTGTGATGATCAGAACGCTCCGATAATCGAATGTGGCAGTCCGCCGTCACCATGCAACGGTCACACCGAATTGAACCGCGCGCCAATCAACGATTCGTATGATTACAACCGTGACTCCCTCGTGGACGAAACCGATGTGGAAGCTGCGAAACAGAACAGTAGATCGGAGTACACTTGTCTCCAGTTGACCGGCGTAGCCGAGCCTTCGTCTTGTCTCTATCCTCCGTGTCTATGCTATCCGCTGCCCCCACCGCCTCCTCCTCCACCCCCGCAGCCCCCGGGGCCCCCGCCGCCGGCTTGCGCCGCTACGCTGTGTGACGATGCTCAGTCGTGCCCGGAGGCCTGTTTCGGGCCTGAAACCATGCCGCTCGAACTCCCCTTTAGCATATACAATCCGTATGACTGCGAGAAAACGTTTCATGTCATCTTATCCTCCGATGATCCGCTGCTCGCCTTTCCGAGTCAACCAGGCGAGATCGATATCGGGGCAGGACTGACGTATGAGGACACCGTCGAGGCGATTCTCGAACCGGGGACTCCCGCTTCCTCGTCAATCGAGGTCACCATCTCCGTCCACGACTGGGAGGGAAACGAGTGCAGCAGAACATCAGTGGACTTGGCGGTAGCCAGAGACGACGATGAGGATGAATTCGGAAACTCGTGCGACAACTGCCCTGACATGCATAACCCCAGCCAGACAGACTTCGACGGAGACGGACGGGGCGACCCGTGCGACCCGTGCCCGGACGATCCCTTTAACAACTGCCCGACCGCCCACCCTGAACTTTATGAGCATCTCAACAAGTGCCCCAACGATAAGTCCGACGATATTGACCCCGTCTACTTTTTCAACGGTGAATTCTACCTTGAAGAAGAGGACCTGCGCGTTCCAGGCCGGGGTTTCGATTTCGTCTGGGCACGGAAGTACCGGTCGAAGGTGATCTTCGACTCTTACCTGGCGAAGGGGTGGGATTACTCGTACAGCATGGTCATCCGAGATGGCCCGGGTGGCGGGATCGAGGTCTTCGATGGCAACACGCGCCGCGACAACTTTCTTCCGGCCGGGACTGACCGATGGGAGATGAATGGGTACTTCCGCGTTCTGACCAAGGATGGGCCGGGGACGGACGCGACGTATACGCTCACGTTCGAGGACACCGGGAAGCAGGTCTTTTTCAGCCCGCACGACACCAGCCTTCCCACGCGACAGCGCGGGCGGATCAAAGAGATTGTGAACCACAACGGCAACACGATGACGTTCGAGTACGACCCGGCCACCGGCCTCAACACCGGCATCATTGACACGCTCGGCCGGCATTACACGATCACGTACCGGGCGCCGCTAAACGGTTACCACTTCATCCAGAGCGTGACGGCCGACTTCACCGGTCAGACCGTGACCTACGAGCATTACGAGGACGAAGACCCCTACGGCATGTGGGGTGATCTCAAGTCGGTGACGACGCCGGCGGTCAGCGGCACGCCCCATGGCAATGACTTTCCCGCTGGCAAGAAGACGATCTACACTTACTCCGTCGTCGCCCATGACGCAGATGAGCAGGAGAAGCTGCGCCTGGGTCACAACCTGCTGACCATCACTGACCCGAAGGAACAGGTGTACCTGCGTAATATCTATGCCGCCACAAGGAGTGTTGGGGATTTAAACTACGACCGCATCATACGCCAGGTCTGGGGCGAGGAAGGCGACATCATTGACCTGGTTTACGTTCCGCAGACGCCGCAGCCCGACGACCAGCAGCCCGGCTTCAACAACGGGGCGGTCATCAAGACGATCCTGAATGACCGCGAAGGCAATGTGAAGGAGTTCTTCTACAACGAAAAGAACGAAGGCGTGCTGCAGCGGGAGTACACGGGCCGGGCGAATCCCGACGAGCCGACGACTGAGACGAGCAACCGCCCCACGGGAAAACTGCGAAGCGACCCTCAGGT
>CAZQEN010000295.1:0-10047 GCA_964591605.1 uncultured Planctomycetales bacterium
AGCCCGTGCCAGGCCCTCGGCCCGGGTTCGGCTGCGTCCCAGCGACCAGAGCATGGCGCCGAACATGATGACGGCCGACAGCAGGCCCAGACAGGCGCTCATGTGAGCCCGTTGATGGTCTACGATGAGGGCATTGCGGGTCAGGCGCTCGATTTCACCGTCGACGAGGGCGGCAGCCCGGACGTATCGCGCTTTGAGCCGGTCGTATTCGGCGGACATCACCACCGCCGTCGCACCGGGCCGGTCTCCCTCCCGCACCCGCCGGAAGCACGCGTTCTCCAGGGCAATGAGCTGCGTGGTGTACTGGTTGGCGGCAGCGAGGGCGGCGCGGGCCTTCTCGGACCCCTCTCGACCCGGCAATGCGAGCAGATGCCGATCGCAGTCCTCGAGGACAGCATCCAGCTCCTTCTCCGCCGCCCGATGGCATTCCTCCCACCGCGGGTCACCGGTGGCAGCGGCGAGCCGCGCACAGAGGGTGAGCCGCTCATCAAGCAGCCGCACCCGGGCCTGGAAATCCTTGACCGCAAGTACGTCATACTCACTGCGACCGTACTGATTCATGGCGACGAGAATGGTCCCCGCCATCAGGATGAGCGTCACACCCAGGACCAGGGCAGCGCCCCGTATCCGGAACAGGACGTTGCGCGTCTTCTCGTCTGGCTCTACCGTGCCCGGCCGCCTCATCGCAGCGTTCATCCGCCAGACCAGCAGTGGGCCGGCCAGGAGCACCAGCAGCGCGGCATCGAGCAGGCTCTCGGCGAGGCCGTGCAGGCCCGGCGCGATGGCCGGCAGCAGGACCATGACGAGCACTTCAGTCGACATCATGACCGCCAGGGTCTCGACCAGCAGGCGTAAGGGGATGGCCGCGGCTTTCATGAGGGAATGTCCTGCTCCTCGCGTTGAGGGATCGCTGCCAACTGGCGTGACACCGGCCACGCCGGCCTGGTTTCCCGAAGCTGAAGCAGTTTTAGCTGGCTATCAACTCTTGAAACCGTGTTGGCCGAGGCGCGCCGGGAAGCCGCGTCCTCGTCCATCGTCTCCGATCGCTCCCGGCCCCTCGCATCACTGTTCGCGACTGCCGGCTCACAGGTGTGGAAACAAGCAGCATTCAAGCATCTCGATCATCATCGACACACGGAATATGGTGCATCACTAAGCTCTCTAAGCTGCCTGCCGGTGGCTGAGATGGGCTTCCTTATCGGACGGTGGGGCCGCAGCGGCCTGAACCCGTTCAGATCCGGATTCCGCGGACAAACAAGTTCAGGAGGCCGTGGTGCTGGACGATAGCACCGATATAGGCTGTGGGTCTCCGCTCTGAGGAGCGGGCAGCCTGGCTTGGAGGGTCCGAGTAACGGCGAGCTCGGACCCTCGTTTTTTTTTGCCCCCCTCCCCCCCCGCGGCTGCGCAGTCCGCGGACGGGCTGCGCAGCCGTGACAGAGTGGGCCGTGGCACCCACCACGGCCCAGACGCCTCTTTCCACCCCCCGTCGTGGGTGTCCGCCCTGAGCGTCAGCGGCTCGGACGGTCTCCCCCCACGTTCAGCTCTTTGATCACCTTCCCGCCTCAACCGGCCGGCGCCGATTCATCATCCGAGAACACCGCGCTTCGGCGCCACCCACGCCGGAACCCACTCACGCACCCTCGGGCAGCACCAGTCGGATTCAACGGACCGCCGGCAATGAAGCGATGGTGGCACGCCACGAACTGACCCGGTTGGATGCGTCTGGGCACCTCCTGCTTGAAGGCGTCATATGTCGCAGGAAAACAGATGTGACTTTTTCTAATATACTACGTATCTGGGGGAATGCAAATGATTCGGTTTGGGCCTCTCCCGCCGCTGTTTCAGCGAGACTGAATCGGGGGCGCCATGGATGAGGTGGATCGAGCCGGGCGCCGGCCGGTGAGGCGCCTCTCCACGCGTCCTGCGAACCGCGCGGGTTGCGTCAACCTGTTGAGCTGAGCCACAGAAGTGATGCAGAGGTATTGACTTGCACCATTCTCTTCCATCCGAAGTGAACCGCACGGCCCCACTCGCCAGCGTGAACCCCGGCACGGGGGCGCCTCGGCGATGGGCCGCCCTGGCCCGGCTGGGCCTGCTGCTCTGCCTGGGCGTGTTGATCCTGCAGAAGCTGCCCTGGCCGTGGCCGCGGCATGCGGGCTTCCTCTCGGTTGTGGGTCTGGTCATATGCGGCAACATCCTGTGGTGGAGCTGGGCCGTCCGGCTGCTCGCAGAGCTTCGCCGCCGAAAAGGCGGATGGAGTCGAAGCCTGCGCGCCGGCTGGCTGCTGTACGTCCTGCTCATGCTGGTTCCGGTGTTTCTGCTGATGTTCCGGCGGCGATGGTGGGACCAGTGGCCGACCTGGGGCGTCATGTGGATCATGTCGTGGAACCTTCTGGTGGCAGCCTTGGGGGCGGGTGCCGCCGTCCTGTGGGTGATCGCCCTTCCGGCGAGGGGATGGCGCCGCCGCGGTTCGAGCGGGTCGGCGGTCGCCCGGGGGGCCGACCTCGGCCCTCCGCCGGCTGATCGGTCACTTCGCTCCGAAGCCCCCGACCCTCCGAGCGCCGCCCATCCGGGCGCCGAGCTCTCGCTGTCCCGACGCCGCATCCTCCTGGCGGCCACCGCCGCCCCATTCGCCGGAAGCCTGGCGGCCGTCGCCGCCGGCCGGGTCCAGGACGGCGCATTCGTCGTGCGGCGCATCCGCATGCGTCTGCCGCGTCTGCCGGAGCGGCTGCGCGGGCTGACGATCACACATGTGAGCGACATGCACACCGGACGCCTGTTCCGGCCGGAACACCTCCCGCGCATGATCGAGGAGGCCAATGCGCTGCGCAGCGACATCGTGGCCGTGACGGGCGACATCATCGACCACTCGAACGATTTTCTGCCGGCCGCGTGCGAGGCCATCGCCCAGCTCGAAAGCCGCCACGGCCGGTATGTCGTGATGGGGAACCACGACCTGATTGACAACCCGCGAGAGTTCGTGCAGTACGTCCGCGATCGCGAGCCCCACTTTCTGATCGACCGGCACCTGGCCCTCGACATCGGCGGCGAGCGCGTGCAGATCGCCGGCCTGGGCTGGTCGCGCTCCGACGGGAAAAACCGCGGCGACCCGGGCCACCAGAGGCGTGCGGCGGCGGCGCTGGCGACCGCCGACCCCGACGCATTCACCCTCGCGCTGGTGCACCATCCGCACGCGTTCGACGCGCTCGCACCGCTCGGGGTGGATCTGACGCTCGCCGGTCACACCCACGGCGGGCAGCTCATGCTCACCCCGCCCGGCTGGCCCGTGCGCATCGGGGCGGGCAGCATGATGTTCCGCTACCTCTGGGGAGAATACCGCCGTGGGAGGTCGGCTCTGTACGTGAACGCCGGCGTCGGCAACTGGTTCCCCGTCCGCGTGAACGCCCCCGCCGAAATCGTGCAGATCCGGCTGGTGTGATAGAATCACAGAGTGACCCGAAAGGGGTGAGATATGATCCGCCACAAGGACGACTGCATGGGACGCTTTTCGGTCGAAGTGGAACTGACAAACAACGACGACATGGCGCTGGTGCGGAGAGGCTCGCTTGCACCAGATCAGGTCCGTCGTATCAGAGTCAAAGGCGTGGTCGACTCGGGTGCTTCAAGTCTCGTGATTCCCAGGGAGGTCGTCCGCGCGCTGGATTTACCTCTGACCGACAAGGCCCGGATCCGTTATGTGGACGGACGATCGGCGCTGCGGGATGTTGCCGACAGTATTCGTCTGGATTTCGGCACCCGACATGGGCTGTTTACGGCCGTCGTTGAACCGAAGCGGCGAGACGCCCTGATCGGAGCCATTGTTCTCGAAGCCCTTGACCTCATCGTCGACTGCAAGCACATGACGCTCACCCCGCGCGATCCCAAGCACATCATCTCAGAACTTGAGTGACAATCGCTGACCGTGAGAGTTCACGCACACGAACGGCGACGGTGCTCGCGGGCTCGACTCAGTGTGATGACCTGCCGGATGGAACCACTCTGGGGAGGGCAGTCCCGGAACATGGCACAACCGCCCGTGAAGACAGCACCAGTGCCAGCACAGACGAGGCGCCCGTGCCACACCTGACGCCGCAGCTCACCACACGATCGTGCCGGCGGTGTCGAACGAGAACGGCAGGATCTGCCCGCCGATGCCCTGCAGCGCCCGGGCGAGCTGCGGCTTGGTGTTATCGCGGGCATAAAAGACGATGCAGCCGCCCCCGCCCGCGCCGCACACTTTGCCGCCAAGGGCTCCGTTCTCCAGGCCGGTCTGCATGAATTTGTCGAGCTCGGGCGTCCAGCAGCTCGGATGCAGCATCTGGTGGTACTTCCAGTTCTCGTCGAGCAGGGCGGCGAATTCCTCGAGGTCGCCTTCCCGCAGGGCGGTCTGCATCTGCCGGCCGACCGCCTTGAGCCCGTGCATGCCCGGCAGGACCGTGCCCGTCTTGTTCTGGTAGTCGGCCAGGATGTCGAGATGGATGTTTCCGGCCAGATGCGCCTTGCCGGTGAAGACCAGAAGCAGATTCTTCTCGAGCTGGCGCAGCGTATGCTCGCTCAGTCTCGCCGGCTCGCGCGGCACGTCATCGCCGACGAACTGCAGGAAGTTCCACCCTCCCACCGCCGCCGCGAACTGATCCTGCTTGCCCGTCCAGTGGTTCAGATCGTCGCGCTCGGCGGCGCTGGCCATGTGGGCCATCGCGGCCTGATCGAACCGGCCGTGCTCGTACTGCGTGCAGATCGCGCAGACGGCCACCGCGATGGCCGCACTGCTCGAAAGCCCCGAACCCATGGGGATCTCCGTATAGGTCGTGAGCTCGAAGCCGCGCGACGGCGCCGCCCGCCGGATGCACGCCTTGATCAGGTCGAGCTCCCCCTCCAGCTTCATCGCCTGAAGCGACGGGATCACCTCGCGCCTGCCCAGATCCTGGGCGAACAGGTGGATCTGACGATCCTCCCGCGGGACGAGCGTAGCGTAGGCGTAGTAGTTGATCGCCGCGTTGACGACGACGCCATGATGCTCCACGCAATACGGCGCCACGTCGGTTCCGCCGCCGCCGAAATCGATCCGCCCGGGCGTGCGGGCATGCAGCGTCTTCATTCTGGCACCTCTCGAGCGCTGGGGGCTGGGCATCACGTCCGCCACGTCCCTGGGCTTCAACGCCGCCGCCGCCCGGTTTTCCCGCTGGATCGCGTCATACACCTCCTTGCGATGGACCGACACGTTCCGCGGAGCGGTGACGCCGAGGCGAACCTTGTCTGCCCGCAGATCGACGACCGTCACCTCGATATTGTCGCCGATCACGATACTTTCATCGCGCTGTCGGGATAACACCAGCATTCCAGGCTCCTTCCCTGATCACGGCGACGATCGGGCGGAGACCCATTCAGCGGGTGTCCGCCGACCGGGCCGGCCGTCCACCTCGGCCCCCGCCATCCGGCTACGCCGTCGCTTCCTCGGGTATGACCTGAATCCGCAGCCGGTTGATCCGGCGCTCCTCGGCGTCCAGAACGCGGAATTTCACGTTGTTGTACTGGTACTCTTCGCCCGCGGCGGGAATTTTACCCATGGCGCTGAAAAGAAATCCACCCACCGTGTCATAGTCCTCGTCTTCGGGCAGGGCGATCTTCAGCTCGTCGTTGAGCTCGTCGATGTGCACGCGGGCGTCGACCTCGAGCGTCTGCGGATCGATCCGGCGGATGGGCGACGGCTCGGGCATTTCGTACTCGTCGGCGATGTCGCCGACGATCTCTTCGAGAATGTCCTCGATCGTCACCAGTCCGGCCGTACCGCCGTATTCATCGAGCACGATGGCCAATTGAACTTTCTTCTGCCGCAGCTCCTGGAGAAGATCGGTCACCGGCTTGGTCTCGGGCACGAACGGCACTTTGCGCATGATCTCAGTCGGATCGAACGACTCGGATTCGCCGACGTTGAGCAGATCCTTCGCGTACAGAACGCCCTTGATGTCGTCAATGTCCTTGCCGTAGATCGGGATGCGCGAGTGGCCCGCCCGAGTGATGACTTCCTTGGCCTCGAACAGCGTGGTGGTATCCGGAAGTGCGACGATCTCGATCCGCGGCGTCATGATCTCGACGACCGTCGTGTTGCGAAGGCCGATGACCGACTCGATCATGTCGGCGTCTTCCTCGTGCACGGCGCCGGCTTTCTCGCCCTCGCTCACCACGTCGAGGATCTCTTTTTCGATCTGTCCCGCCTCGTCCTCCTCCCCTTCGGGCTCGGGGATACCGGCGAGGCGGCGGACGAGCCCGTCGAACAGGTGAAGGAACGCCAGGAGCGGATACAGGAGCAGCCGCAGCGCCCGGATCACCGGGGCGCTGGCCACGAGGAAGGCCTCGCCGCCATAGCGCGCCCACGCGTGGGGGACGGCCACCCCGAATACCATGATCAGCAGAATCGCGGTGATGAACGTCGCGACGTAGGGAAAGACCGGCTCGTGCTGAGGGGCGATGCCAAAGGAGTGGGCGATCAGCAGGGCCAGCAGCAGGATCGACGCCATGCGGACGAATGAAGTGGCGAACGTGATCTGGCTGCGGCGCTCCACGAGCTGGCTCAGCGCCTGGGGGCGCCCGCGCTTCTCGAGCATTTCGGCGATTCGGACGCGCGAAAAATGGCGGATCGCCAGGTTCGCCGTCGTCGACAGGACGATCAACACCACCAGCACCACGCCGATCCAGAGTTCATTCCACCACACCGGCCAGAAGCCTCCTGTTCATCTCCGGCGTCTCGCGGACCGCCGAAGCTCCTTGAGCACGCTGTCCTCCCGCGCGCGCATCCGCCGGCGCCGGGCCGGCGTGGCATCATCATACCCGACCAGATGAAGCGTGCCGTGAATCACGTACCGCAGGATCTCCGCCGCTTCGGGCAGGCGACGGTGGACCGCCTCCCGCCGCGCCGTCTCAACCGAGACCACCACCTCGCCCTCGATCGCCTCGGCGTCACCGTCGTCACGCAGATCGAAGGTGAGCACGTCGGTCGGGCGCGGATCGCCCATGTACTGGCGATGCAGCCGGGCCAGGGTCTGGTCATCGGCCAGAACGACGCTGATCGACCGGATGCAGCAGCCTTGAGCCGCGCAGGTCACCGCGCGCGACACATCCCGCGAGGTCACCGCAGCAGCGGGCACAAGCCGGCGAACAGATATGGTGGGGCCTCGTCGCACGCCTGCGCCGACTCACTATGCCTGGCGGGCCATCTCGCCCGACCGGGGCGCGGGGCGGAGTTCGCCCGTCGGCGCGGTCGGGCCCTGCACTTCCGCGCCCTCTTCGCTGACGGCCTTGGGATACTTGATCCGACCGTGGTGAATCGCGGCCAGGTTCTTGACCAGCGACTGCTCCACCAGGTGCAGTTCGCGCAGCGTGATGTCGCATTCGTCGAACTGCCCGTCGGTCAGCCGGTCCATCAGCACGTGATGGACGGTGCTCTCGATGCGTCCGGGCGTCGGCTCCGACAGGGCCCGCACCGACCCCTCGCAACCGTCGCACAGCATCAGGATGGCCGTCTCCTTCGACCGCGGCTTGGGACCCGGATAGCGGAACTCGGTGTCGGGGATCTCGCGGTCCTTCTTGCGGGCCGCCAGCTCGTTGGCCGCATGGTGGAAGTACCGGACCACCGTCGTGCCGTGATGTTCGGCGATGAACTGATGCAGGACGCGGGGCAGGCCGTAGGCCCGCGCCATCTCCACGCCGTCCTTGACGTGCCCCACGATGATCAGCAGGCTCATCGTCGGGCTGAGCCGCTCGTGGCGGTTCATGCGCGCTTCCTGGTTCTCGACGAAGTATTCCGCCTTCGTGATCTTGCCGATGTCGTGATACAGGGCGCCCACCCGGGCCAGCAGGCCGTTGGCCCCGATGGCGTTGGCCGCTTCCTCGGCCATCTGGCTCAGGAGCAGCGAATGGCTGTAGGTTCCAGGAGCCTCCTGCGCGAGCCGCCGCAGCAGCGGGCGGCTGGCATCGGACCACTCGAGCATGGTGATGCTCGTGGCCACGCCGAAGAGCCGCTCGAAATTCGGCAGAATGCCCTGGACGAAGAAGCCGGCCCCGATCGCCGCCGCCCCGGCCGCCAGGGCGTGCACGAGCAGGTATTTGGGGTCCTGGGCCTGGATCAGGCCCATCGACGCGGAGGCCGTGAACGCGGTGAGGGCCGCCACCACGCCGACCACGATGACCTTGCTGCGGCTGCGGATCTCCCGCAGCGAGAAGATCACCACGCCCGCCGCCGACAGCACCGTCACGAACAGGGCAAAGTCACCCCGCGACGCGAGCGTGGCCAGGATCGCGAGATTGCCGGCAACGCCCAGGGCCAGTCGCTGGTCGTAGGCGATCGTGAGCAGCGCCGTCGCGATGACCACAAACGCCACCGCAAACTCGACCGGCAGGTCGTAGGGATACTGGGCCCGCTCGTTCAGCCGGCTCAGCAGGATCATCGCCAGCAGCAGGCACACGATGCCCAGCACCCGCACCGGCCGGTGCAGCACCCTGGCCTGGTACAGAACCGTATAGCTGACCAGGGCCAGCGTGATCAGCAGCACGACCACGGCCATGCCGATGTCGGTCAGCAGCCGCTCCCGGCGCAGCACGGGATCCGTCTTCTGTGCCCGCAGGAAGCTCTCGTGTTCCGCCCGCAGCAGCGGCAGTTCCTGCTCGCCGAGTTCGACGCTGAGTTTGCCGGCGGGGATCGGGATGATCGGATCGCCCGCCCGGTAGGTGTCCATGACGCGCCGGACGGAAGCCTCCGCCTCCTTCATCTCCCGGCCGGTGGCGAGCTGGTCGTACTGCCAGAGCGCCTGCGCCTCCTCGGGCCGGGACCCCAGCAGCACCCGCTCGATCGTCGCCACCATCACATCCTTGATGGAGGCAGGAGCCACCGCAGCCACCGTCTGCTCGATCACCTTCTGGACCGACTCCCGGTCGGTGACCGGCACGAGATCGGAGCTGATGACCTTGCGGTCGGGCCCGACGGCGGGCCGCAGGATGGAAACCGGCGGCTGCAGACCCTCGCGTCGCAGGCTGTCCTTGCGGGAACTCGCGATGTACAGGTTGCCGAACTGGTTGCGGAGCTTGGCGAGCACATCGGCGTAGGCGGCCTTCCCGGCGTCGTCCGCGGCGTACTTGCGCAGCGCGTCGAGCACCTCTGCCGAGAGGCGCTCCCGGGCGCCGGATCCGGCGGGCCGCGGCGCCGCACTCTCGGGCTGATCCAGCAGTTGCTGCAGGCGCTGGAAGACCGTTTCCACCACCGCGTCGTTGAACAGGTACACGTCGGGCGCGCTGTCGCGGGCCGCCCGCTTGGCCTGCTGCGTGCTGAGCTGGTTCTCGTATTCGAACGCCACCCGTGCCGTGACGTCCTGGTCGATGCGCTGACCCAGCCGCCAGGGCATCGAATCGTTGCCCCACAGCAGGATGAACAGCGCCGTTACATAGAAACCGGCCCAGATGGCCAGCGCACCAGGGCTCAGCCACCGCGTCATGCGCTCCCAGAGCGTGTCGCGGTGTTCGTCGCGCTGGCGTTTGGCTTCCAGGCGTCGGGATTCCGAGCGTGGGGTGGTTTTTGGTTTCACAGGCCCGACTGCCGCCCCCGCGGTGTGCCATGCACCCCGCAGCCGCGGCAGTCTCTCACCTCAACTCAGGAGGACAGTCCGCCCTGTCCATGATTGTCATTATCGAGTCAGACCCGGGCGAAGGCCAGTTCTGATCAACGCCCGATAAAAAGCTCATTCCTTGCCATTTGCGTAGGCCAGAACGATCTCCTGAACGAGCTGGTGCCGCACAATGTCCTGCTTGGCCAGCCGGATGATCGAGATCCCCCGGATGTCGGCCAGCCGTCGCAGAGCATCCGTCATGCCGCTGGTCTCGGGCTTCTCCAGGTCGATCTGGCTGTCGTCGCCGGTCACGATCATCTTGCTGTTGTGTCCCAGCCGCGTCAGGAACATCATCATCTGCGAGGCCGTCGTGTTCTGGGCCTCGTCCAGAATCACCACGCAATTGTTGAGCGTCCGCCCGCGCATGAACGCCAGCGGGGCGACCTCGATC
>CAZQEN010000296.1:0-10006 GCA_964591605.1 uncultured Planctomycetales bacterium
CACCTACCCGCTGCCCGAGGCGCAGCAGGACCGGTTCATGTTCAAGGTGTTCGTGGGCTATCCGACCTACGAGGAGGAGCTGCGGATTGCCGAGGTCTCGTCGACGGACATTGCGAAGGCCCGTGACTCGATCCCCGCCGTTCTGGGGGCGCCGGAGGTGCTCCACCTTCAGGAGATCGTGCGGCGGGTGCCGGCGGCGCGGCATGTGGTCAGCCATGCCCTCGACCTGGTGCGGCGGACACGGCCGCGCAAGAGTGGGCACGGCCTGCCGCGCGGCGCCCAGGCTCCGCCCGGCAGGCGAACTTCGGCGAGCCCGGTCGAGCCGGACCTGCCGGCGGGCAACGGCGAGGAACCCGCCCCGCCCGACATCATCGAGCGGATGGTCACGTGGGGCGCGGGGCCGCGGGCGGTGCAGTTCATGGTGATCGCGGCCAAGGCCCGGGCCGTTCTCCACGGGCGATATCACGTCTCGATCGACGACGTGCGCAGCGTGGCCCACCCCGTGCTGCGGCACCGCATCGTCAACAACTTTTCGGCGGAAGCAGAGGGCTACACCACGGATCGCATCATCGACGAACTCCTCGCGGCCACCCCGCCGCATGAGTCTGCTCTGACGCAGAATGCCCGGTTACAGAAAGTCATCAGCGATCAGGAGTCACGGTGAGACGTGCGACGTGAGAAGTGAGACGTGAATGCAGCGCCTGGTGTAACGTCTCACGTCGAACGTCTCGCGTCCCACGTTTTCCGCACCCATGCCCGACTACCGAAAGTATCTGGACCCCGAAGTTCTCGCCAAGATCTCGCGCCTGGAGCTGCGGGCGCGGATGGTGGTTGAGGGGTTCATCTCCGGCATGCACAAGAGCCCGTACCAGGGCTTCAGTGTCGAGTTCGCCACGCACCGCGAGTACGTCCCCGGCGACGACACCCGCCACATCGACTGGCGGCTGTTCGCCCGCGGCGACCGGCTCTACATCAAGCAGTACGAGGAAGAGACCAACCTGGTCGCCCACGTGCTGCTGGACTGCTCGAACTCGATGGCATACCCGGAACAGTCGAGGGTCGAAAGTCGAAAGTCGAAACAGGGCCCGCGTTCGACTTTCGACTTTCGACTTTCGAAATTTGACTATGCCTGCACGGTTGCGGCGTCGCTGATCTACATGATCATGCATCAGCAGGATGCGTGCGGGCTGCTGATGTTCGATCACGCCGTGCGCGAACAGATTCCGCCGACCAGCCACACCGGGCAGCTCCGGGCGATGATCGAGCTGATCGAGCGGCATCCGCCCGACTCAACGACCGAAGTCAAGATGCTGTTCACCGAGCTGGCCGAACGGCTCAAGAAGCGCAGTCTCATCATCGTGATCAGCGATCTGCTGACCGACGTGGATGACCTCATTCGCGGGCTGCAGCGGCTGCGGTATACGCGGCACGACGTGATCGTGCTGCACGTGATGGACCATGACGAGCTGGAGTTTCCGTTCACGGACAACAGCATGTTCAAGGGGCTCGAGGCGCCGGATCTGGAGCTGCTGACCGATCCCCAGTCGCTCCGGGCCAGCTACCTCGAGATTGTGCAGGGGTTCATCAGCCGCATCCGGGCGGCGTGCGCCGATCACAAGATCGACTATCGCCTGTTGTCGACGCGCGAGCCGCTGGATGCGGCGTTGTCGGCGTTCCTGGCGGCGAGGATGCATGCGATGGCGAGGTGAATCATTGCCGATTTCCAATTGCCGATTTCCGATTGAAGGACAGGGACCCGGACCCAATCGGCAATCGGAAACGGGCAATGGGCCATGGGCGGCGGGTGCTCAGGGGTAATCGTGTTGATCGGAGGACATCTCATTCTGGCGGCATTCGTCTCCCCCCTGCTCGTATGGGCGGGTGGGGCGGCTGCGTCGATTCCGATCCTGATCCACCTGCTCAGCAAGCGGCGGTACCGGCAGGTCCGCTGGGCGGCGATGGACTTTCTGCTGGAGGCGGAGCGGCGAAACCGGCGGCGCGTGCGCATCGAGGAGCTGATCCTGCTCGCGCTGCGGTGCCTGGCGATGTTCCTGATCGGGCTCATGCTCGCGCGGTGGTTCATCCGGCCGGAGGCGATGGCGGCCGTGCTCGGCGCCGAGGTGCGCACCGAGCGCATTGTCATTCTCGATGATTCCTACAGCATGGCCGCCGCGACGGAGGGAGCGGCCAACGGGGATTCATCCCGCAACCGGGACACACTCAGCGTCGCGGGTCTGGGCAAGCGGACCGCGGGCGGGCCGGTCGTGTTCGACTCGGCCAAAGCTTCGCTTCTTCGGTTGCTCACGTGGCTCAAGCAGGAATCGCCCGGTGATTCGTTGAGCATCCTCCTCACCTCACGGCCGGATCAGCCGCTGCGCACGGAGCCGGCCGTGGGGCACATGGACCTGGCGGGATTCGAGGCCGAGCTGACCGCACTGGCTCCTTCGAGCCGCGGGGCACGATTCCCCGTCGTGTTCGAGGCCGTGCGGACCATGCTGGAGGCGCGGAAAGAGGTCCTCAGTGCGGCCGTGTACGTGATCAGCGATTTTCAGCAGATCGACTGGACGCGTACCCGCGGTGACAACGACGAGAGTGCGGCGGCGGCCGCGCCACGGCCGGTGCGACGCGGCCCGGCGGCGGCCCTGGCCGGCTGGGACGGGCCGGACCGGACCCTGCGCATCCTCCTGATGGATGTGGGCCGATCGGGCCGGCAGAACCTCACCGTCACCGCCATCGAACCTCAGCAGACCCAGGCCATCGCGACGGTGAGCGGCAATTACGTCGTCCGCGTGGCCAACTTCGGGGAGACCGAGTCGTCGCCTTCAACGCTGCAGATGTACGTGGGCGACGCCAGTCAGCCGGCGGCGGTGGTGCCGGCGGTCGCCCCCGGCGGCACCGTCGAAGTGCCCGTCGAAATCACCTTTCCAGGCGAAGGCTACGAGACGCTCACCGTGGAGCTCGCCCCCGATGATTTGGCGGCGGACAATACGCGGGCGACGGTCGTGCCGGTGGAGCGATCGCTGCGGATCCTCGTGGTGAACGGCGAGCCCTCGAGCGATCCCTATCAGGACGAGGCCTTCCTGCTCCAGGTGGCGCTGCGGCCGGAGGGTCCGCAGTTCAGCGGCAACGATATCGCCGTCGTCGACGAGAACGATTTCGAGGCCAGTGAGCTGTCGGCGTATCACGTCGTCGTATTGGCCAACGTCTATCGCGTCACCGAGGAGGTGGCGGCCCGACTCGAGCAGTTCGTGTCTCACGGCGGCGGGCTGGCCATCTTCGTCGGCGATCAGGTCGACACCGAGCTTTACGATCGCATCCTCTATCGCGGCGGCAAGGGCCTTCTGCCCGGGCGGCTCACCGAGGTGGTCACCGCGCCGGCGGGGTCGAACGGCGCTGCAATGGGTGAAGTGAACGTGGCGCATCCGGCGATGCGGCGTTTCCGCGACCCGCAGGTGCCGTATTTCCAGGGAGTCGTCACCTACCAGTATCTCGCGTGCGAGCCGGCAGCGGTGCGGCCGACCACCGGGCCGGGCAGTGCCCCCGCGGAGCCTGATTCCGAGGCGTTGCGAACGTTGGACGCCGGCGCGGCGACGCAGCCAGTTGAAGCGGGGCCGCGGCCGCCGGCCCAGGTGCTGCTGCGCTATGATGACGCGGGCAGGCTGCCGGCGCTCATCGAGCGCACGATGGGTACGGGCCGGGTCATTCTGGCGACGACGTCGGTGGACAAGGAGTGGACGAACCTGCCGGAGCGGCCGGTGTACATCGTCCTGCTCATGGAGATGGTCCAGTATCTGGCCCGGCCGGGCAGCGGCGGAGGCGACCAACTGGTGGGTCAGGCGGTTCAGATCCCGCTGGATCCGATGCGGTTTCAGCACGGGGCCATGCTGCGGCTTCCCAGCTTCCCCGACGAGCCGGCCCTGCGTCTGGAGGCTCTGCCTTCCGGACCGGGCGGTTCGCCGCTTTTGAGCTGGACCAGAACGGACCAGCCAGGGGTTTATCGGTTCGTGCTGACGGAGACGGCCGGCGGCGAGCAGATCCGCCCAGCCGCGGTGAACGTGGATCCGGTCGAGGGCGATTTGAGGCACGCCGAGCGCGGGGAGCTGCTTGCGTCGATGACCGGTCTGCCGGTCGAATACGTCAGCGGCCAGACGATCACGCGCGAGCAGGATACGCAGGCTCGGCGCGAGCTGTGGTCGACGCTGCTGCTGGCGCTGGTCATCGTGCTGATGTGCGAGCAGACGCTCGCCTGGTGGTTCGGCGGCGGACGATGGCTGGCGGGTGCGGCACCCCAGCGGACAAGACGGGCAGCTTGAACGCGTGACCGTGCCGAACGGGATGGCCGCTGATGCGGAGCGCAAGCAGGTTGAAAACATGAGATGGCCGGCACATTGAACATTCTGGCAGTCGATACGATCGAGCAGCGCGTGGAGCTGGCGCACCTGCCGCAGGGCTGGTTCGCGCTGCTCTCGATTGCCATGCTGCTTGCAGTGCTCGCGGCGGTGATCGTCCTGTATCGCCGGGAACAGCGGGCGGGGGCGAGCGCGCGGATGCGGGTGGTGCTCTCCGGCCTGCGCTGCGCGGTGGTGGTGCTGCTGGCGGTCATCTGGCTGCAGCCGATCCTGGCGACGTACATTCACCGCAAGATCGAAGCGGCGACTCTGGTGCTCGTCGATGGATCGGCGAGCATGAGCCTCAGGGACCGCTACCCCCAGCCCGAGGATCTGCAGCGGGCGGAGAAGGTCGCGCCGGGAAAAACCTCTGAACTCACGCGGGCCCAGTTGGTGCAGGACCTGCTCGCGCGGGAGTCGGACGGGCTGCTGGCCCGGCTGGCGGCCAGCAACCAGGTGCGGCTCTTCCAGTTTGGCGAGAAGGTGCAGGGGCTGGGTGAGTTTCAACGCGAGGGCGGGTTGAAGCTGCCCTCGGCCGGCGGCACGGAGAGCGGGGCGGGCGACGCAGGTCAGGACCCCGCGTCGCAGCCGGCTTCGGGCCTGGACGCAATCACGGTTGCCAAAGCCCCTGTCACGGACATCGGGCGGGCGGTGCGGGGGGCCATCGACGCCCAGGCGGGCTCGCCCATCGCCGCCGTCGTCGTCCTGTCCGACGGGCGATTCAATCAGGGGGAATCGGCGGATGTGGTGGGGCGGTACGTCCGCGGCAAGAAGATCCCGATTTACACGCTGGGCGTGGGTGATCCCTCGCCGCCCCGCAACACGACGGTAACCAGCATCGAGGCGCCGCCCAACGTGTTCGTCAAAGACCCGTTCAAGGTCAGCGCGAATCTGCGGGCGCAGGGCATGGACGGCACGGCGCTGACGGTCGAGCTGCTCGAGCGCACGCGGAACTCGGCGGAGCCGCGGCGCGTCGATTCGCGGCAGGTGACCGTCGAGCCGGGCGGCCGCATCCCGCCGGTCGTGTTCAACCGGCAGATCGGCGAGGCGTCGGAAGTCACGCTGCAGGTCCGGGTCGTGCCGGATTCGGCGGAAACGCTCCTCGATGACAACCAGAAGGAAACCACCGTCCGGGCCCTCGATGCGAAGATGCGCGTGCTGCTCGTTGCGGGGGGGCCGAGCTGGGAATACCGGTATCTCTCCCGTCTTCTGCAGCGCGACGCCACCATGGACGTGAGCTGCTGGCTCCAGTCGGCGGACGAGGACGCGATCCGCGACGGAACCACAATCATCGATCATTTCCCCCGCACGCAGGAGGAGCTGTTCAAGCACGCCTGCGTGATCCTGCTGGATCCGCAGCCGGGCGATTTCGACGCCGGCTGGGCGAGCCACATCGAGGCGATGGTGGGCAGCTACGGGGCCGGCCTGATCTACGCGGCGGGCCGCAAGTATGCCCCGACTTTCTCGCACGATCTGAACACGCGGAGCCTGCTCGATCTGTTGCCGGTCGTCATTGACGCGAACGAGGCTGACCTGATCCTGAACGATCTGGGCCACTTCCAGTCGACCGCCTGGCCGTTGACCGTCCCCGCCGAGGCGCTGACGAGCCCGATCGTGACGCTGGCCGAAACGCCGGGCGAGAATGCCCAGGTCTGGGCCCGGCTGCCGGGCGTGTTCTGGCATTATCCGGTGCGGCGCGAGAAGCCGGTGGCCAGCGTGCTGCTGCGGCATTCGAGCCCGCGCATGCGCAACAGCTACGGCGGCCATGTGCTGCTCGCGACGCAGTTCTTCGGGTCGGGACGAACGGCCTACATGGGTTTCGACAGCACCTGGCGCTGGCGGCGCTATGGCGACCGCTACTTCAACCGGTTCTGGATTCAGTTCATCCGGTACATGGTCGAGGGCAAGCTGCTCACCGGCCAGGAACGCGGCCTGATTCAGGTCGAGCGCGACGCCTATGGCGTCGGCGAGGCGGTCACCGTCGAAGCGCGGCTGCTCGATCCCCGCCACCAGCCGATGACCGACCCGCAGGTGCAGGCGGCCGTCCGCGTCGAGAGAGGCGCAGAGGGTGCGTCGGATCGGACCATGACGCTGGCCGCGCAGCCGAATCGCCCCGGCTGGTATCGGGGCAGCTTCATTGCGGCGCAGCTCGGCACGCACGTGATTCAAATCGATCTGCCCGCTGCCGAGGGCGGCAAGCCGGTCACGCTCAAGAGCCAGGTCAAGGTCGGCCAGCCGGATCTCGAGTTCAAGCAGCCCGAGCTCGATCGCGAGTCGCTCCAGACGCTGGCCCTTCAGTCGGGCGGCGGAAAGTACCTCGACATTGACGAAGCGAATCAACTGCCCAGCCTGATTCCGAACCGCACGACGACGCTGATTCTGACCGGTTCGCCGGTGACGCTCTGGGACCGCTCATGGATGCTCCTGCTCCTGGTCGGCCTGCTCGGCCTGGAGTGGGGGCTCAGGAAGCGGGCGAGGTTGTTGTAGGATGGCCTGAAGATGATCGATCCGCGTACACGTGAGCAGTTCGAGCGGTCCGTGCTCTCGCGCCTGCGTGCGCTGGGGCGGCGGGTGCGCTGGTATGCGGCCGTGGACGGACTGGCGATCCTGGGCCTGGCCCTGGTGGCCGCGATGGCCGTCACCTTCCTCGTGGATCGCACGCTCTGGCTTGAGCGGGATATGCGGGTGGTGCAGCTCGTGTCGGTGCTGGCCCTGCTGGCGGCGGCTGCGTGGTACTGGCTGGTGCGGCCGCTGCGGGTGCCGGTCGGGCCGCAGGAGATCGCCCTGCTGGTCGAACGGCGCTTCCCCGAGCTCGAGAGCCGGCTGATCACCGCGGTAGAGTTCTCGGCGCCCGACGCGGCGGAGCGCCACACCGACGTGGCGCGTTCTCCGGAGTTGATCAACGCCGTCGTCCTGCAGGCGCGGCGGGCGTTTGAGCCGCTGCCCCTTCAGCAGACCCTGGCCCGGGGGCGGTTTCGCCAGCGGGCGTCCGTGGCGTTCGGCACACTCGCTCTGATCGCCGCCCTGGCCGTGATCGCCGACGGCACCATGTCGCTGTGGTTCCAGCGCAACGTGCTGCTGCGGGATGTGGCGTGGCCGATGCGCCACCGCCTCCACGTGGAAGGGCTGGTGGACGGAAAACTCATCGTGCCGCGCGGCGATGATCTGGCCGTCGTCGCCGTCGTGGACGAGGGCTACCGCGCGCCGCGGCAGGTGTTCATCGAGTTCACCGGCCAGGAAGGCGCCCGCGGGCGCGATCAGATGCCGGCGGAGGAGGGTCAGCAGCGGCCGCGCTTCACCTACACCTTCGAGCGGGTCAGCGAAAGCATGACCTGCCGCGTCTACGGCGGCGACGCCCCGCCCCAGATGTTCACGATCGAGGCGATCGACCGCCCGCAGATCACCGGTGTCGTCATGGGCATCGTTCCGCCGCAATACACGCGGCTGGAGGCGTACGATCTTCGCCCCGGCCAGACCGTGGCCGAGGCGCTCAAGGGCAGCCGGATCCGCCTGCAGATCAGGACGAACAAGCCGGTCAGGCAGGCGGTGCTCGTCCGCCAGACGGCCGGCCAGGAGCAGGAGCTCGGGCCCGCCGAACGCCTGGGCGATCTCGAATACGCCGCCTCCGACCGGCCGGAAGGCAGCTCTGGCTATTACTTCCGAATGCTGGATGACCGGGATCTGAGCAACATCAGCGACCGCACCCCGCCGGTACGCATGTCGGTGCGGCTCGTGCCCGACAGTCCGCCCAAGGTCCGCCTGAAGCTGCGCGGCGTGGGCGAGATGATCACGCCCCAGGCGGTGCTGCCCGTGGAAACGGATTTGTCGGACACCTACGGCCTGGCGGCGGCGCGGCTGGTGTACGAACTGCCCGGCCGTGAAGGCTTCAAACCGGTCACCGAGCCGCTGCCCGGATTCGAGGCCGGCACCCGCACCTTCAGCCACGCCCTGGAATGGTCCGCCGCGACCCACTCGCTCAAGGAGGGCGACCGCCTCCTGCTGCGGGCGGAAGGCACGGATTTCGATGACGTCTCGGGGCCCAATGTGGGGCAATCGCCGACTTTTACCCTCCGCGTCGTCAACCGCGAGGAATTGCTGGCGGAACTGAACCGCCGTGAACAGGAATACCGTCAGGATTTCGAGCGGCTGACCCATCAGCAGGAGCAACTGTATTCCGAACTGCTCACGCTGGCCGGACTGGGCCCCGGCGACGACCCGGACCGTGCCCGGCGGATGGCCCAACTTGCCCGGACCCAGCGGGATTACGCGGGGCGGGTAGGCGGCATGCGTCTACAATTCGAGCAGGTGCTGTCAGAGCTGCGGGTCAACCAGCTTTCCAGCCCGGCGGCGGAATCCCGTCTAGGCGGGGCGATTATCGAGCCGATGAATGCCCTGGCCCGTACGCAGATGCCTGCGGCAGCAGATCTTCTGGATCGTCTGAGCCGGCAGGCCGACGCCCTGGAGCTGGGGGAGGCCCGGGCGGCCCAGGAGGCTGTTTTGGCTGATATGCAACGAATCCTGGCCAATATGTTAAAATGGGAGGGGTTCCAGGAGGCGGTCGCCTTGCTCCGCGAGGTCCTGAAAATGCAGGGAAACCTCAGCGAGGAGACCGAAAAAAGGATCGAGAGGGAGATCTTCGGGAACTCTCCGGCGACCGGGCCGTCTCAACCTTAGGCAGCAGGGGCGATGCTCATGCACATCTGCCGTGGCGGGCAAACGTCATGCGACACCATTCGACGGCTGGCTCTCTGCGCCTGGGCAGCGGCTCTGGCGGGGGCTTTGCCCCTGACGCCGGTGAATGGCCAGGCGACGACTCAGCCGGCCCGCCCGGCGACGAGCGACCCGCTGGCGGCCAAGGAGCAGCTCGTCCGCGATCGGATGATGCAGCTCGAGGACCGCATGTACCGCCTGGGCGACAAGCTTGCCCGGACCGAGCCCGCTCAGGCCAGGCGGCTCGAAGCCGCGCTGCGCCAGGCCCGCGAGCTCCTGATCCGCCGCAACATGGAAGAGACCATGGCCCTGCTCGAAGAGGGCCGCCTCACCGACGCGGCCGACCGGCAGGGGCAGATTATCAAGGATCTTGAACGGGTACTTAGGATCCTCATGGAGGAGGCGGAGAACGCCGCGGAGCGCAAGAAACAGCTCGAAGAGCTGGGCAAATACCGCGAACAGATCAGGCAGCTCCTCGAACAGGAGCGCGAGCTCAAGGCCCGCTCCGAGGCGGCGCCGCGGCTCGAGCAGCTCCTGGCGGCGATCCGGGCGGCGATCGCCCGGCTCGAGGCCATGATCCAGCGGCAGCAGCAGGCGCTCGACCAGACCCAGGCAGCCCAGGCGGCCAAAGACCCCACGACGGCCGCCTCGCTGGCCGAGAAGCAGAAACAGCTCCGTGTCGAAGCCGAAGCGCTGGCCCAAACGCTGGATCAGCGGCCGGGTTCGCCGCTGCCCAGCTCGCCGGCCGCTGACCAGCCGGCCGGGTCGCCGCCGGGCGCCGAGAAACCACCGGGCGAAACTGAATCCTCACAGACACCGGGCGCGGCTCCGCAGGCGGGTTCGCCGTCCGAGGGCCAGCGATCGGGGGCCAGGAGCCCCGCGGGCGCATCACCCAAGGCTGGCGAGCC
>CAZQEN010000297.1:0-9916 GCA_964591605.1 uncultured Planctomycetales bacterium
TCGCTGCCCGTGCCGAGTGGGTCACGGGCAGCGAGTACGCTGCCCATGCCACCCGGGAGCGACGCCCCTGAGTTTCGGATGCACCCGTTGACGCAACCGTGAACCATCATGGTGAGACAATTCTCTGCCGGGCCGGGTACAATCATCGCCTTGACGTTGCGTCTTTACTCTTGAGGGTATACCGATGGATGCGATGATCGATCGACGCGGGTTTCTGGCGGGTGCCGTGGGGGTGGCGGCGGGGGCGAATCTTGCCGCGGGGCAGGAGTCGGCCGCGGGCAAGCGGGAGTATTACGAGCTGCGGATTTACCGGATGAACCGTGGTCCCGCGGTCAGGCGGCTCGAGGAGTATTTCCAGAAGGGTCTGATCCCGGCGTGCCGGCGGCTGGGGACGGGACCGGTGGGGGTGTTCAGTGTGGCGATCGGGCCCGACAGCCCGAGTTTCTATGTGCTGATCCCGCATCCGACGGCCGAATCGGCCTGCTCGCTGGCCAACCGGCTCGGGACTGACAGCGAATACCGCCAGGCGGCCACAGCGCTGCGCGAGGCAACGCCCGGCGATCCGCCGTACGCGAACCTCGAAAGCCGGCTGATGGTCGCGGCCGACTTCATGAACGCGCTCGATGTGCCGCCCGGGGCCGCGACGCAATCGCCGCGGATCTTCGAGCTGCGTACATACCGAAGCCACTCGAAGACGGCCGCCCGCAAGAAGCTCGAGATGTTCGGCCCCGGCGGCGAACTCGCCATCTTCCGGCGGACCGGTCTGCAGCCGGTCTTCTTCGCCGAGACGCTCTACGGGCCGCACATGCCCAGCCTGTGCTACATGCTCGTGTTTCCTGACGCGGCCACGCGCGAGCGCAACTGGGGCACCTTCGTGGCCGACCCCGAGTGGAAGAAACTGAGCACCACGCCCGGCTACACCGACGCCGAGATCGTGGCCGACATCCACAACGTCATCCTCCGTCCCGCACCCTGTTCGCAGGTCTGAGCAGCGGTCGTGCCCGTCCGTGAGCGGGCGGCGGGAGAGTTGCCCATGCCACGCAGGGAGATTCACATGTCGGATGTCCAGCAGTCTGTGAGGGTCGGGCGATGAATGCAGCGATAGGGCGATGCCATGCGGCATATCTGATGTGTTCTCAGATGCTGGCGATCGGCGCGGTGATGGGAATGCTCACCGGCGGGGCAGCCCTGTGCGCGGGGCAGACCTCGCGTCCCGCTCAGGTCGCAGCGCCGCAGGCCGGGCAGGTCTGCAACCGGGCAGTCCGCCCCCGTGACCCGGACCGGAAGGTACGGATCGCAGTGGTGCAAGCGGGTGAACACCACTACGCCCAGGGCAATCCGGGCCCGAGGGCCAGTTTCGAAGTGCTGGCGGCGCAGGCCCGGCAGGCCGCTGCATCCACGCCCCGGCCCGAACTCATCTGCTTTCCGGAGTATTCCCTCTCCGGCTGGCCGTATCCGGAAGAAAACGAGATCAACGCGCTGGCCGAGCCGGTGCCGGGCAACGGCCCGTGGTACCGCCGCTACCGCGAGCTGGCGCGCGAGACCGGCGTGGCCCTGCTGTGTTCGCTGGTCGAACAGGACGGCGACCGCCGCTACAACACCGCGTGCATGATCGATCGGCAGGGCGGGTTCCGCGGCAAGTATCGCAAGGTCCACGCCACGCTGGGTGAGCAGGGCTGGTGGGGCTGGTCGAAGGGGCAGCGCTTCGTGCTGCTCGAGCTTGACGGCGTGCGCTACGGCGTGAGCATCTGTGCCGACATGTGGCTTCCGGAAACCGTCCGCTGTCTTGAGTTGATGGGCTCAGACATCGTGCTGCATCAGTCGATCGGCGACGATATGGGCCGCGTGGTGCCGGTGCGGGCGAGCGACAGCAGGATGCCCATCGTGATGGCCATCTTTCAGGGAGGCTCATACGCGGTCGATGCGCGGGGCGAGGTGCTGGGCAAACTGCCATCCCACCGGCCGGGCTGGAAGACCTTCACCTTCGAACCGTTTCATATCGCCCGGGACACCAAGTATGTGGGCCTCTACCGTGACATCCGTAAGGGCGATCACAATCTCCGCAACCCGGCCGCGTACGCCGTTCTGGTCGACCCCTCGACGCGCCCGCCCTGGACGCAGGTGTTCGAGGACAAGGACGGCCGGCCCCAGTCGCGTGAAGAGATCACCAGGCGCTTCCAGGGCCACTACGACGCCGACGACCCCGATCCGCCCGGCGGTCCGGCGGCGGCGCCCGCATCTCATCCTGCCCGGTGAATCCATCCTTGGCGCGGTGGCCCTCAGTGTCACGCACCGCCCGCAGGCCAACGAGGGCAAAAAGCTTGCATGTGCGTTCGCGCGCTGCGACAATCAGGGGGTCGTCGAACTGTCGACCGTCATGCTTTCTCAGGCCCGCGCGTAGACAGCGGATCGATCCGCACACGTCCTGCACCATCCGCGACCGCCGGACCTCCGGACCGCACACCGGTCGGCCATTTCGTACTCAACGTGATGTCACATCCTGATTCCGAAAGGAGACGACCTTGTCGACCCACACCGAGTTCGGGGCCAACACCAAAGTCAAACCGGCCCAGACCGGGGCTCCGCCCGCTGACGTCACCACCGTCAAGGACACCCGCATCAACCCGAGAACGCGAAAGCAACTCGTCGAGGGCTTCTGGAAGGGTCAGCGAGGCATCAGCGGCCAGGTCGCCTACGTCGGCAATGAATCCGACCGGGAGAAGCTCCGCAAGGAGGGGAAGCTGATGGTGCTCATCTCCGACTTCAGCGCGCAGCACGTGACGGTCATCGCGCCGGCCTCGTACTTCGTGCACGCCTGACGCCCGCCGGCTCGGGCTCGAGCCGCCAGATTCTCAAACGGCACACCTGCACGGGTGGATACCCTGCCCACGCCGCCCATCGTGCCGGCAGGGGGTCTGGCATCACAAGGCCGAGCTTCTATCTTTCCAGCCGCCCCATGTGTCTATATCCGTTGTGGGGAGCCGCGGATCCCACGCTTGGGAGAGCAACGGAATGAGAACCAACCTGGTCGCTTTCGGGATGGGGCTGGCAGCCATCGTGTTCGCCGGTGCCGGCTGCGGGCATGACGGAGGACATCACCGGCGCGATTGGGATCGCGGCGGCTGGTCGCAGTCGCATCGTGGCGGCTACCACAGCGAGCGATATGGGCGGAGCGTCCACCGGAGTCGAGCTCGGGAGTTCAAACACAGTGACCGCCGCGGCGGCGATGACCGGCAGCGTCGAGAATGGCGGCCGGCCGGCTCCCGGCACGATGAAGGCCGTTATCGGTCCCAAGCATACGCCCGGTCGATGTACCGCCAGAGCGGGCGCGGGACCAGATACTGAGCAGGTGCGCCGGCGAGTCCACCCACGCTCTACGCGTCGTCGCGCACCGCGGTGAACGATGGAAACCGCGGAACGCCCCCGTCGGAGAGCTCCTGGTAGCGGAAAACGACGGTGCTCCCGATCGGTGGGGGGTTTTCTCGCTCCCTGTCGCTGAAACCGGTTCCGATCGCGAACTCGATTCCATTGTCGAGCCGCACCAGCAGGGCCCCGAGCCGGCCCTTGTGACGGCCGGTCCCCGCCTGATGGCCGATGATGATCGCTTCGTCGTCCCGAAAGCTTTTCACCTTGAGCAGCGTGGACGAGCGCCCGGCCGTGTACAGCGATTTCGGCTGCCGGAGCATCAGGCCCTCGCCGCCGAGCGATTCGATCCGGGCGAGTTCCTCCCGCAGATGATCGATCCCCCCGCACAGCGTGTGGGCGTGCGGGGCGGCGTACTCATGGACGGCGAAGCCTCTCAAGAGTTCCAGCCGCTCCTCGAACGGCCCGCGATGGTCCGGCACGTCGAAGATGAGGAACTTGATCTGCTTCCAGTGATCGCTCTTGTCCTGCCGGCGGACGATGGCGATGGTCTTCTGGAACGATTTGCGGGCCAGAAAGAGCTCGCCGTCGAGCGGATGAGGCGGCAGCTTCGCGATGAACCAGTCCGGAGCGTGAAACACGTTGCCCAGCCGCGAGACGAAGCGGCTGCCGTCCCAGTACGCGCGCACCCCGTCGAGCTTCTCGGAGAGCCACCAGCCGCGGGGATCGAGCTGCCCGTCCCACGTTTCGGCCAGCAGTACGGGGGCGGCCTTCGCCTGGGCGGCGGCCCTCGCCTCGGACTTCCGCGTGGGGGCGGCGGCCGAGCCGACGCGGGCGATCTCGGCCTCCTCGCCGCGCAGTTTCTTGAGGTGCTTGCACGTCCGCTTCTCGATGGGCAGCGACTGATTGCGCCATGCCGGACACGAACACGAGTAAACCCCGCCCGTGTTCTTCAACTCGTACGGTTTGGAACCCGAGCCCTGCATGAAAAACGATTCGCCATCGGCCAGATCGGGCATCACAACACCTCCGTCGTCAGGCACTCCATCATGCCGTCCCGGCACCCTCAGGAGCGGCGGGCGATTCGGGCGGCCGTCACACCGATCAGCGAGATGCCCGTCAGTTCCAGCAGCCGGTTCATCCCGCTGCCGACCCAGGGCAGCCGGAAGAGAAGGGCGTCGACGTGGTGGAACGACGCCGCACGCAGCAGGATGAAGCAGAACAGGAACGCGATCCCGCCGATGGGCACCGCATAGCGGTGCCAGCAGCGCCGCAGCCACCACGCCGCGGCCGCCATGATCGCCAGGCCCAGTCCGGCCAGGCCGGCGATGAAGGCCTTCTGCACCCGGGCACGCTCCTCGTACCAGCCCTGCGAGCGGGCCAGTTTCCGCCCGACGTCCGTCAGCAGCGACTGCAGATCGAGCTGCTTGTTGATGCCCAGCAGAAACATCACGACGGCCAGCAGCAGCCAGAAACGCGGCTCCCGGGGGGCCGTCCATCGTGAAGACATGATCCGCCGCTCGTACTTCCAGGCGCGCAGACACAATGCCGCGGCCGCAAAATACCCCAGCACGATCAGCCAGCCGAAAAAGGTGGGGTCCCCGATCCCGGGGCGCCACGCATCGTCCGTCATGATGGCCAGCAGCCTCATGGGCGGCCATTGTCCTCCATCCATCCCCGCAGGGCCAGACGGCCTCCACGATGGGCTTCCGGGACGCATCGCCGCGTGGAAGCGACTTGCAGGGCAGCCACAGAACCATCACAATAGCCGCCGTTTCGCGGTGTGACTTCCCGTGCAACCGAGACTTCCAGAGATCCCGATGAAACGCATCTTCCTGACCCTGCTGATCGCCCCATTCGCCCTGCCCGTCGTCCAGGCCGGCGAGGTTCGCCGGTTACCGGTGAACGAGTACCGTGACCGGATGAAAGCCGGCTGGCTCGGCCAGATGGCCGGCGTGGCCTGGGGGGCGCCCACCGAGTTCCGCTGGAAAGGCAAGATCATCCCCGCGGACAAGATGCCCGCATGGGCGCCCGAGACCATCAACGGCAGTTTCAAGCAGGATGACCTTTATGTCGACATGACGTTCCTGCGCACGCTGGAGGTCCACGGGCTGGACGTCTCCATCCGGCAGGCCGGAATCGACTTCGCCAACAGCGGCTATCGCCTCTGGCATGCGAACAAGGCCGGCCGCGACGCCCTGCGCAGCGGCATCGCCCCGCCCGACTCCGGCCATCCGCAATTCAACAAACATGCGGACGACATCGACTACCAGATCGAGGCCGATTTCGCAGGTCTGGTCTCGCCGGGCCTGCCCAACACGGTAATCAGCCTGGGTGAAAAGTTCGGGCGACTCATGAATTACGGCGACGGGGTCTACGGCGGGCAGTTCGTCGGCGGGATGTACGCCGAAGCCTTCTTCGAGCGCGACCCCGTCAAGCTCGTCGAGGCTGGCCTGCGGTGTATTCCGGAGGGCAGCCAGTACGCGGAGTGCATTCGCGACGTGCTGAGCTGGTATCAGGACAGCCCCGACGACTGGGAACGCACCTGGCAGCGGATCGACGAGAAGTATCAGCAGAACCCCGCCTACCGCCGGGCTTCCTGCGACAAGGGCGAGTTCAACATCGACGCGAAAATCAACGGCGCCTACATCGTCCTCGGCCTGCTCTACGGGAGGGGAGATCTCGACAAGTCCATCGTCATTTCCTGCCGGGCCGGGCAGGATTCCGACTGCAACCCCTCCAGCGCGGGCGGCGTGCTCTTCACCACGCTCGGATTCGCCCGGGTCCCGGACCGCTTCAAGGAGAAGCTCGACGAACGGCAGTTCTGGAGCCACACCAGTTATAACTTCCCCAAGCTGATCGACGCCTGCGAGAAAGTCGCGCGAGAGGCGGTGGTGAAGTCCGGCGGCAGGATTGAAAAAGACGCCGCCGGCGCCGAGGTCTTCGTGCTGCCGATCGAAACGCCCCGGCCCGGCCGGCTCGAGCAGTGCTGGTCGCCCGGGCCGATCGCCGGCAGCCGGTTCACCGCCGAGGAAATGGCCCAAATCAAGCCTCCGGCGGAGGATCCGCCGCGCAACAAGAACACCCGCGTCGACCTGACCGAGGTCCTCGCGAAGTTCGCCCCCGGCTGGATGGCCAAAGACTGCGGGGCGGCCATGTCCCCCGGCATCCAGGACGTGGGAGGCAAGACGGGCGTCCTGGTCACCCATCCGCTCAATGAGAACACGCCGTGCGTGATGGGTCGGCGGCTGGACGTGCTCCCCGATAAGCAGACGACGCTGCGTCTGGTGGTCGGCCACCATCCCGATGGGGACTGGCTGCTGAGCGTCACCGCCGACCGCGAACTGGTGCGCAAGGTCATCGGGAAAGAGACTGCCCCGGACGGATGGGTCGAGATCAACGTGGATCTCTCCGAATACGCCGGTCAGATCGTTACCCTTCAACTGATCAACGCCGCCAACGGTTGGTCCTACGAAGCGGCTTACTGGGCGAAGATCGAAATCGAGCAGAAGTGAAAACTTGAAAGGCAGGATGTGACGCATGTCTTCAGAGAATCGCACTCAGATGGTCGGTGACAACAAACCTGGAACGCCGCAGGCATCGGCGGCGCAGCGCGGGTTGACCCGGCGGCGTCTGCTCAGGCAGACCGCCCTGGCCGGCGGCGCGATCGCGGCCCCGTACATCGTGCCGGCCTCTGTGCTGGGCCGCGACGGCAACACGCCGCCCAGCGAGAAGATCGTCGTCGGCGGCCTGGGCATCGGCGGCCGCGGGACCCACGACCTCAAGTGGATGCTCCCCGAGAAGGATGTCCAGTTCGTCGCCGTGTGCGACGTTCAGAAATCGCGGCGCGACGCGGTCAAGGCGCTGGTGGATAAGACCTACGGCAACACCGACTGCGCCGTGTACGCGGACATGCGCGAGTTCCTGACCCAACGGAAAGATATCGACGCCGTGCTCATCGCAACCGGAGACCGGTGGCACGCCCCGGCCGCGGTGATGGCCATGCGGGCAGGCAAGGACGTCTTCAGCGAGAAGCCGTCCTGCATGACCATCGAGGAGGGCCAGGCCGTGGTGGACGCGGCCAAGAAGCACGGGCGGATCTACCAGACGGGCACGCAGCGGCTCAGCGAGGCCAACTTCGTGTTCTGCTACGAGATGGCCCTCAGCGGTAAGCTGGGCGAGGTCAAAACCGCCCGGGCCCACATCGCCCCCTGGGACGCCGCAACGCTGCGTCACGACTGGCTGCCCCCCGAGCCGCTGCCGCCCAAGGATGTTGTGGACTGGGACGCCTGGCTGGGCCCGTGCCCCTATCGCCCGTACAACTCGTCCTACACCCGCGGCGGCTGGCGCGGCTTCTATGACTTCCACACGAGCTGCATCGGCGAGTGGGGCGCCCACACCTTCGCCCAGTGCATGGCCGGGCTCGGCCTGCTCGACACTTCGCCCGTTGAATACGAGTACGTGGACAACCCCACTGGCGACGGGATGGTCACCCGCTTTGCCAACGGCGTGCAGATGACGCTGCACCGCGAGGGCTACTGGAAGGGTTCGTGCGGCATGCGCTTCGAGGGTGCCGAGGGCTGGGTGGCCGCCGCCGACGGATACCCCAAGCCGGACGTCTCCAGCCCCGCGATGCTCGAGGACTTCGACAAGGTGGTCAAGGCGTACATGGAGCGGACCGGACGCCCCATGAACCACATGCGGAACTTCCTGGACTGCGTCAAGTCGCGTAGGCCCACCGTGGCCAATGCCGAGGTCATGTTCCACTCGATGTCGGCCGTCCATGCCGCCAACATCTGCATGTGGCTCAAGCGGAACATGAAGTACGACCCGGCGAAAAAGGAATTCGCGGACGCCGATGCCAACGGCTTCCGCTCACGAGCCATGCGGCCGCCCTGGGTCATCTGATCGGATCGCCGCGCGGGCGTCGGCCCTTCCCGCGTCACCTTCAGCGACCGAAGGTCTGATCCGATGGCCTCCGATAACGTGTAAAAACAGGTGACGGCCCGCGGATCCCTTCGGCGGCGTCAGTTGTAGCGTCCGCATTCCAGTACGGTGTCAAACATGGCGAGCACGTTGTCGACGCTCGTCTCCCCCAGGATCGTATCGTGGCTTGCCCCGGCCACGTAGCCGCCGCCGGGCTTCATGATGGCGAGGACTTCGCAGGTCCGGGCCCGGACGACATCCGGTGTACCCTCGATGAGCACGCGGTGAGAGTCGATCGCGCCGTTGAAAACCAGTTTGTCGCCGAACCGGGACTTGAGAACGGGCAGGTCCATCCCGCGGCAGGAGGGCTGCACCGCATGAACGGCATCGAGCCCCGCCTCGATCATCGCGGGAATCAGTTGGGCGTAGCCGCCGCAGCAGTGCAGCATCACCTTGAGACGGTATGAGTGGCCCAGGTCGATGAGCCGGCGCAGGTGCGGCAGCACGAACCGCCGGAACAGATCCTCGCCGATCAGCGGCCCGATCTGGCTGCCGAAGTCGTTGCCGATGAAAAAGATGTCGATCAGGTCGGCCGCGGCATCAAAAATCCGCTGACTGCTGCCCAGGTAATAGTCGACGATGTGCTGGAAGACCGCATCGACGATCTCCGGCTGCTCGTACATGTCGACGAACAGGTTCTCCATGCCCAGCAGGTCGATCGCGTCGTGCCAGAACGGCGACCAGTCGCCGCCCAGAATGGCGTAATGGGCGTGGTATCGGCTCGCGTCGGCGCGGACGCCGGACACATCCACGTGCGCCGGATCCGGCCAGGGGTAATCATGCACCTGCCGCAGCGTCGCATCGGCCAGCGGATGGCTCAAGGGCATTCCGTAGCCCATGCCGTGCCGCTGCACGCGAAAGGGGGTCTGACACGTCGCCCCGGGCGCCAGCAACGGCTGGGGGCCGGCATAGGGGGCGAAGACCCGCCGGAAATCGTCATGAAACCGGATGCGCAGAGCCTCGTCGTCGAGCCCCAACTGCCGCCTGGCCTTTTCCCAGAACTCGATCGAGGAACCACACCACATCGGCACACGATCGGGCTCCTCGTGGTTGAACGCGGCCACAACGCGTTCTCGCGGTGTCATTGGCATGGAGGCCTCTCTTGGATGTTGCCGCACCACCCACGGCTGGAAGTGCGTTGAGATCCTGCGTCCCTCGAAACGCGATCAAGAGCGTATCACCCCTCGGAAACGCTGTAAAATGAATGACGATTCGCAGCGGGCATCGAGGAGCCGGCAGGGCGGACGCCTGTGGCGGCTGCGATCGCCTGTTCAAGCCGCGAAGCGACGGCGCGCCCTCGCCGACGGAACTCGCCTGCTGGGCCCATGCACGGCGCAAGTTCGTTGAGGCGGAAACTGCCGTGCTGGCCCGACTCGCCCAAACCCTGTCAGCCAGCTCGATCAGTTCCTGCCCCACCACTGGAAGACCGCCTGCATCGCGCATCCGGCCGCGACAGCCTGACGGGGTTCACCGGACGGATACTGCGCGGCATCGGGTGGACTGATTCCTTGAAGGTTCTCCTCCCAATTAGTTGGTTGATTCGCGCCCCGGCAGTGCCTGTTTGACC
>CAZQEN010000298.1:0-9894 GCA_964591605.1 uncultured Planctomycetales bacterium
GTCGATTGGGCGATCTCGCGCGAGCGGTTCTGGGGAACGCCGCTGCCGATCTGGCAGTGTGAGCAGACGGGCAGGCAGGAGGCGGTCGCGTCGTATGCGGAGCTGCTGGCGAAGCCGGGTGTGAGCGGTACGGAGGTCTGGGAGGAGGCGAAGCGGCAGAATCCCGGACTGGTGGACGATCTGAAGGTTCACAAGCCGTACATCGACGCGATCAGCTACGATTCGCCGTTCGCGCCGGGGGCGCGGATGCGCCGCGTGCCCGAGGTGATCGACTGCTGGTTCGACAGCGGGGCGATGCCCTTCGCCCAGTGGGGCTATCCGCACGCGCCCGGCAGCGATCGGCTGTTCAAGGATCGTTTCCCCGCGGATTTCATCAGCGAAGCGATCGACCAGACCCGCGGATGGTTCTATACGCTGCTGGCGATCAGCACGATGCTGTTCGGGGAGAAAGTCGAAAGTCGAAAGTCGAAAGCCGAAACCGGCAATTCGCAATCGGCAATCGGCAATGTTCCTTATCCCCACCCCTTCCGCAACTGCATCGTCATGGGGATCATGGGGGGCGAGGACGGCAGGAAGCTCTCAAAAAGCAAGCGGAACTACAAAGAGCCGTCGTACATCTTCGACAAGGAAGGCGCCGACGCGATGCGCTGGTCGATGCTGGCCAACCAGCCGCCGTGGACGGGGGCGCGGTTCAAGGAAGAGACGATCGCCACCGACCAGCGCGAGTTCCTCATCAAGCTGTACAACGTCTACAGCTTCTTCGTGATCTACGCGAACATCGACCGGTGGTCGCCGGCGAGTGCGTCGGCCGGGGACGGCGAGCCCGGCGAGCTGGACGCCTGGATCCTGGCGGAGCTGCACGCGACGGTGAACGACGTTCGCGCGGCCATGGACCGCTACGAGAACTACCCCGCGTGCCGCCGGCTCGTCGAGTTTGTCGACGCCCTCTCGAACTGGTACGTGCGGCGCTCGCGCGAGCGGTTCTGGCGCAGCGGGATGGACCGCGACAAGCGGGCCGCCTATTTCACGCTCTGGTATTGTCTGGTTGAAACCTCCAAACTGATCGCGCCGTTCACGCCGTTCCTGGCCGAGACGCTCTATCAGAATCTCGTCCGTTCCCAGGGCGGCCACGTGGACGAGAGCGTCCACCTGTGCGATTACCCGCCGGCCGAACCCCTCAGTGCCCAGCAGCACCAGCTCCTGCAGGAAATGGCGGTGGTGCGCGAGATCGCCTCGCTGGGCCGGGCGGCCCGGGCGGAAGCGAAGCTCAAGGTGCGCCAGCCGCTGGCCGTCGTCGAGCTGGTGCTGGCCGACGCGTCGCACCGGGCGTGGCTCGAGTCGCACCTGCCGCTCATCTCCGACGAGCTGAACGTCAAGCGGGTCGAGTTCACGGCCGACGCGGAGAAATACGTCAGCTACGAGATCAAACCGAACTTCAAGAGTCTGGGCCCGAAGTTCGGGCCGCTGGCCCCGAAGATCAAAGCCGCGCTCGCGAAGGCGGATGCCGCCGACCTGCGCCGCCAGCTCGATGCCGCCGGCAAGGCCCCGATCACCGTCGACGGCCGGGCGGTGGAACTCACGCCCGAGGACGTACAGGTCGTGCTGGCACCCAGGCCAGGCTGGGCAGCGGCGCAGGGGCGGCAGGTGGTCGTGGTTCTGAGCACCGAGATCACGCCGCAGCTCAAGGCCGAGGGCCTCGCCCGCGACTTCGTCCACCTGGTCCAGCAGGCCCGCAAGGAGGAGCGGCTGGATTATCAGGACCGCATCCGGCTCCGCGTGCATGCGGAGGGGGCGGTTGCCCAGGCCATTGAGTCGTTCCGCGACTACATCATGGGCGAAACGCTGGCCGTCGAACTCTCGCTGGATGGCCCCGCGGACGCGAAGCACACGGGCGACATCGAAGGCTCACGCGTCGCCTTCTCCATCGAAGTCGTGATCACCACTGGACCGGATCGTCAGCCGACGTGAAGCAGCTTCAAACAGCGGTGTTGATCTCCGGCTCCGGCCGGACGCTCGCGAATCTGATCGAGCTCGCGCGGCGCGGCGAGCTGCCGATTGAGATCGTGCTCGTGATCAGCTCGCGGCCGGACGTGAAGGGCGTGCAGATCGCCCGCGACGCCGGCATTCCGGTGCAGGTCATCCTGCGGCGCGAGCACCGCGAGCCGCAGTTCAGCGAACGCATCAGCGCCGCCCTCGACGCCGCCCGTGTCGAGCTCGTCCTTCTGGCCGGCTACCTGTGCAAGTGGGAGATCCCAGCGTGCTACCAGTGGAAGGTGCTCAACATCCACCCGGCCCTGCTCCCGAGGTTCGGCGGCAAGGGGATGCACGGCCACCACGTCCATGAGGCCGTTCTGGCGGCCGGCGAACGGGTGAGCGGCTGCACCGTGCACTTCGCCAACAACGAATACGACGCCGGACCGATCATCCTCCAGCGGCGCGTGCCCGTCCTGCCCGATGACACCCCCGATACCCTGGCCGCCCGCGTGTTCGAGCAGGAGCTGATCGCCTACCCGGAGGCCATCCGCCTCTTCGCCCAGGGCCGCCTGAATCCGGCGTAACAATGCCGCTGCCGGACCGCAGCGCCCCTGACGCGGATTGGGCTTGGGACCTGTCATAGTCGTTACTTCCACGTATCATGATTCCATGCTCCGCAAATACACCGTCAGCGATGGCAAGCTGGTGATCTCGCTCCAGGAGGCAGAGGAGGGCGGCTACATCGTCACCTCGCCCCTCGACCCGGAGCTGATCACCGAGGCGGAAACCATCTCGGAGGCGTTCGAGAACGCACGTGACGCCCTCAAGGCGCTGCGCGAGTCGCGCGCGAAGCTCCTGCGCCGTACGGCGCTGGCGGTAGCCCGATCGGAGGCTTTGCCGGGAGGGGAACTGCGTCGGCCGGGACGGTCGCCGGTTTCCTGAGCTCGTCAAGCTGCCTCTGCAGTTCCTTCATCTTCTCGACCGCCTTCGCCAGACCGGGGTCGCCGGAGCCGAGCGAGAGATACAGCTTCTGGACGTTCTCCCTTGCTCCGATAAGAGCTTCCTGCAACTCACGCTCTCTCTGCTGGAGTTCGGTCTCCTGAGGCGGCGGCGCCGGCTGGGGCCTGCCGGGTGGGCGCGGACGGGCAAAAGGAGGTGTGGGCTGCGGGAGCACGGCCGACTCTCTCTCCCTGAGCCGATCTTCGGCCTGGCGGGCGCGCTCGTACGCCTCGATCGCGGCGCCGCTTCTGCCCTGCTGGCGGGCGAGTTGAATCGCCTTCCGCGCGGCCTGCTCCGAGGCCTCGCGCAGCGCCGGCCACTCCGGATCGGCGATCAGTTCGGCCGGAACATCCGCGACACCCGCGCGGCGTCGCTTCATCTCCTGGAGCGTGCGGATGACCTCGGGCGGCACTTCGATGTTCAAGGTCATCGTGGTGCCGGCCGTCGCCTGGACGGAAGCGGACGGTTCGGACGGCGTGAACTGAGTCGCAGCCGAATACTGCCACCACTGGTACTCGGGTGACTCAGGCAGGATCGCCAGGCCGGCCGTCAGGCTGACTTTCCAGGTCACGGGGGCCACAACGATATCAGGTTCGAGTTTGCTGGAGTTGGTCGCGGAATAGGTGTCGATGCTCACCCGTCCGGCGCCCGGCACATCTTTGGATCGGCTTCCACTGCTGGATGATTCGCCGATGATCTGACCATCGGCATCCAGAATGAAGGAGCGATGGCTGCTGGCCGAGCTCCATGTGCCCGAGGGCGCTCTGAATGCCTCGGCGTTGTAGAGAACGACCTTCACACCCGCATCCAATCGCTTGAGCTCCTCCGTCGGCGTCACCTGGAACCTGAGTTTCGCCGGGCCGGTCAGGTCCGGGTAGTGAATCACCCGTTCGGGCTGCTGGGCGGGGTAGAGCGTGATGGAGTCGCTCAACGTCATCTGCAGATCCTGGGCCGCGACCTTCAGCGAGTAAACGCCCGGCAGGATGGGACCATAGACGACGCGGCCGTCGCTGTCGGTGGTCTCGTTGAGGCTGCGCTCGTTGCGTTTCACCTCCTGACCCCGGCCTTCCCCCTGCGTGATCGTGAAGACGTCGCTGCTGAAGGGCTGGCCGGTCAGGGTCACGCGCACGCCCGACACGGGCGGGCCGTTGCCCTCACCCCGCACGACGCGCACGGTCAGTTTCGACCAGTTCTCCGGCAAGGCCGGCTGGGTTGCGGTTGACGGCGGTTGCTGCGAGAGCTGCTCGAGCTTCGCGAGGATGGCCGCGTCGATTTGACGCTGGCGGGCGACCCAGGGAAGCACGAACGCGGCGACGAACGCGAGCGTGACGATCACCAGAATGACGGAGAAGATGCGGTCTTTCATGATGCGATCCCTCATGGCGTCCCACCAGAGCCGGCGGGCGATTTGTCGGATGTCGCCGAAGCGTTCGAGGACCTTTTTGCGGGCGGCGGCCTCGTCGTCGGTGCGCTTGAGCTCACGCTGCATCGCGCAGGAGAGATGATCGACGAGTTCGTCAGCGATGTCGGCGCGGAGCGAGCGCGGCTCGCGGTCGTCAGGCTCGGGCAGGCCGGCGATGATGTCGTCGTGCCAGGACATCACATCTCCATAAAGAGCCGCGTGGCTTTCAGCCCGCGCGGTCCTGCGGACAGTGTGAACGCATCCTTCGCTCGTGGTCCTCCGGACCAAAGAGCCGCGTGGCTTTTAGCCCGCGCGGTCCTGCGGACAGTGTGAACGCATCCTTCGCTCGTGGTCCTCCGGACCAAAGAGCCGCGTGGCTTTCAGCCCGCGCGGTTTGTCGGACGCGATCAACGCATCGCTTGTTTCCGTAGTTCTACGTCTCCCGAGTTCGTGAGCCGCTGAACGTGGCCGCTTTCTTCCACCGGGCCTGGTCCAAACCACGCAGCGGTCTGGGCCTTACTGCTCGTCAGGCGTTTCCGTCCTTCGCACGGCCGCGCGGGCTGAAGCCACGCGGCTTTTTACGCCGGCACGCGGGTGCCGCCCAGAACCGAATCGACGCTGCGCGAGAACTGCTCCCATTCGCGGCGGCGCTCGTCGAGGACTTTCTTCCCCGCCGGCGTGAGCTTGTAGAACTTGCGCCGGCGGCCTTCGTCGGTGTCGACCCAGTACGAGCTCAGCAGTTTCGCCCGCTCCATGCGGTGCAGGGCCGGGTACAGGCTGCCCTCCTTGAGGTCGAAATAGCCCCTCGACTGGGCCAGCACGGTCTGCGCTATCTGATACCCGTACGTCGGCCCCCGGGAGACAACGTCGAGGATCAACATGTCCAGCATCCCCCAGAGCAACCGGGAATCCATGCGGTTCTCCTCATGCCTAGACCTTCTACCCATATACATAGCCCGTCGATGCATGGTGGTCAAGGGAAATCCGGTAAAAACGTGAGACGTGAGATGTGAGATCTGAGATGTGACAGGGCAACGTGATCCCATAACGTCTCACGTCGAACGTCTCACGTCTCACTTGTGAGGTGCGGCATGGTGTGGCTGGCGTACATCGTCCTGGGTCTGGCGGCGGGCGTGTTCAGCGGGCTGGTGGGCCTGGGCGGGGGGGTCCTGGTGATTCCGGCGCTGGTCTTCCTGTTCAAGATGAGCCAGCACATGGCCCAGGGGACGACGCTGGCGATGATGGTGCCGCCGATCGGGCTGCTGGCCGCGTGGACGTATTACCGGAACGGCAACGCCGACATCAAGGTGGCCGCCCTCATGTGCGCCGGCTTCTTCTTCGGCGGGTTGCTGGGGGCGGAGCTGGCCAACAGCATACCGACCAAAGTGATGGAGAAGGTCTTCGGCGCGGCCCTTCTGCTCATTTCGCTGAGGATTCTGATCAAGTAGGGGGCCGAGCACCCCTCGGCGCGGGGGATGGCCTGCGCTGCGGCCTGAGCCGAACCTGCTTGCCCGCGCGGGACTCCGTGCGTAACGTGGGGCTCCACCGACTGGCTCGGGCGATCGGCACGTGTGGAGGGCTTCCGTTTGGCTGAGACACAGCAGAAATCCCTCGACAACCCGCTGCGCCGGGATATGCCGCCCTCGATGATGCCCCGGCCGTGCTGCGTCGTGCTGTTCGGGGCGACGGGCGATCTGACCAGGCGCAAGCTCATTCCCGCGCTCTACAACCTGGCCCGCGAGGGTTTTCTGCCCGCCGGATTCACCGTGCTGGGCGTCGCGCGGCGGGAATTCAGCGACGAGCAGTTCCGCAACGATCTGCTGGAGGAGGTCAAGGAGCATTCGCGGCACAAGCCGGTCGTGCCGGAGGTGTGGGCCGATTTTGCCCGCGGGGTTTTCTACCAGTCGCTGCGGTTTGACGAGGCGGCCCAGTATCCCGCGCTGAGCAGGCGTCTGGAGGAACTCGACCGGCAGCGGCATTTCGGGGGTAATCGCCTCTATTACCTTGCGACCGCTCCGGAGTTCTTCGCACCGATCGCCGAACATCTGAGTTCCGCGGGGCTGGCGGCGTCTCCGGGCGACCGGCAGACCGCGCGGATCGTCGTGGAGAAGCCGTTCGGGCACGATCTGGAGACCGCCCTCGCTCTCAATGCGCGGCTGCACGCGGCGTTCGACGAATCGCAGATCCTGCGCATCGATCATTACCTGGGCAAGGAGACGGTGCAGAACATCCTGACCCTGCGCTTTGCCAACGCCATCTTCGAGCCCCTGTGGAACCGCCGCTACGTCGATCACGTGCAGATCACGGTGGCCGAGCGCGTCGGAATGGAAGGCCGGCGGGGGCAGTATTACGACACGGCCGGCGCGGTGCGCGACATGGTGCAGAACCACATGATGCAGCTCCTCTCTCTGGTGGCAATGGAGCCGCCCGCCGCGATGGATGCCCGCTCGATCCGCGACGAGAAGGTGAAGGTGCTGCGGGCGATCCGGCCGCTGGTCGCGGAAAAGTCGAAAGTCGAAAGTCGAAAGTCGAAATCAGCGGGGCCGGACGTGTCGACTTTTGATTCGTGCTGCGTGCGCGGGCAGTATGGGCCCGGCTCGTTCGCCGGAAACACGATGAAGGGCTATCGACAGGAGGAGGGCGTCGCGGCGGACTCGAAGACCGAGACGTTTGTGGCCCTGCGGCTCTTCATCGACACCTGGCGATGGTCGGGCGTGCCGTTCTATCTGCGGCACGGTAAGCGGCTGCCCAAGCGGCTCACCGAGATCGCGATTCAGTTCCGCTCGCCCCCGATGGCCCTGTTCAAGGATGCCGAGCAGGTGCCCGACGAGCCGAACATGCTCGTGCTCCGCGTTCAACCCGACGAAGGCATCTCGCTGTCGTTCGACGCGAAGGTGCCCGGCATGCGCATGCGGCTCGGGCAGGTGAAGATGGATTTCCGCTACGGCAGCAGCTTCGGGGGCGAGACGCCCGAGGCCTATGAGCGGCTGCTGCTCGACGCCATGCTGGGCGACTCGACGCTGTTCATCCGCAGCGACGAGGTGGAGTATTCGTGGCGGCTGATCGATCCGCTGCTGCGGGAGTGGCAGGGCACGCCGCCGCCGGCGTTCCCCAATTACGAGGCGGGCACGTGGGGGCCGGCGGAGGCGGATCGGTTGTTCGAGGGAACGGGCACAGGCTGGCGGAGGCTGTGAGAACCAGAAGCGCACGTGCGGATCGCTCGAAGCCCGTCCCCGTGGCCTGTGAGGGAAGGCAGGAGCCTCCGGACCGGCCGCATGGGGCCGATGTGACGTTTGTGATCCGTGCCGGGAGTGTACGCGAGGCGGGTGAGACCGCGGATGGGCGAATCGACTGACATTCTGTCTCCGGAGGGTACGCTACTGACCGACCCGGCCCAGATCGAGCGCGCGCTGGCGGAGATGTGGAGGCAGGCCGGCGCAGCGGCGAGCGGGGAGGCGGACCAGCCGGCGGCGAGCCGCGTCTGTGTGGCGAATCTGATCGTCGTGGGCGCGGCCGAGCGATGGGGTGAGTTGCTCGACGTGCTCGGCGAGCTCTCGCCGATGTACCCGACGCGGACGGTGGCCCTGCTCCTGACGCAGCCGGCCGGGCCGGGCCCCGAGAGTGTCCACGCGTCGGTTTCCGCGCTCTGCCACATTCCACAGCCGGGCCGGCCGCAGGTCTGCTCGGAGCAGATCGTCCTTCGGGCAAACCGGGCGCGGTCCGCAGATCTGCATCGCACGATGCTGCCCCTGCTGGAGTCGGACGTGCCGGTGATGACCTGGTGGGCGCTCGATCCGCAGGGATGCGGGGAACTGATGGGCTCGCTGGCCAAGTCATCCCGCCGTTTCATCATGGATGCCGGCCTGGAGGGCGTGAGGCGGCTGACTTCTCTGGATTTCGCATCCGTACGCGACCTGGGCTGGTACCGCATCCATCGCTGGCGGGACCTGGTGGCGGGCATGTTCGATGAATGCGGCGCGGAGCCGCTGCAGCGGGTGGAAGCCGTGCGGGTGGAGGTCGGCGAGCCGGCGGCGGAAGGGTTGGACGCGGCGGTCTGGCTGATCGCGTTTCTGGGCGGGCAGCTCGGATGGGAAGTGCAGAAGGCGCGATGCGAAGTGCGGAGTGAGCGGGCTGGGCCCGGGCAGCCGATGGCGTGTTTCGAGTGGAGCGCCGGTGGTCGGCCGGTGAAGGTGTCGGTCGTGTCTGCGGCCGGCGAGGGTCTCGTCGGGCTCACCCTGCGCGGCGATGGGAATACGTTCGAGGCTCACAGAGGACGCGACGAGCTGCGGATTATCGTGCACACGCAGCATGTGTGCCAGGACCCGCGCGTGGTCCATGTGCCGCGCTGTCGGCGGAGCACGGCGCTGGCGGCCGCCCTGGCCGGCCGGGCGGTGGACGCCGCTTTCAGCCGCGCGGCCCCCCACGCCGCATGGATGGCCGACCGGCTGCGGCAGAGTTCTATTTCACTGAAAACGTGATTCTCCGCATCTGTGTTTCGGGCGGTTGCATCGCCCGATCGTGTTCTTGTAGAATAGGCTCCCACTGACCGTGGGAGCGGCGCCGTCACCCGCTGCCAGTTTACGCTTCTGTTCTGACCTGAGCCATCGGAATCTGCCCGGAGCCGGCGATCCTTCGCAAAGCCGCATCGCTTCGGGCGCATCAGGAGACGAAGCATGAAG
Source organism: uncultured Planctomycetales bacterium (assembly GCA_964591605.1). GTDB lineage: Bacteria > Planctomycetota > Phycisphaerae > UBA1845 > PWPN01 > CAYLLT01. The sequence goes on from CAZQEN010000298.1 coordinate 9,055, forward strand.
GTCGCACTGGTGTCCACGTACACCCACCCGATCGCGCTGGGCATGCGGTTTGTCTCCTCCTACATCAAGGCGGCCGGCCACGACGTTGAGTGCCTGTTCATGTGCTCGAAACGCGACACGGCGGAAGCCGATTTTTCGCCCGCGGCCATGGAGGCGTTCATCGAAATGTGCCGCGGGGCCGACCTGATCGGCATGAGCCTCATGACCAATACGTTCCACCGGGCGAGCGTGCTCACCGAGTCGCTCCGCCGGGCCGGCGTCCAGGCACCGGTCATCTGGGGCGGCACGCATCCCACCGTGGCTCCGGACGAATCACTCGAAGTGGCCGACATGATCTGCGTCGGCGAGGGAGAGGAGCCGCTGCTTCAGCTTGTCGAGACACTCGAAGCGGGCAAGGACCCGAAATCGCTGGGCAGCATCGGGTTCCGCGCGGGCGGGCCGTTCGGCAACGAGCGCACCTTCCGCAACCCGGTCATGCCCCTCGAAGAGGACCTCGACGATTATCCATTTCCCGACTACGAACTGCACACGCACTGGGTGATCGAGAAGGGCGAGCTCGTACCGGCCCGGCCGGAGAACCTGCGCGGCACGCTGCACCGCCTGCGCGTCGAGACGACGCGCGGCTGCCCGTATCCGTGCACGTTCTGCAACAATGCCGCCCTGCTCAAGGTGTACAAGGGCAAGGGCTCGTGGGTGCGCAAGCGCTCGAACGACAACGTCATCGCCGAGATCGAGAAGGCCCGGGCGTGCTTCCCGACCATCGAGGCGGTCAACATCGTCGATGATCTTTTCTTTGTCCGCAGCGAGGAGGACATCGAGGACTTCGCCGTCAGATACAAG
>CAZQEN010000299.1:0-9870 GCA_964591605.1 uncultured Planctomycetales bacterium
GGGCGCCCACCGGGCAGATGTCCACGACGTTGCCCTGCAGCTTGTTGTCGAGCGGGATGCCCGGGAACGCGTCGATCTCGCAGCGGTTGCCGCGGTTGATGATGTTGAGCTCGCCCGTGCCGGACACCTCGCTCGTGAACCGCACGCAGCGCGAGCACATCACGCAGCGGTCCTGATAGAGCAGCGTCCTGGGCCCTACGTCCTTCTTGGGGTTCTTGATCTTCGGGTCCACCGCCCGCGACGTCGCATATCCGAAGCGGAAACTGTAGTCCTGCAGCCAGCACTCGCCCGCCTGGTCGCACACCGGGCAATCGAGCGGGTGATTGAGCAGGTAATACTCCATCACGTGCTGCTGGTTGCTCTTGACCGCCTCGGAAGCGAACCGCACCTCCATCCCCTCGCGGACCGGCGTCTGGCAGCTCGGGAACAGCCGCGGGGCCCAGGTCATCTCTTTGGTCTGCGGGTGCGGCATCTTCATTTCCATCAGGCACAACCGGCACGAGGCCACCACTGTCAGGCCTGGATGGTAGCAGTAGTGCGGCACCTCAATGCCCGCCTCCAGCGCAGCCTGCAGCACCGGGATCCTGTCCCGGCATTCGATCTCGCGGCCATCGATGATGATCTTGGGCATAGGGCACGAATGTGAGACGTTAGACGTTAGACGTGAGACGTTGAAACTCACGCCAGACTTCTCACTTCTCACGTCTCACTTCTCACGTCTCACTTCCAACCAGCTCCGACGCTGTCTTCGCGATTCCCGCATACACGCCCGCCACCGGCAGCGGATACGCCGACGGGTTGAGCCGCCGGATGTACTCTTCCGCAAAGCCCGGCTCCTGGCTCGCAATGTGCTCCTCGAACTCTTTCCGGTATTTCTGCACGATGGTGCGGATCGGGTACACCGCGCCGTCAGGCAGGCCGCAGATGCTCATGCCGGGGATCATGCCCATGTTGGCCGTCAGTTCAACGAGCAGGTCGAGATCCTGCACCCGTCCGGCGCCCTCGGCGATCCGAGCGGCAGTTTTGTACATCCAGCCGGTGCCCTCGCGGCATTGCGTGCACTGACCGCACGATTCGACGGCGTAGAACCGGGCGACATTGAGCAGCACCTGCCGGATGTCGGTGTCCTCGTTGATGACGATCGCCCCGGCCGTGCCCAGGCCGAGCAGGCCGTACTTCTTCACGTCGTCGAAGTCGAGTTTGCAGTCAAGCTCGTCGGCCGTCAGGATGCCCATCGACAGCCCGCCGGGAATCACGCCCTTGACTTTCTTGCCCCCGCGCATGCCCCGGGCGAAGTCGTCGCCGAAGATCAGCTCGCGCACGGTGAGCCCGAGCGGCGCCTCGTACGTGCCGGGGCGATTCACCGGGCCGGAAATCGTGTACAGCTTCGACCCCGCGCTGCCCGGCGTGCCGATCGAAAGGAACCAGTCGGCCCCCCGCGCGAGGATGTGCGGCAGGCACGCGAGCGTTTCGACGTTGTTCACCACCGTCGGCTTGCGGAAGGCCCCCTCGATCGCCGGGAACGGCGGCTTGATCCGCGGCCAGCCGCGCTTGCCCTCGAGCGACTCGATCAGGCCGGTCTCTTCGCCGCACACGTACGCCCCCGCGCCGCGATGGACATAGCAGTCGAGCGAATAGTCCGTTCCGAAGATGTTTTTCCCGAAGATGCCAGCCGCGTACGCCTCATCCAGCGCCTTCTGCAGAATGTGGAAGCACTCATGGAACTCGACCCGGATATAGATATAGGCCGTCGTCGCCCGCGTCGCGTAACCGGCGATGAGGATGCCCTCCAGCAGCATGTGCGGGTCGTTCTCGACCAGGTAGCGGTTGTTGAACGTGCCCGGCTCCGACTCGTCGAAGTTCACGCACAGATACGTGATTTGCCGGTCCTTGGGCAGGAACGTCCACTTCACGCCGGCCGGGAACCCCGCCCCGCCGCGCCCGCGCACGTTCGACTTCTTGACCTCCTCCGTCACCTGCTCGGGGCTCATCGACGTCAGCGCCTTGCGCGCAGCGGCATATCCCCCGCGCGACTCGTAGACCTTCAGGGTCTGTGAGCCGGGGACGCCGACGTTTCCGAGCAAGACTGGTTCGAACTTCGCCATCTGTAGGGTGGGCTCTGCCCACCACTCACTGCCGGGTTGACCCAAGGTGGGCTGAGCCCACACTACGTGTGTTCGTCATTGCGATTGCTGATTGCGGACCTCCAATTGCGATTTCAGATTGAAAACCCCCCGGTTTCATCTTTCAATCGGCAATCGGAAATCGACAATCGGCAATGCCCTCAGCTTTCCCTCATCTCCTCCACGTCCGACGTCGTGCCGATGACGTCGTCTTCCTCCACACTCGCTGCGGCACTTGTTCCACTCGCTGCGGCGCCGGGAGCCGTCGTCACCTCGTCTTTCGGCGCGTCATACAGATCGCTCCGCGGCAGGCCGTGATCCGCATTCGCCGGATCGCTCAGAATGACCGAAACCTGATCCGGCTGCACGCACTTGTGCAGTTTCTCATTGACCAGCATGCACGGCGCGAACTCGCAAGCCCCCAGGCATTCTTCGGTGACGAAGCTGTACGCGCCGTCCTCGGTTGTTCCGTGCTCCTCGATGCGGAGCTGCTCCTTGATCGCCGCCGCCACCTCGCGCGAACCCATGAGCTCGCACGACAGGCTCCGGCACAGCATGATGACCTTCCGGCCCTTCCGGTGCCGCCAGTAGTGCGTGTAGAACGTCAGTGTGCTGAGCACCTGGGCCGGCGGGACCTCCAGCAACGCGGCCACGTCGCGCGCCGCCCGGTTGCTGATGTAGCCGTAGCGGTCCTGCACGATGTGCAGCGCCGGCAGCAGCGCCGCCAGCTTCGTCGGATAGCGCGGGAAAAACGCCCGGATCTTCTCCTTCGTCGCCTCGTCGAGCAGAGGCACGTCGGAGTCGTCCGGTGCAGGCTTGATGCGATCCAGCGTTTTCCAGGCCATGAGCAGTCTCTAGTTTCGAGTTTCGAGTTTCAGGTTTCGAGGCTTGACTCGAAACTCGAGACTTGAAACTTTTTTAACGATCCAACTCCGCCGCGATGATATTCAGGCTCCCCAGGATCGCGACCACGTCGCTGATCTGGTGACCGACCACCAGCTTCTCGAAACACTGGTAGTTGATGAAGCTGGGCGGGCGCGTCCGCGCCCGGTAGGGGAACCGATCGCCGTCGCTGACGATGTAATAGCCGAGCTCGCCGTTGGCGGTCTCATTCGCGCCGTAGACTTCGCCGATCGGCGGCTCCCACCCACGGTTGGTCATCACCAGCTCAAAGTGGTGAATCAATCCTTCGATGCTGAAGAACACTTCCTTCTTGTCAGGCAGCGACACCTTGCCCCCGGGCAGCACATCCACCGGGCCGGCCGGGATGTTGTCCACAATCTGCCCGATAATGTGCGCCGCCTGGCGCATTTCCTCGAGCCGCACCTGATACCGGGCAAGCACGTCGCCACCGTATGAGACGGGCACCTTGAAGTCCACGCCGGATGAGCCCCCGCCGTCCCAGTTGTCCGCATAGCACAGGTACGGCTCGTCCTTGCGCAGATCGCGCCGCACGCCGCTGGCTCTGGCCAGCGGGCCCGTCCAGCTCCAGGCGATCGCGTCCTGAGCGCTCAGATAGCCGATGCCCTTGGTCCGCTCGATGAAGATGCGGTTGCGATTCAGCAGCGCTTCCACGTCTTCCAGCGCCCCGGGCAGCTTACCGGTGATGAAATCCTTCACGTGCCCCGGCCAGGCCGGCGGAATGTCGTGAAACAGCCCGCCCAGGCGCGTGTAGCTGTTGTGAAAGCGCGAGCCCGAGATCTCCTCGAGCAGGTCGTAGATCACCTCGCGCTCGTTGAACCCGTACAAAAACGCCGTCATCGCCCCCAGATCCAGCGCCGCCGCCCCGACCGCCAGCAGATGGTCCTGAATCCGGGCCAGCTCCGCGCAGATCGTGCGGATCGCCTTGCAGCGAGGCGTCAGCTCGATGCCGAACAACAGCTCGGCCGCGTGGTGCCAGCAGATCGTGTTGGCCATCGGGCTGACGTAGTTCATCCGTTCGCAGACGGTGATGTACTGGTTGTAATCCAGGTGCTCGCCGAGCTTCTCAAAGCCGCTGTGCAGGTAGCCGATGTGCGGCGTGCAGGCGACCACCGTTTCGCCGTCCAGTTCGAGGATCAGGCGCAGCGTGGTGTGCGTGGCCGGGTGCTGCGGCCCGAAGTTCAACGTCCAGCGGTCGCCGCCGCCGTGCGGTTCGATGGAATCTTCACGTACCAGCGCTCGCGGCTGGGGGATTGTGGCCAAGGGCTCATCCTCGCCAGGCGGGTCAGGGGGAATTCGTCTCTGCCGGCCCAGTTCGTTACGAATTTCACAAACGCTGACAGATCATATCGCTCCGGCCGGAAGTTTCAAGGGCGGCGGCTGTTGTGAGGCGTCCGGATTGCGGACTGGATGAGCCGGTCTGGAAAGTGGGCAGTATCCGGCATGAATGACGCTCGCCAAACCGATATGATCGCATCTGGGGGAGCGGTGCGAAAGGAGGTCGTCGTCATGACCAAGATTCGCAAGATCTGCCACGTCGAGCCGGCACGCGGCGGGGCCCTTGGCTGGGAAGTCACGCTCGAGGGGGAGGACCTGCCCGACAGCCACCACGAGCTCCAGGAGCTCGCGATCGCCGCCGCACGCAAGCTGGCGCTGCGCGTCGGCGGCAACGAGATCATCGTGCACAAGCTCGACGGATCCATCCAGAAGCTGCACGCCTACGACGAGCTGCAGCCCGCCCCCGAAGGGTGAGCATGCCTGCAACACGGTTTGCCGCTGCGGCGACAGATCTCCTGTGCTTGTAGAGCATCCCGTCTTGCGGCCGGCGCACAGGGAGAACGGGCTGGTCAGCGGACTCAAAGCATGGCCTCGCCGCCCGCCCTGGCGGCGCGCCGCCCCCGCGCCCCCGCCGCACTCCTGCTCCCATGACCCGTCAGACCGTGGCATTCAGGCACCCGACCAATCGTAAAGTTGACTTTAGATTAGCCGGACTATTATAAAGTGCAGATTATGTTTGGTCGTTGGGTGGAACCGCTGTGGAAAAGGAAGCTGGCCTCGCCGTACGTGCACATCGTCTTCGGCGCGCGCCAGACCGGCAAGTCGACGCTGCTGCGCAGGCTCCTGCCCGACGCGTTGATCTGGCTGGACTTCTCACGGCCCGCCGAGCGGGCGGAGTACCTGCGTGATCCGGATCGGCTGGTCCAGCGGTGTCGGGCCCTGCCCCGGTCGCGGTCGCGGCCGACCGTCGTGGTCGACGAAGCACAGAACGTCCCGGCGATCTTCGATGCCGTGCAGCAGCTCTACGATTCGGACAAACGACGCTGGCGGTTCGTCCTGTGCGGCAGTTCCGCCCGGAAGCTGCGCGTAACGGGAGCCAACCTGCTCCCCGGCCGGAGCCTCCTGCACCGGCTGTACCCGCTCATGCTTCTAGAACGACCCGCCCGTGAGTCGCCTGTGCCGAGGCCAGAGACGCCTTCGCCGCTTCCGGCCCCTCCGCGCGGGAAAATCGGCGAGCCCTGGTTTCCGGCCGCAGACCTGGTCGAGCGGTTGACGTTCGGCGAGTTGCCGGGGGTGGCGACGGCGGCCCGCGCTCAGCGGGCCGAGCTGCTGAGGGCGTATTCGCTCATTTACCTCGAAGAGGAGTTAAGACGCGAAGCACTCGTGAAAGACTGGCCTGCGTTTGCCCGGTTTCTGCAACTGGCCGCCGCCCAGGCCGGTCAACTGATCAACTACGCCGCCATTTCCCGCGAGGCCGGCGTCAGCCTGCCTACTGTCAAGTCCCACTATCAGTTGCTGGAGGACATGTTCATGGGTTTCCGGGTGACTGCGTTCACCGGCAGCCCGCGCAAGAACCTGCTCTCAACCGAACGGTTCTTCTTCTTTGATCTCGGTGTTCGCAACGCCGCGGCGGAACTGTCGCTGACGGCCTCCGCGGTGCGGGCCAATCCCGGCCCGCTCTTCGGGCAATGGGTGGGCATCGAGCTCTGGAAGCGGCTGCAGTACCTGGGCGGGGGCGGGCTGAATTACCTGCGGACGAAGGCTGGCGCCGAGGTGGACTTCATCATCGCCCGCGGCGGCCGCCTCACGCCGATCGAAGTCAAGTGGACCGAGCACCCGAGCCTCAGGGACGCGCGGCATCTGGTGACCTTCCTCAGCGAGCACTCCCGGCAAGCCCCGCACGGCTATCTCGTCTGCCGTTGTACGGAGCCGCTGGCTCTGAGCAGGCAGGTCACTGCTCTGCCATGGTTCTGCCTGTGAACACTCATCTGGCTCAGACGGGAGGCCACGGTTGACCATCGGCATCCCCGAGGCAGGCGGCTGCAGGCGCCGGAAGGCTGCCCCCCGCGGTCACAGCCGACCCGACAAAACCGCCTGAAGGATGAGCAGATTCCTGCTGACAGGACGCCCGTCCGTCGGCAAGCCATCATGGCGGCCTTTCTGACTCGCGCCCACGAGAGGCGCTCGTCCCGGTCGCCGGGTGCCCGGACGCCGCCGGACGGGTGTCCTTCCTCGTGCCGGTTCGGCGTGAATGATGTAAGCAACGGCGTGGTCCGCTCTTGCCGCTCACGCCTCGTTGCGGGGTCTGTGGGGTGGGTCATATAATCCGCTCCGCCGCAGGGGAAGTTTGGTTATGGCGCTGCGAGTGGATTCATGAGCACACTTCCGGATGTCGTAGGCCGGCCAGAAGGGCGAAAGGTCGGCGCGTCCCGCAGCCGGCGGCCGGGTGAGGTGCACGTCGCCGGCCTGCTGATCTGCCTGAGCTTCCCAATCGGCGTGTCCGGGCAGGCGACCACACAACCCGTGTGGCCCGATTCCCCGTCCCCCCGCGCCTCGAAGCTGATCTATGACCCGACCACCGATAGGTGGAAGGAACTCGCCAGCCCCGAGCCGGGCACCGAAGATGGCGATCTCGACATCGTGCGCCAGCATGTCGCCCGGATGGACTACAAAGAGGCGCTCAAGCTGGTCAAGGCCTGGATCAAACAGTATGGCACCGGAGCGCCGCGTTATCCCGAAGCGCTCCACCTGCAGGCCACCTGCGAACTGGAAATCGGCGAATACCGGGCCGCGCACGACAATTTCCAGAAGCTGCTCAATGACTATCCCGGCTCCGAATACGCGGAGCGGGCATTGTCCGCCGAGTTCCGCCTGGCCGAGCAGTATCTGGCCGGCAAGAAACGGCGGGCCTTCTTCGGCCTGTTCAAGGTCAAGGATCGCGAAGCGGGCGTGAAAATCATGGATGATCTTGTGGCGAACTACGCCGACACGCCGCTCGCCGAGTACGCACAGCTCGCCAAGGCCAATTACTTCTATTCGCGAGGCGACTTCGCCGAGGCCCAGGAGGAATACGCCACCTTCGCCAGCGAGCATCCGCGCAGCCGGTATCACGCTTATGCGCTGATCCGCAGCGGCGAGGCGGCCCTGGCGACGTTCCCCGGCGTTCACTTCGACGACGCCGGCCTGGTCGAGGCCCAGGAGCGGTTCACCCAGTTCATGCAGCAGTATCCGCAGGTCGGCCGCGAGCGGAACATTCCGACGCTGCTGGATCAGATCGCGGCCGCCCGGGCGGACAAGACCTTCGAAATCGGCCGGCATTACGAGAAGTACCGGCAGCCCAGGGCGGCGCGATTCTACTATCGCCAGACGATCGACCGATGGCCGGGAACGGCTGCCGCCGAGGAGGCCAAGGGAAGATTGGCCGCCCTGAGCGAGCCCGCGGAACCGGCACCCCCAGCCGCCGGCTCCGACGTACAGGAGGGAGGAGGATGATCAGAACGAAAGGATTGCTCATTGGCGATTGCCAATTGCCGATGGAAGGCTCCCCCGAACGATTCTCCAATCGGCAATCGGCAATTGGCAATTGGCAATGGTTGCTGAAGGGTGGGCTGTTTCTGGTCACGCTGGCCCTTGGGTCGGGTTGTGGCTATTCTTCGTCAGGACTTTATCGGGAGAACGTCAAGACCGTTTATGTCGAGATGTTCCAGTCCAAGGAGTTCCGGCGGGGGATCGAATTCCAGTTGACTGAGGCGCTTCGTAAGCAGATCGACCGCAGCACCCCCTATCGGAACGCTCCCAAAGAAAAGGCCGATACGGTATTGTCAGGGGAAGTGTTGGAGTGGCGGGAAGGGACCCTGGGACGGGATTTCGTCACGAATCTCCCTCGTGAGACCGCCGCCACGCTCGTTATCCGCTTCCGCTGGCAGGACATGCGGACCGGGAAGCTCCTGGCCGACCAGCCGCGATTCGTGACGACCGTCGAATATGTGCGGCCGGTCGGCGAAACCGTCTTTCACGCCCGCGACGAGGCGGTGAACAAGATTGCCCGCCGCGTCGTCGAGACCATGGAAACGCCGTGGTAGGGCGCCTATGATCGAAGGCAGGTCCGGTGCATAAACCGTTTCGTCGCATCGATTTCCGGACGCTGTCGAGCGGGGTTCGAGAGGGTGGGAGGCTTCCTGCAGCGCCGGGCACCCCGGGTTGAGATCGGCCCAGACCGCCGGTTGCCTGCCTGGCGAGGGAATCGGAATGTCAGATATGCATGATCGCGACGACCGCCCGACCCCCAATCGCCCCCCGGGTCCGCCCATGCGGATGTCCAGGGGTGTGCTGGCCTGGGTGGTCTTTATCCTCTTCTCGCTGATGCTCGTCATGATGGTCATGTCGAACATGGCCAATCGGACTGAGCTCTCGTACGACACCTTCCGACAGCACGTCCGCAACGGGAATGTGGCCAAGGTCTCGATTCAGGAGGATGCGATCCTCGGCGAGCTCAAGGACCCGCGCGACAAGCCGTTCCGCGTGAACCTGCTGCCGGGCAAGATCGACCTGAGCAAGCTCGTGGATGAGCTGCGCGAGTACTGCCCGGATGCCACCGTCAAGTTCGATCCGAACACCGGCCAGCTCTGGCCGATCCTCTGGTCGATCATCCCGTGGATCTTCATCTTCGGTCTGGCGTGGTTCTTCCTGTTCCGCCAGCTCCGCGGCGTGGGCGGCGGGCCGGGCGGCATGCTCGGCAGCTTCGGCCGATCGCGCCACCGCGTGACCACCAAGGAACACACCAACATCACGTTCGCCGACGTGGCCGGCATCGATGAGGCGAAGGACGAGGTGCTCGAAATCGTCGAGTTCCTCAAGAATCCCAAACGCTTCCAGAGACTGGGCGGGCGGATTCCGCGCGGCGTGCTGCTGGTCGGCGAGCCGGGCTGCGGCAAGACGCTGCTGGCCAAGGCCATCGCCGGCGAGGCGGATGTCCCGTTCTTCTCGATCTCGGGCAGCGACTTCGTCGAGATGTTCGTCGGCGTCGGGGCCTCGCGCGTGCGCGACCTCTTCCGCCAGGCCAAGGAAAACGCCCCGTGCATCATTTTCCTCGATGAGATCGACGCGGTGGGGCGGCGCCGCGGCGCCGGCATCAGCAGCGGCGGCCATGACGAGCGCGAGCAGACGCTGAATGCCATTCTGGTGGAGATGGACGGCTTCGATACCTCCGACCAGGTGATCGTCATCGCCTCGACGAACCGCGCCGACGTGCTCGACCCGGCGCTGGTGCGGCCGGGGCGATTCGACCGCCAGGTCTACGTGCCGTTGCCCGACGTGAAGGGGCGGCTCGAGATCCTCCGGGTCCACGCCAAGAAGATCAAGCTCGGGCCCGATGTCGATCTGCACCGCCTGGCCCGCGGCACGCCGATGTTCAGCGGGGCCGACCTGGCGGCGATCATCAACGAGGCCGCGCTGCTCGCGACGCTGGCCAACAAAGACTACGTCGAGATGGCCGACATGGAGGAGGCCCGCGACAAGGTCCGCTGGGGCCGGGCCAAGAAGAGCCGCG
>CAZQEN010000300.1:0-6019 GCA_964591605.1 uncultured Planctomycetales bacterium
GCGGCGTGCTGAGCGTCGATGTGGCCGATTGCGGATTGCGAATTGCGGATTGCGGATTGGTTGTCGATTGTCGATTTCCGATTGCCGATTGCCGACTTGCATGCTGCCGCGCTGAATCAGAACCCGCCCTCCGCTCGTCATTCCGCAATCCGCAATCCGCAATCCGCAATTCCCTCCCGCGCAGCACCGCCCGCTGCGCCACCCCGAACTTGTGCTGCTCGTCGACGATCACCAGCCCCAGGTTCCCGAACCGCACCTTCTGCTCGAGCAGCGCCTGCGTGCCGACGATCAGGTCCATCTTCCCGGCCGCAATCGCCCGCAGCAGCCCGGCCCGCTGCGACGCCGTCGTCCTGCCCGTCAGCAGACAGCGGTTCACGCGGCTGCCCGCCAGGTACTTCTCAATTCCCGCGAAATGCTGCGCCGCCAGCACCTCCGTCGGCGCGAGAATCGCGCACTGATGCCGGTTCGCCACCGTCACCAGCGCCGCGTACAGCGCCACCACCGTCTTGCCGCTGCCCACGTCCCCCTGCAGGAGCCGCGTCATCGGCCGGTCGCTCGCCAAATCGCGCGCGATCTCCGCCACCACGCGATTCTGCGCCGCCGTCAGCGGAAACGGAAACCGCCGCCGGATCCGCTGATCGATCTCCGCCGAGTTCGCCAGCCGCGGCGCCCGCACCCGCGTGGCCGTGAACCGCCGCTGCAGCGTGATCGCCGTCTGCATCAGAAACAGCTCTTCATACGCCAGCCGCCGCCGAGCCCGGGCCCGCTCCTCCGCGGAGGTCGGCTGATGCATCCGCAGCACCGCCTCGCGCAGCGGCATCAGCCCCCGGCTTTCCCGCAGCGTGCCCGTCAGCGTCTCCTGAATCGCCGGCAGCCCCTCCCTCAGCGCCGACTCCATCATGCGCGCGATGTGATGCGACGCGAGATCGCCCGTCCCCCGGTAGATGGGCGTGCACTTCGAGTAATCCCACTTCGCCGGGTCGTCATCGGCGCTCAGGAACTCCAGCTTCGGGTTAACCATCTGCGCGTAGCCGTTGTACTCGCCCACCTTCCCGTAGGCCCGCAGCACCTGCCCGCGCTCCAGCCGCTCACGCAGATACGACGCGTTGAAAAACGTCAGATGCATCTGCCCCGTGCCGTCGGCGATCTTCACGTGCAGCGCGTCCTGCCCGTATCCGCCGCGGCTCCGCACGTTCTCCACCATGCCGACCACCGTCGCGGGCGCATCGAGCACGAGCGAGTCGATCGTCTGCGGCCGGCCCTGCTCTTCGTGCCGGAACGGGAAGTACATCAGCAGATCGCCCACCGTGGCGATCCCCAGTTCGGCGAGCTGCTGCGCGCGGTACGGCCCCACCCCCCGCAGAAACTGCACCGGCTTCTCCAGGGGCGAGGCCGGGCCGGCCGCCCCCGCTGCCCCTTCACCCGCCCGACTCGCCGCCGTCTCTTTCATCGCCTGCCGCGCAGCAGAAAGGGGCTGGCGCGAACCGCCGTTCGCGCAAGCCCCTGCTCGTCGATCTTCTCTGGGAAACCCGCGAGAAGTAGTCGTTTTCTCGCTCCCCACGGGTCACTTCCCGATCCTGTGAGTCCGGCCGCCGCCTGCGGGAGGGCGCTCAGGGAATGACCAGCTTGGTGCCGACTTTAAGCTTGTCGGCATTCGGCCCGATCGCCTTCCGGTTGGCGGTGTGAATCCGACGCCAGTTCTTCGTCGTCCCGTAGAACTTCTGGGAGATCTCCTGCAGCGTATCACCCTTCTTGACCGTGTACGTGCGGGTGCTGGTCTTGCTCGGACGGGCGTAGCTCTCCTTGGGCGACTGCCGCGCTGTCGAGCGCGACGTATCGTTCCGCGGCGCCGCCTGAACCTCGGTGTCCACCGGCTCCGGCGGAGAGGCCGGCTCGGGCGGCGTCGCCATCACCGCGCTCTGGGTGTACGTCGGCGTCGGAGTCTGCGTGTACGTCGGAGCCGCGCTCGCGTGCGTCGCCCCCGCATCACCCGGGTACGGAGCCGGCGCCGGTTCCTGCGGCGGGGCGGTGTCTACCGCGGCTGCTTGCTTGTTCTGGTCCTCACATCCTGAAAGAAGTAGTACCGCCATCCCGGCGGCCAGCATCCATGCACTCATCGTCCTCATAACGATCTCCTTGGAAGAATCGAAAGACTCACGATCCACCGCTCGACCACGAGCAATTCCGATGATACCCCCTGGCGCCCGCCCGTCAACGCCATTCACGTCCCGACGCCGCTTCAAACCTGTGAGTTTCGCACCACCGCACCCGGTGATGTCTTCAGCGTCCCGTTCCCGACTCCCCCGGTGCCCCCTCCGCCAGGATGCGCCGGCGGAGCTTGAACAATTCCCTGAACGCCCGCACCACCACCCGAAGATTGGCGCCCGTCTGCTGCCCGGCCGTCCGCGGATAGTGATGGACCCCCACCTGACCGATCCGGTAGCCCCGCCGCCTCGCCTTGGCCAGCATCTCCGCGTCAATCAGGGCTCCCTCCGACCAAAGCTCCACTTCATCGATGAACCGCTTCGGATAGATCTTGAACGCACAGTCCACATCCCGAAGCCGTAGTCCCAGCAGAAGGTTACAGACGATCTTCCACCCCCAGGCGTTCACTTTCCGAATCCACGAATCCTGCCTTCTCAGCCGGTACGCGCTGACGATGTCGAACCGGTCCAGCAGTTCCAGGAGCTGCGGGATCTCCCTGAAATCAAACTGCCCGTCGCCGTCCGTGTAGAAGATCCAATCCTTGCGGGCCGCCCGGAAGCCCGACTGCAGCGCCCCGCCGTATCCCCGGTTCGGCCGGTTGTGAACGACCCGCACCTCCGGATGCTCCTCCGCCAGCCGATCGGCAATCTCGCCCGTGCGATCCCGGCTCCCATCATTCACGATGATGATCTCAAAATCCGACGTGATCTCCCGGCACGCGTCGAGCGCCGCCCGCGTCGTCCGTTCCACGTTCGCCTCTTCGTTGTAGCAGGGGAAGAAGACCGACAGGCTGACCTCGCGCATGCGGACTCCAGTTTACGGGACACTCAGGTCTCTCACCACCAGGTCGGCTCTCCGCCGCTCACCCCCGGGTGACCCCCGCATTATCCAGCAGGACCGCCCGATGAGAAACGCCGCCACGTGTTCTCCCCCTTGCTCATTCCCTCACCGGCTCCACCCTCACCGGCGCACTCATCCCCTCGGACGCTGCCACCCTCACGATTTCTCACGTTCCCGCGCTCTCGCCCTCTCGCCTTCTCCCTTTCTCATTTTCTCGCCTTCTCGCCTTCTCGCCTTTTCACTTTCTCACTTTCTCACCTTCTCACTTTCTCACCTTCTCACTTTCTCACCTTCTCACTTTCTCGCCTTCTCACTCCTCCGCGCCCTGCTGGTCTCGGAGCTCCCGCCCCCAGAATCCCGCCACAAACGCTCCCCGCCCATTCCGCCCCACCCCCTTGCGTCTCATAAAGCACCCCGAACTGACGAAAAATCGACAGATTGACAGCAACACCTGACGTACCCCCCGACGAGGTCAATTCGACGCGTTTCCCGGCCCCCCAAAGCTGAAGAGTCGGTGTTGCCTTTGACCTCGCCAGTTGATATAACCAAATGCGTGAAACCAGTTTACGGTTTACGCCCATTGGGGGGTGAGGGAGCCATGAGAAGGCTGTTCTTCGTCCTGGCGCTGGCCGTGCTCGCCTGCGGCACGAACTGTATCAACTTCCTGAATCCCGAAGGCGACGGCACCGCCTACGATGGCATCAACGCCAACCCCCCGTCCGGCACCCCGATTCCTGAACTCGGCGCGCTCGTTTCCATCCGGATCATCAGCGAGAGTTCCATCGATGCCGATGTCGTCGTCCGCTACCTCATCGGTCCGTTCGAGGTGCGCCGCACCGAACTGCACGTGCCCGCCGGCGTCACCATGCCCACCATCGGCCCCGACCTCGCCGCCAACATCGAAATCCGGGGCACCTACACCAGTGGGCCCGCCACCCCCTCCGTCGATCTGATCCTCGGCACCCATTTCCAGGGGGGCGAGACGAAGAACTACATCATCCCCGACATCGCCGATGAGTGCCCCGCCGATCCTGACAAGACGCTGCCCGGCCAGTGCGGCTGTGGCATCGCTGATACCGACACCGACGGCGACGGCACGGCCGACTGCAAGGATGCGTGCGCGAGCGATCCCGCCAAGACCCAGCCCGGCGCCTGCGGCTGCGGCACACCTGACGCTGACTCCGACGGCGACGGCTCGCCGGATTGCACCGACGCATGCGACAATGATCCCGCCAAGACGGCGCCCAGCCGCTGCGGCTGCGGCATCCCGGATACCGATACCGACGGCGACGGCGTCCCCGACTGCAACGACGGCTGTCCTCAGGACGCCGACAAGACCGCCCCCGGCATCTGCGGTTGCGGTCACCCCGACACCGACTCCGACGAGGATGGCGCCCTCGATTGCCTCGATGAGTGCCCGTCCGACCCCCTCAAGTCCTCCCCGGGCGCGTGCGGATGCGGCATTGCGGATACCGATTCAGATGAGGACGGCACGCCGGACTGCGAAGACGGATGCCCGGCCGACCCCCTCAAAACCGCCCCCGGCGCCTGCGGATGCGGCGTGATCGACGACGCAGACGGCGATCATGCCCTCGACTGTGACGGCGACCTTTGCCCTCTGGATCCCGACAAGCAGAATCCCGGCGCGTGCGGTTGCGGCGCACCGGACACCGACCGTGACGGGGACGAGACGCCCGACTGCGTCGATGGCTGTCCGGATGACCGCGGCAAGACGGAGCCCGGCATGTGCGGCTGCGGGACACCCGACACCGACCGCGACCAGGATGAGACGCTCGACTGCCTCGACGGCTGCCCCGACGATCCCGACAAACAGGCGCCCGGCCAGTGCGGCTGCGGCGTCCCCGATGTCGACAGCGATGAAGACGGCACACCCGACTGCAATGACGCCTGCCCGGACGATCCCCACAAGTCCGCGTCACAGGGCCAGTGCGGTTGCGGCATCCCCGACACCGACCGCGACGAAGACGGAACGGCCGACTGCAACGACCTGTGCCCCAACGATCCGGACAAGCAGGTGCCCGGCCAGTGCGGCTGCAACGTGCCGGAGACTCCCGACTGCGGCGACTGCAACCATGACGGCATCCCAGACGCCATCGACATCATCGAAGGCCTCAGCCGCGACTGCGATGAGAACCGAATCCCCGACGAATGTCAGTTGGCCCAGAACCTGCCGAACGATTGCGATGCCAACGGGGTGCCCGACGATCAGCAGATCGCCGCCTCTGAGGGCCTGCTCGACTGCAATTTCAACGGCCGGCTCGACATGTGCGACATCGAGCTGGGTGATCCGTTTGAGCCGCCCGGCGAGGTCGCCCAGGTACCGCCAGGCCCCGCAGCCTCCCGCACGCCCGGCCCGCTCGGCGTGATCCCGCAGTACCTCATCGACCTCTATCCGTTGTCGGACACCACCCCCGTCCGTCGCTTCCACTCCGTCTTCGCCTATCCGTTCGACCTGAACAGCGGCCCGATGGTCGGCGTCGTGGTCACCTTCCGCGTCCTCTCCGGGCCCAACGAAGGCTTCACCGAGGACGTGATCAGCGACGATTTCGGCGTGGCCGTCTGGGTCTACAGCGGCACCGGCCAGGAAGGCACCGACGTCATCGAGGCCTCCTTCTTCGGACCCGACGAGCAGATCCACAAGTCGAACACCGTCACGAACACCTGGGCCGGCTCGGCCGACTGCAACCGCAACTGCGTGCCCGACGAGTGTGAAGCAGGCAACGATCAGGACGAAGACGGCGTCCCCAACGAGTGCGACAACTGCCCCGAGGTCTACAACCCCGACCAGCGCGACCGCGACGGCGACGGCATCGGCGACGCGTGCCTGCTCGTGAGGTAACTCGTAGCCCCGGGCCCTTGTGCAGATGGAAACCGTAGCGCCGGGCCTCTGTGCAGACTGTAGCGCCGGGCCTCTGTGCAGACTGTAGCGCCGGGCCTCTGTGCAGACTGTAGC
>CAZQEN010000300.1:6119-9843 GCA_964591605.1 uncultured Planctomycetales bacterium
GCCGGGCCTCTGTGCCCGGCGCAGTAGCAGGCACACTCCAGTTGCCGCCTCGTACCGGGCAGTCCAGCAATGGCGGCGCCTGATGCGCGGCACCGATGCGTCACGACCGGTGTGGCACCGGCGTCTCGCCGGTGCACGGCCACCCGCAACGACCGTGAACACGTAGCGGCCGCCCTGCTGTGAGGGACGGGCACCACCGGGCACGGCTCGTCGTTGACCTTCGGCACGACCCAACCGGCCAGAAGCACGGATGCGAAATGTTTCGTAAGTCCAATGAAGACTCCGCTTCTCGCCCCTCGCCTCGCACGTCGAAAGCCCCGCGTCGCACGTCTCACGTCGCCTCTCCCACATCTCACATCTCACATCTCACATCTCCGATCTCTCCCACCCTCCGCCGTCACCTCCTCACCTGGTACGACCGCCACCAGCGAGACCTGCCCTGGCGCCGCCGGCGCGACGACCCCTACGCGCAGCTCCTGGCCGAGTTCATGCTCCAGCAGACCCAGGTCGCCACCGTCATCCCCTACTTCGAGCGATTCATCGAGCGCTTCCCTACCGTCCAGGCCCTCGCCGACGCTCCGCGCGATGACGTGCTCGCCCTCTGGTCCGGCCTGGGCTACTACAGCCGCGCCCGCAACCTCCATGAAGCCGCAAAGCAGATCGCCGGCCGCTTCGCCGGCCGCGTCCCCGACTCGATCGAAGACCTCATGTCGCTCCCGGGCATCGGCCGCTACACCGCCGGCGCCATCGCCTCCGTCGCCTACGACCGCCGCGCCCCCATCCTCGACGGCAACGTGACGCGCGTCCTCGCCGCGTTTTTGCCATCGAGAAGGACACCGCCGACCCGAACACGCGGGCGCAACTCTGGGAGCTCGCTGAGTCGATCCTGCCCCGCGAGCGATGCGGCGACTTCAACCAGGCCCTCATGGAGCTCGGCGCCACCATCTGCTCTCCCTCAGCCCCTCAGTGCCTCCTCTGCCCCCTGTGCAGCCTCTGCCGCGCCCGGGCGCAGGGCCTCACCGACCGCATCCCCCCGCCCCGCCGGCGCGCCGCCGTCAAAGCAATCGACATGGTCGTCGCCGCCGTCACATGCAGCGGATCGCTGCTCTTCACCCAGCGCCCGCCCAGGGGACTCTGGGCCGGCCTCTGGGAACTCCCCAACGAGCCCCTGGCCGGGAAAGAAGACCACGCCACCGCCCGCGACCGCCTCCTCGCCCGCCTCCCCATCGCCTGCGAAGTGGAACCCACACCCCTGCCCCCCGTCACCCGCACGCTCACCCACCGCCGCATCACGTTCCACATCTACCGCGCCACCGCCTCGCCCGCCGCCCCTGCCGGACCCGCGCGCGTGACGGCCGCCCCTCGCGGCGACCGGACCCCAATCACGGCCCCCGCCCCTGCGGGCCGAACCCCCACACCCACCACCCCCGCCAACACCTACCGCTGGCTCACCCCGCAGGACCTCCCCGCCATCGGCCTCAGCCGCGCCTGTCAGGCCATCCTCGAGCAGATCCGGTTCTTCGATCGATGAGGCGAACGCCACACGCCCCGCGGATCTCCTGGCTCAGATTTCGAGTCTCAGTGTTGGGATGGCCTGCGGTAAGCCTGGTCCGGGCGATTCGGCTCCCCAGGATACCGGTGCTCCAGCAACCCCTCGCGAACCATGGGTCGCAAGTAGCGGTCCTGCAATCCTCGTGGATTGCGGCGGACAAGTTGTCCGAGCTCTGCAGCGGTTAAAAAGTCGATGCTGCACAGATCGAGGATCGCGCAACGAACATCGCTGCGGCGGGCTCGCGTCTTCTCTCGGACCGTGGAGGCGATCCGCGCAAGTTGTGCACGCGTCTCCTCGTCGAGATGCCGGAGCGAAGGTGGGAGAGTGTGTGTGGAGTCCTGATCCTCTGTGTGTGGACTTCCGGGTTTATGTGTGGAGTCCCTCCGGGACTGTGGCAACCTGACAGTCTCGGCCCGGTCGCGTAACTGGTAGCTCGTCCACCGCTTCTGGCCCTTCTGAACCAGCAGACCCCGGCTGAGCAGACCCTGGAGCATCTTCGTTAGGTCGGCAGCGTGCTCCTCCGACATCAGCCGCAGGCGGGAGTTGGTGACCTCGCCTTCAAGTTCTGCTGTAACGAGCGCCTGAATCTCGAGAGGGCCCAAGCCGTCCAGCTTCGATCCGAAAGCTGCCCGCAGTTTGTCCAGTGACTCCTGTGGTAGAAGGCTGATCATGGGCAGACGCCAGACGACCCGGTCCGGCTGCACGGTCTCGGTGACCGTGGGCCAGTGCCAGCGCTGCGATTCCCAGGCTCGGAAGATTTTGTCAATGCCCGAGCCAGCGTGCTCCCCGCCTCCAATCATGAGGAACATCGTCTGGAGCGACTTGTTTCGGCATTCACTGACGCCCCCTCTTCGAAGCTGCTCGATAGACACCAGAAGCGTCCCCGGATTCGAAATCTCGAATCGGGATCGATGTTTATCGATCACAATACCACCCTGTCCCGTGTAGTCCGCATGGATGATGGCATTAACCAGAGCCTCGCGGATGGCCTCGTGCACGATCGTGTCGTCTTTGCGGAAGAGGTTCGCTTCCAGCCGGAACGGGATCTTGAGGTCGGCGGTCAAACGCTGAATCACCCGCTGGTAGAACTGGAAGAGGTTGGCCGTCCACGTCCCATCCACCGTCAGGCGGTCCGTCCAACGCGTCTCCGGATCGTCCGAAAGGTGCTCGCGATAGTCCAGATGAAACTCGGGGAGTGCACATGGATCGCGAATGGCCTGCTCCGTGCCGAACATGAGAAGCCCCGCCGCGGTGAGCCCTTCCTTCCCGGCCTGCCGGTCCCTTCGCCAGCCGCCTAGCTTGCGAAGAAGTCCCAGAGGTTGCAGTGCCAGCCACGGGTGATCCGGTGAACGGGCAGAAAACCGTTGCCGATATTGCTGCAGCGTTGCCTGATCAAGGTCGTCGAGCGTAAAACCCTCGATGATCCGACTGTCGGCAGGTTCTTCTGCCTGGTCGGCGAGCATCCGGCCGACCTCGTCAGGCGTGCAGTGGTAATCCCCTTCGTAATTCCGGCGATAGGTTCCAGTGAGCGGGTTCTGACCAACGTAGACCGGGCGCTGCCGGCGATGTGCACGCGGCACCTCAATGATCAGCACGACCTTGTCCCCGATCGACTGCTGGGTCACTCTGTCATCTGTCAGCAAGTTGATGTTGACCTTGTTGCGGTTGTTGATCGTGTCCCAGAAGTTCTTTTTGATCTGGCTCGGCTTCTCCAGCCCCTCCGCGAAGTACTTTCCGTGACCACTGCCGGACAGACCAACGCCCAACACAATCGCACCGCCATCCGTATTCGCCATCGCACTGTACGTTTCCCAGAGGCTGCCCGGTATGCCACCGCGCGCGGACTTGAATTCCCAATCCCGGGCTTCGCCCTGACCAATCGCCTCCAGCAGCTCGCGTTCCGTCATAAGGTGTCGTCAGCAGAACGGCACTTCGATCGCGTGGGCGATGAGTGCGCAACCAACCTGCAAAGTAGAACGTGCGTGAACGGCATACAGGCCGCCTCAGGAGTAGGCACCCGATGTGTCGGCACACCCATCATCATACCTCCAGCACCGGCCATGTGTACCAGGAACGGCTGCATGCACGGGGTGCGGGGGGCTCCGTCGCGGCCAGAATCATGGGCGATGATAGCGCAGCACCGATGAGACGCCGCGCAGGGACAGGGTGACC
>CAZQEN010000301.1:0-9840 GCA_964591605.1 uncultured Planctomycetales bacterium
CCGTGCCGGCCGCATCTACACGTGTACGATCATGGTCGCCATCGGCAAACTGCGCGAACCCGGCTACGTCACGGCGTTCATGGATGCGCTGCGCCTGCGGAAGGCCACGCCCGGCGTGCGCTGGATCGGTCTGCAGGCGGTGCTGGACACCTGGTATGCCGAGTACGGCGGACAGGCCAACCAGCTCGCCTGGCTGGCCGGCGACGGGCAGATCCAGCCCGATTTCGACGGCGACGGCGATGTGGACGCCAGCGACTTTCAGCGGTTTGCGGATTGCCGCACCGGGCCGCGGATCCCCTATGCCGCCGCGATGCCGGCCGACTGTACGCTGGTGCCGAATTGCGATGGGCTCATTCCGGCCGATCTGGACCGCGACGGCGACACCGACCTGAGCGACTTTGGCATCTTCCAGCGCTGCCTGAGCGGACCCGGCGTGCCCTATCACCCGGCCTGCGTCGAGTAAGAGTACATCCCACCTGTTGGGATTACATTCCTGTGGCCGACACTGCAGCGACGGGACCACCGGTGCGAATGCCGGCGGGATGGACTCGAACCACTCGCTCGCTGGTCGCCCCCCGGCGTTGCCGGTTGATCCTGTCCCTGGCCTGCAGATCGAGAATACCGCGGTCGCGGGCGTCATAAATCCACACTTTATAATTGACTTCGCTTCGCCGATGGGGTCTGATGATGGTATCCATTCGTTCCGGGCCGGCCATCCGAGCAGGTCTTCAGACGTCATTGGAGGGCTCGTCATGTCGAGCGACGAGGAACTGGTGCAGCAGGCGGTGGGAGGCGACCGCTCCGCGCTCGAGCGGCTGCTCCAGCAGTGTCATCGCCCGCTGCGCCGGCGCGTCGAGCAGCGGATTTCGCCTGCTCTCGCCGGGAAAGTCTGCGCCGACGACGTGCTTCAAGAGACCTTCGCGGAGGCATTCCGGCGGATCCGCGACTTCCAGCCGCGTGGCGAGGGCACGTTTCTGGGCTGGCTTTCGTGCATCGCCGACCACCGCCTGGCGGACATGATCAAGGCGTGCCGGACGGCCAAGCGCGGCGGCGAGCGCGTGGCGGTGGGAGCGCCGCTGAACCCGGAAGTCTCGACCATCGTTGACGTACTCGCGCTGCTGGCCGTCCATGAGGCTACGCCCAGCCGATCCGTGGCCCGCCGCGAGGCCGTCGAAGCCGTGCGGTCCGCTCTGCTCGGCCTGAGCGCGGATTATCGGCGGGCCCTTGAGCTGCGTTACCTGCGCGGCCTGCCGGTGGCCGAGATCGCCGCCCAGATGAACCGCACGCCGCGGGCCGTGCACATGCTCTGCAATCGCGGCCTCAAGGCGCTCCACGCCGCCCTGGGAGATGCCAGCCGGTTTCTGACGCGGCCCGGGTGAGCGCGGCCGCCGGTTGGCGGTGATGGATAACAGTGAGACCTGTGGCCTTCAGCGACTTCGGCAACGCGATCCGTCAGCGAGGGGACCTGTCGGCCGACGGCTGAGCCTGCTCACTTCGTCCTCAGCCAGGAGTTCCAACATGAGTGCACCTGGAACAGAGACCCCATCCGCATCACGTGCCCAGGCCCTGTGGCGTGTCATCGACGATTGTGTCTGCCGCCGTGAGCAGGGCGAGGATCTGTCCGACGCGCAGGTCATCGCCGCGCATCCCGAGCTCATGCCTGAACTCCAGGAGGAACTCGCCGGGCTGCACCTGATCCGCAGAGCGCGCGTGGAGGTGGACGCAGACTCGGCCCTGACTTCCCCGTCGGTATCCGTCGGCCCCGCACCCGGTGAGCCGCCTCAGACGCGTTTCCCGGGGTACGAGATCATCCGCGAGATCCACCGTGGCGGGCAGGGCGTGGTGTACGAGGCGGTGCAGCGCTCGACCAAGCGCACGGTGGCGGTCAAGGTGCTAATCGGAGGGGGTTTGGCCGACCGCCGGGCGCAGTGGCGCTTCGAGCGCGAGGTCGACCTGATCGCCGCCCTTCGGCACCCGCACATTGTCGTCATTCACGACAGCGGAGTGGCCGAAGGCAACTACTTCTACGCGATGGATTACGTGCGCGGTGATCCGCTCGACACGCACGTGCGCATGGCCCAGCCGTCGATCCGCCAGATGGTCCGCATCTTTCGCAGCGTGTGCGATGCCGTCGCGCATGCCCACGCCCACGGGATCATTCATCGCGACCTGAAGCCCTCCAACATCCTGGTCGGACAGGACGGCCACGCCTACGTGGTGGACTTCGGCCTGGCCAAGATCCTGAGTGGAGAACCCCCGGAGAAAGCGGAGCTCGTTTCGGTGGCCGGCAATTTGATGGGCACGATCGCCTACATGGCCCCCGAGCAGACGAAGGGCGACCCTGATCTGATCGACACGCGCACCGACGTGTACGCCCTGGGCGTCGTCCTCTACCGGCTGGTGACCGGCGCGCACCCTTACGAGGTGACGGGCGATCTCCAGCGCGTGTTCAGGACGATACAGACAGTCGATCCGCCGCGCCCGTCGCGGCTGATCCGCGCCATCAACTCCGAGCTGGACGCGATCATCCTGAAGACGATGGAGAAGGAACCCGCCCGGCGTTACCAATCGGCCGCCGAGCTGACGCAGGACCTCGACGCCTGGCTCGACGGCCGTCCGATCGCGGCCAAGTCGGCCAGTTCGCTCTACCTCATCCGCAAGATCGCCTTCCGGCACGGGTTCGAGACAATCACGATCGCCGCGCTGCTGATCGTGGTCGTGAGCTTTTCCTCCATTGCTCTTTACAAGCATCGTGAGGCGGAGAGGGCCCGTGCGGGTCAGACGCTGAGCGACCAGGCTTTCATCGCCGCCGATCGCGCCCGCGAACATCTCACGAGCACTGAACATCAGGCCCAACTCAACCAGTTCTTCCTGCCCTGGTTCCTGTTGGAGTGGCACCAGGGCCGGCGGGAGGCAGCACGGGCGGTGCAGCGGCGGATGCTGGCCGGTTCGCCCGAGTACCTCGCCGCGCAGTTTCTGCTGGACGGCCAGCGTACCCTGGATCAGTTGCTGACGGCGCTTCCCGCGGACAGCGGGCCGCTCCCGTACTTCGTGGCCGGCGAGCGGGAAATGCGGGACGGTCGAATGGAGGCGGCCCGGTCCGCTTATCGCCGGAGCCTGGAACTGATTCGCCGCAACGGACGCGACAAGTGGTTCGAGCTGGCGGCCACGGCGCGGCTCGAGCAGATTGCTTTGAGCCCGGCCGCGGCGCTGAGTTCGCAACCCGCCGGAACGGAAGGACACGACGATGCGAAGTGACCCTCGCTCGCGAAGTGTCGCCGGCGGATCGCGGCCTCGGGCGTTCACGCTGCTCGAGGTGCTGGTCGTCGTTGCGATCATTGCCCTGCTGATCGCGATCCTTCTGCCCAGCCTCGACAAGGCGCGTCATCTCTCGCGCCGGGTGGCGTGTCAATCGAACCTGCGTCAGATCGCCGCCGCCTGGCATCCGTATCTCGATGAGAACAACGGCTACTTCCTGCGCATCATCAACGCGAACGCGAACTACGGTGGTAGGCAGGGGAGTTCCAGCGCCTACCGGAGTCCGAAGCCCTTGAACAAGCATCTGACCCTGCCGCGGGTCACACAGGATGCGCCCGTGTTTCGATGTCCGGCGGACCGCGGCGGCAAGGTCGAGCGACCGACGTGCTACGACTATTACGGCACGAGCTACAACACGAGCGAGATGCTGGTCTGGAACCCCCAGATCCTGGTTACGCCCATGGACCCGTTTGCCTCGTTGCGGCAGAAGATCAACGACCGCATGAAGAAGGGGCCGGGCAAATACGCGCTGCACCGCAGCCAGGTGACCACGCCGCCCTCGCTGCTGGTTGTGGCAGGCGATTTCGGCTGGGTGGCCGACTCGAAAAACACGACGGCAGGCAACGACTGGCACAACAGTCCGTTCGGGCACAGCCTCTCGTTTCTCGACGGGCACGCTGAATTCCTCACGCTCCGAAAGCGCTGCTACGTCACCGACAAGTACAAGCTCGTGGCCTTCGCGGACCTGCTCAGAGACTTCGAGGACGTCCAGAAGCAGGAGGGGCTGTGATGAAGCGTATGGGGCGCATCCATCGGCGGCTGGTGGCGGTCGTCTGGGGGCTCGCGGCCGCGGTCGCCGTACCGGCGCGGGCCGACGTGCGATACGTCAAGTGGAACGCGGCGGGCGCGAACGACGGCACCTCCTGGACGCACGCCTACACCGATCTGCAGTCCGCGCTGGCCGAGGCTCAGAGCAACCCTGCCATCGATGCGATCTGGGTGGCGCAGGGCAACTACAAACCGCACGCCAGCGACCGCTGCCGCTCGTTCGATTTGCGCAGCGGCGTCGCTCTGTACGGCGGCTTCCCCGGGCTCGCGGGGCAGGAGGGCAATCTTGCCGTTCGCAACCCGGTGCGCCACCTAACGCTGCTGTCGGGTGACATTACTGGCAACGATCCCACCACGGGCGATCGCACGGACAACTCCGTTCACGTGTTGACGGCGGCCGCGGTCAACGGGGCGGCCCTCGATGGGTTCACGATCTCCTCGGGCCAGGCCGATTTCACCGGCTGCCTGGGTGGTGGAGGTGTGCTCGACCGAAGCGGCGGGGGCCTCCTGGCCACCGGCGCGTTGAACCTGCTGATACGTAACTGCGTCTTCACGCGAAATGCCGCGGATGTGTTCGGAGGGGCGGTCGTCAACGATGCCGCGCAGAGCATCTTTGAGAACTGCACGTTCCTCGACAACACCTCCGATTGGGACGGCGGAGCGTTGGCCAATTTGAATGCCGGCACCGTTGTCATTCGCAACTGCACGTTTCTGGGCAATCTCGCCGTGGCCCGCAGCGGCGGGGCTTTGGCCAGCGAGAGCAGCGATACGACCCTGCACAACTCGATTCTCTGGGCGAATCTGTCGGCGGACGGCGGACAAATCTTCCTGCTCGGTGGATTGCTCACGGCCACCTTCTCCGATATCCAGGGCGGACGCGACAACGTGCGTATCGGCAGCTCGATTCCCAGCATCATCACCTGGGGTGAGCCCGCCGGGCTGGACATGCTGGATCTGGATCCGCAACTGACGCCTGACGGGCATCTGCGGTCGGTCTCGCCGTGCATCAACCAGGGCACGAACACGGGCGCCCCGCCTTCCGATCGAGATGCTGAGATGCGTCCCGGCGGCGGGACCGTGGACATGGGAAGCGACGAGTTCGTGGACAGCGATGGCGATGCCTTGCCGGACTGGTTCGAGCTCCAGTACGCCACGCCCGGACCTGGGGGCGATCCGGACTTTGACGGCCTCAGCAACCTTCTCGAATACGAGCTGTACGGCAGCGACCCGAAGACGCGCGGCCCTCTCTACGTGAGCCCGCTTGGTAACGATGCCTGGGATGGCACGGCGGCGTGCCTGCAGAGTGGCACGATCGGCCCGAAGAAGACGATCCAGAGCGCGATCGATGCCGCCCAGAGCGGCGATACGATTCTGGTCATGGCGCCCGGCTCTTCGGTCACGTACAGTGGGGCCGGCAACATCAACCTGGACTTTCGCCACAAGGCCATCGTTGTTCGCAGGCACGCGTTGCCCGGACCAGGTCCGTGTACCTCTTCCGGGGGAGCCATCATCGACTGCGGGAACTCGGCCCGCGCGATCGACCCTGAATCGATCGAGGGTATCTTCGCCGTGCTCGAGGGCTTCACTATCCAGAACGCAGCGGCCAGCGACGTCGGAGGTGCCCTTGATACAACGCGATCGCGACTGCTGATCCGGAATTGCACCATCCAGAACAGCAGCGCCGGGACGGAGGCGGGCGCGCTCTACGCCGGTGTGTCCAGCCCGGCCTTCTTCGGGCTGACGATCGGCGCCGGCAACTCGTCGCCCGCCGTCGTGCTCTCCAACAGTCATGTCAACCTGGCCGGGCCGCTGACACTCCAGAGTGGCACGCTCGTGACCCGCGGCGCGCGGTTCGAGGGCAGCGGCGAAATCTCATTGGGAGCCGGTACGCAGATCCAACTCGATAGTGTCAGCGCCGGCGTGTCGGTGCTGCGTACGAATGTCACCGGCACTGGCAGCATCGATGTCGCCAGTCGCAGAGTCCTGATGCTCCAGCAGTCGAGCCGGATCGACTTGAGCGGCCAAACCTCGCTTGTCACCTGCGATCCGCAGGCGCCCGGACCGCCATCAGGAAGCGGCCTTCTGAGCATCCAGGAGTTCGCAACGCTCCTGATCCAGGACCAGGCGAGCATTCAGAACACGATCCTGGACGTCAAGACACTTCGCGTGGAGGGCAGCAACAGCCTCGTCCACAACGAGATCCATCTCCACGGTACGACGCCGCAGTTCCTGATCAGCCAGCAGGCGATCGTGCAATGCAATGACATCTATTCTATCGGAGATCAGTATCTCGATTTTGACCCGGATCCGGCGAACCGGAACCTCAACATCACCGGCAACCGCTGGTACGTGCAGATCCCGATCGCGTCGCCGGGTTCCGCGGGGACACTGCTGGAGCTCAGGATGAGCGACTTGGACTGCATCGGCAACTGCCCGTCCCGGCCGGTGCACCTGTCGACCTCGCCCGCCGGCGGCTACGACAGCCCGTGGACGCTCGAACGGCTCGAGCTGCTGCCCAACGCCAAACTGAACCTGACCAACCGGCAGGGGATGGTATTCGAGACGTCGCCGGGCGGCGTTCCCGAAGCCCTCTACGTCCGCACGCTCAAGATGAATCCATTCGCGGTCCTGAACGTGGGGCTCCAGCGCCTCTATTACCAGCAGCTTGTGGATCAGAACGATCAGCCAATGACTGACCCTGACCCGATCACGCAGCCCCTCAGTAACGGCAGCCGCTTCGCCAACGTGCCGCTGCTGGGCTTCTCGCTGGTCAACATCGACATGGAAACTCAGAGCGAATATGAGGTGCGCGTCCAGAGCCGCGTGCGCGACGCGTCTGATACGCAGCCGTGTGCGTGCGACGGTGAGTGTGAGGACGGATCTCCTGCGGATGCGAGTCAGTGCATAGAGGGGCTCGTGCAGCGCATCGATGATGTGTCTTTCGGCGGTGTCATGGAGATGCGGACGCAGAAGGAGGGCCAGGATCTCGCGACGAGCGCCACCTCCGTGGCGGCCAAGGGCTCGTTTGCCCGCGCGGGTCATGAACAGATCCTTGTCATGTTCGACTATCTGTTCACCGATGACGGTGCGGCCGACGATGCGGAGCTGGTGGTTTCGCTCAGCGACACGCCCGACGTCGGCGCGACGCCCTGCGGCGCCGCCCCCTGCTGCGACGCCGACCGCTGCGAGGTGGCCCGTGTCCGGCCACCCGCCCCCGGCCGGCCCGGCGCCGTCGGGGCAACGCGGTTCAGCACGTTCCGCGGGAGCTTCTCCCGCGGTAGCCTCAACTTCACGCGCGGCACGTACGTCGAACTCGAGCTGCGCGGCCAGGGTGCCCGCATCCTGATCAACAACTTCGACCCGCACGTCGAATGTCTGACGTGTCTCGATCTCGATCAGACCTCGACCGTCGACAATCGTGATTACCTTCTTCTGCTGGCTGAATCTGGCCAGGCCCTTCCGGTCCCGAACGACCCGGGCTATTGCCTCAACCGCGGGCCCAGCGATGACTCCTACGTCGACATGCTCGATCTGATCGGGTGGGACGCATTCGTCAACAGCACGCTGGATGCGTGCCTGGCCGGCACGGCGGCGCTGCGGACGGAACCGCTCAAGAGCGATGTGCCCCGGCAGACTCTCGCCCTGTCCGCAAGCACGCCGGGATCGCTGCTGATCACCGGAAAGACCAACGCCGCAGGCCAGCAGTACGATTTTCTCTACAACGCAAGCACGACCGGCGCGTGCCTGGGTGACCCGCAGGCACCGGCCGGCGGCATTAGCACGCGCACCAACGGGCGGCTCATCAAGGATCACAGCGGCGAAATCTACCAGTTGCGCAGCATGCGGGACAACGACAGCGAAACCGACGATCCGGTGGGCCTGATCCGCCTGCGCGACGGAGCCGCCGTCGTCATGCCCCAACAGTTCACCGATGTGGCGGGTAGCACCGTCTACCTCGGCATCAATGAGCTGGGCGGCGGCGCTTCCGCGGGCTTTCCCCTGATCGATGCGGCCTTCAGCCCGACCGACAGTTCGATTCTCTATGTGGTGCCCGTGCTCGTGGTGCCGGACGACGGAAGCTGCCCGTATCGTGCCGCCGCCAAGCTGCAGCTCCTGGGCGGTGGTGACTATACACTCGCGCCGCCTTACCTGTACGGCGAGAACCCCGCGCCCGGATCGAGCGTTTCCGGCGGATGCAGTATGGTCTTCGAGCCGGACCTTCAGCATCTGCGCGAGCTGGAGATCGACGCCGCCGGCAGACTCTACGTGCTCTCCGCGCAGGGGCTCAACGACAACGACTGGCTGCTCGTTTATGACGCCCAGACGGGCGCCGCCGAAGATCCGGTGCCGCTCAGCGATACCGTCCGCAGTCCTTCGGCCATGCTGTTCGACGCGAGCGGCTACGCGCTGTATCTCGCCGCGTCCGTCCATGACCTGACCAACGGGCAGACGCCGATCTTCAAGTTCACCACCTCGGGAGGAATCAGCCCCGACCCCGCACATCCCTCGTATACCGTGACGTTCCCCACGGGCACCGATCGCGGGTTCGGCTTTGCATCGATCGTCACCGCCCTGGCCGAAGACGCCGGCAAGTTGTACGTCGTCGGCTTCACCATGGCCCGCTTCGATCCGGAGACGCCGTACTACGATTCGGCGTTTGATGCCAATACCGGCGTGATCTTCGCCCAGCCCGGCCTGGCCGTGGTCGATCTGGCAAGCGGCGAGGTGTCACTGGACGAGGCATCGATCGGCTGCACGAGCCTGGGGCTGCCGCTCTCGGCCGTGGTGGTCTCGCAGCATCCGGCCGACTTCGACCGCGATGGCGACGTCGACAACGACGACTATCTGTACTTTGAAAACTGCACCACGCGCAGCGGCGTCCCCGCAATCGCGGGTTGCCGGACCTTACCCACGCCCGACTTCGACAATGACGGCGACGTGGACCTGAATGACTTCGGGCAGCTTCAGCGATGCCTGGGCGAGTCCGGCCAGACGCCCCCGGCTGACTGTTGAGTTTAGATGCATATAACGCCCCGGCCGGACGCGCCGTGCGGCCTGCGTCAGCAGCTTCACTGGTTCCTCCGTATGCAGTTGAAGGAGCATGGCGGCATCCCACGAGGTGTCCGCGCCACCGTCGTCGTCCGTAACATCACTGCGCTGCTCGGCATTCTGCTGCCAGATCTCGTACAAGCGCGAAAGTGGGGCCGATAGGCGGTTTGCCTGTCCAATCGGTGACCTGCTGTTTGCGAAGACCGCAGCACATATCAGATCGCACAGCAGAGCCAACCCTCACTTCCAAGGTCCCGGCGAAAGGTTTTTGAACGCTGTCAACTTCACATTTGGGACCATATGTGAAGCAAATGGAGCCCAAGCACCCTATCCCTACCGCGTATTCGCACCAGAATGGTGCGATTTTGCCAAATATGAAATCTTCGCGAAAACGCCCTGTCAGCGCCGGCGTGAACGTGCAGTAAATCAGCCGGTTTGAAACTGCGAGCAGGCGGGTGCCAACGAGGACCGTCAGGCAAGGCCTGGAGACGGTGTACACCCGCCGAGAGCCGAAGAAGATAACCTTCTGGAAGAAGACCAAGATGAAGAAGACAGGTGCGCGCTTGAATGGAAGAAGACCCATGCGAAGAAGACAGCATTTTCAAACCGGCGGGTTTGGCGCAGTTTCAGAACGGCGTTGACACGATTACGAGCACTTCGGCGAGCAGATCCGGTATCTGTCGCCTGAGGAACTGGCCCAGTTCT
>CAZQEN010000302.1:0-9529 GCA_964591605.1 uncultured Planctomycetales bacterium
CAGCTTCGGCTTCGCGGAGCGAAGCCGAAGCTGCCCGTGTGGGCCTCCCCACGGGCAGTCAGCATTCGCAGTTGCGAATGCTGACTGCCCATGCCACCCGCCGATGTTGTCACGCACCCGGCAGGCCGGACTTGCGTGGGGGTCCCCTATGCCTGCCGGCGATGCGCGGTTATCATATCGACCCCTATGATGGGAGTGGCCTCTCAGGGAGAGAACGCTCCTGTGAAGACCCGGAGCATCCATGCGTCCCCGTTTGTGTTCGCCCCGAATGATGGTGCTGGCCGCCGCCGTCCTGAGCCCGGCCCGCGCCTGGGCCGGTGTCCTCGGCGAGCTGCCCGAGCCTGGCAGCTATGTCAGCATCTGGCGAGTGATCCTCATCCTGATCTGCGTCCTGCCCTGGCTGGCATTCTGCGAATGGGTGGAACGTGATACGCGGCTGATCCGCCGCCTGAACCACGACCTGTGGGCGGGCGTGGTGGTCGGGGCCGGCGCGGTCGGGCTGGCATTGTGGCTGATGCTGCCCTGGAATACGGCTGGGCTCTTCGCCGCCGGCTTTGGCATGTGGTTCGTGATCACGGTCGGGACATGCGCCGTGTATGTGGTGCTCCGCAACGGGATGGTGGACGCGGCCGGCCGGGTGTTCACGCCGAGGCACATCAAGGCCTGGATCAGCCGCGGCGGCAAGAAGCAGGAGAAAGGCCTGGCCATCGAGCGGGTCCGCCTCATCGACAGCAAGAACAACAAGGTGCCTGTCCCGACCGATCCCAACCAGACCGACCCGTACGAAGCGGCACAACACCTGATCTTCGACGCCCTGTGGCGGCGGGCCACCGACGTCGAAATGCACCTCAGCGATTCGGCGGTGAAGCTGCAATACCGGGTCGATGGCGTGCTCACCCCCCGCAACGATCTGCTGACGCCTGAACAGGGCGCGGCGGCCGTGCAGTTCATCAAGACCATCGCCGGTCTGGATGTCAATGAACGCCGCCGGCCGCAGGAAGGGGAGATCATGGGGGCGATCGCCGGTGCGGATGCGCCCATGACGGACATCGAGATCAGCACCAGCGGCACGATGGAACGCGAACGGCTCGCCATGCGGATCGTCGGCGAGCAGAACCGGCTTCGGCTGGCGGACCTGGGCCTGACGTCCGCTCAACAGAGCACCTTTGAAGACCTGGCCCATCGCTCGTCCGGGCTCATCGTCGTGTCCGGGCCGCGGGCCAGCGGCGTGACGACCACGCTGTACGCGGCCCTCCGGACGCACGACGCGTTCATGCAGAACCTGCTGACGCTCGAGCATTCACCGCTCATGGAGCTCGAGAACATCACGCAGAACATCTATGACTCGAGCAAGCACGAGGCGTCGTTCGCCCGGCAGTTCCAGAGCGTGCTGCGCCGCGAGCCCGACGTGGTGATGGTGAGCGACTGCCCCGACCGCGAGACGGCGCACCTGGCCGCCAAAGCCGCGGAGGAGGGCAAGAAGGTTTACATGGGCGTCACCGCGAAAGACAGCTTCGACGCTCTCAAGAAGATCGTCAGCCTCGCGGGTGATACCGACGTGGTCTCGTCGGCGCTCATGGCCGTCACGAACCAGCGGCTGGTGCGCAAGCTGTGCATCGGCTGCCGGCAGGCCTACAAGCCCGATGCTGCCCTCCTCAAGAAGGCGAATCTGCCGGTGGACAAGATCGAGCACTTCTACCGCCCGCCGCCGGAGGGGCTGGTCGATTCCAAGGGCAACCCGATCGTCTGCACGAACTGCCAGGGCAGCGGCTATTTCGGGCGCGTCGGCGTGTTCGAGCTCCTGGTGATCGACGACACCATCCGCGAGATGATCCGGGCGGGCCAGCCGGTGAACGCCATCCGCATGCAGGCCCGCAAGGGCGGGATGTACTATCTCCAGGAAATCGGCCTTCAGAAGGTCCAAGAAGGCATCACCAGTATGAACGAGGTGCTGCGCGTGCTGCGCGACGAGGAGCCGCCCCGGCCGGCGTCCACCCCGCAGGCACCCTCACCCGCCAAGTAGCGGGTTCTTGTGAGGTCACCATCATGTGGTTCTCGCTTTTCTCGACCGTGCTCATCCTGGCGGTCACGTTCTATCAGGGGCTGCAGGGGCTCTTTACGGGCCTGATCAACTGCATCCTGGCGGTCCTGTCGGCGGCGGTGGCGTTCGGTTTCTACGAAAACGTGTACTTCGCGTTTCTGGCCGACCGCCAGCCGGACTACGGGCGGGCCATCGCGCTGGTCGGGATCTTCGTCGTCACCCTGCTTGTATTGCGGACGGCGGTCGACTCGCTGATCAAGGGGAACGTGCACTTCCCCGTCTACGTCGACCGGGCCGGCGGCGGGATCTTCGGCTTCTTCACAGCGATGATCATCGTGGGCATGCTCAGCATCGGTTTCCAGATGCTGCCGTTTCCGCCGGATTTCCTGGGCTTTGCCCGCTTCAAGGTCATCGACAAGAGCTCGGGCGAAGCGATCGCCTGGCGGGCCCCCAAGAAAGGCGAAGAGGCGCCGCTGCCCAGGCAGGACTGGAGTCAGGTGAACATGGTCCGGCAGCGCACGTGGCTCAACGCGGGCGGCTTCACCACGTCGCTCGTTTCGCACCTGTCGACCAATGCCCTGCGCGGCCGTCAGGATCTCACGTTTGCGGAGATCCATCCGGATTTCCTCGCTGAGACGTACTCGCCCCGGGCCAATGCCCTGGGTTCCTCGCGTCTGACCGCCAAGCGCGATTCGGTGCAGATCGTCGGCTACTGGGATCTGCCTCCGAACGGCCTGTTCGAGCGTGAACGCATCACGCAGAATGACAAGAAGCGCGTCAAGCTCAAGAAGGCCGACCCGCCCGAATCGGGAGAGAAGGATATCGCCATCCGCGTCAAGCTGACGGATGCCC
Organism: uncultured Planctomycetales bacterium; assembly: GCA_964591605.1. Taxonomy (GTDB): domain Bacteria; phylum Planctomycetota; class Phycisphaerae; order UBA1845; family PWPN01; genus CAYLLT01. Next base: position 2,894 of record CAZQEN010000302.1, read on the forward strand.
GGGACGAGGGTGGCGACGCGGTCCGCTTCACGCCCGCCCTGGTGCGGCTCTTCATCCGGGAGAAGCCCGAGGGCCCGCTCAAGGAATGTCAGTTGTTCGGCATCAACGATGACGCGACGGGCGCCGGGAACAGCCTCGTGCAGGTCTACCCGGGGGAACCGCTGGCCCGCTCCGAGACCAGTGAAATGGACTGGGTGTTCCGCGTGCCCGAGGAAGCGCAACTGGTGTACCTGGAGTTCAAGCAGGACGCGCGGGCGGAAATCACGCCTTCGCACGATCGGAACAAGCAGAAGCCGCTGCCGATCGGCGTCAAGCCGCCCAAGCCGGGCATCCCCAGGCCCAGATCGACCAATGGGGGGGGAACCGACACCGGGAGCGGCGGGACACCTCCGTCCGGCTCCAATCCGCCCTCAGGCTACGGCCGCATCGCGGTCATCGGCCCTGCGGAGGAAGTCGCCCTGACCGACCGGCTCCCCTTCACCGTCACCAGTTACGGCGGCAACGCCGAGGTGACCAACGGCGTGGTCAAGGGCGGGCGGTTGCATACCACACTGGGCCCGGACTGGATGCCGCCGCCGGGTAACAACCCCCCCGCCGAGCGGTTCGAGGTCCCCGCCGACAAGCGCATGCTGCAAGTGAACGTCATCAAGCTCCAGCCGGGAAGCTGGCTCGGAAACGTGATGAGCACGGCGCGCGAGAACATCGGCGATTTCTACATGAAGGATGCCAGCGGGCACACGTTCCCACCGATGGGCATTTATGCGATCGCGAGCGTGGGCGGCCAACGACAGTTTGAGCTGATTTATCTCGACGAGACCGCCCGCGAAATCGGAGCACACCTGCCCAAGCTCGAGCGCATTCATTCCCGCGACCTGCAGGGCGATTATGCCCTCTACTTCCTCTTCATCGTGCCTCCGGGTACAAAACCGGTCGAGATCCACACGGGCGGGACCCCCGTGGACCTTCGCTCGTTCAATGTTGAAGTGAAGTAACCAGGTCGCCGTGTCAGAACGCCGAAACCGTCAACACCGCAAGACGAGGTGAACGCAACCAATGCCCAGAGAACTTCAAGCCGGCGCATTTCCGATGATCGGAGGTGCTTTCATTCTGCTGCTGATCCTGTGTGTGGGGGCCTACATGCTGTTTGGCCCCGGCGCGGCGCCGCCGGCCGCGGCCAGCACCACCAAACTGCCGGGTGACCCGGTCTCCGGAGAGCCGGTGAAAACGGCATCCGGCCTGGAATACTACGAGATTCGCGAGGGCACGGGCGCCCAGCCCAGCGGACCTACCGCGCAGGTCAAGGTTCATTACACCGGCTGGCTGACCAGCGGCAAGAAGTTCGACAGCTCGGTGGATCGCGGGCAGCCGGCCACGTTCCCGCTCAACGGCGTCATCAAGGGGTGGACCGAAGGCGTCGGCAGCATGAAAGTCGGCGGAAAACGCAAGCTGATCATCCCTGCGAACCTGGGTTACGGGGCCGGGGGCAAGCCGCCGGACATCCCGGGCAATGCCAAGCTCATCTTCGACGTGGAATTGATCGATATCGTCGGCTGACCGGCCGCTCTGACCGGAGGGGAAGACTCATCCTGACACAGGAGCCCGTACATGGTTCGTCGAATGCTCGCAATCACTGGGATTCTGACCGCGCTGACTTTCGTCGCGCTGGCGGCAGACAAGGACTACACCTCGCTGCCGGCTGACCCGGCCGAGATGGCCAGGAAACTGGGCGGATCGAAGGTCGGCCTGGTGGAGGCGATCCAGGCCGCGGAAAAAGAGTCGAAAGGCAAGGCCGCCGCGGCCAGCGCCGCGCTGGTGAAGGATAAACTTGAGTATACGGTGGAGGTATACGGAGACAAGGCGCACAAACGGCTGACGCTCGACGAGGCGGGCAAGGTCGTGAAGACGGAGGAGCTCTCGATGAACCGCTGGCCGGGCGAAATCGTCACGGGCGAACCGAAGAAGAGCGACACGGGCCTGATGTACTACGATATCAAGGAAGGCACAGGCGCCATGCCCGACGGCCCGGATACACGGGTCCGGGTGCACTACTCCGGGTGGCTGACCGACGGCACGAAGTTCGACAGCTCCGTTGATCGGGGCCAGCCGGCGGACTTTCCGCTGAGCGGCGTGATTCCGGGCTGGACGGAAGGTGTCGGCGACATGAAGGTCGGCGGCAAGCGCAAACTGATCATTCCCTACGGCCTGGCCTATGGCGAGAGGGGTCACCCGCCAGTCATTCCCGCCAAGGCCACCCTGGTGTTCGACGTCGAACTGATCGAGATTCTCAAGTAGTCATCGCCCCGCGGCATTGCGATGAGCGATGGTGGGTCGCCGGGCGGCTCATGCGGCGCTGCGCGGAGAGGTACTCCGCATACGCGCGTAAGTGCTCGCGGAGCTGCGGCGTGGAGCGGGGCGAGTAGCCGTACTTCTCCGCCTCGGCGATGGCCTGTTCGAACGTCCATCCCTGGTATTTGAGCCGATACGCCACGAACGCGGCGCCGGTCCGGTTCACGCCGGCGTAGCAGTGCACCAGCATCGGCTGGCGGGCGGGGTCGGCCATCGCGTCGGCCGCGGCATCGAGCGCGGCAAACTCACCGCGTCCGTCGCCGGGCATCGGAATCCGCAGGAGCTCGACACCCTCGCGCCGCGCCACCGCCTCTTCCTTCTGCTGCTCCGGCGAATCCGGCTCACTGCCCAGCAGGGTGAGGATGGTCTTGATCCGGTGCTCGCGGATCACGCGCGTCAGCGGGCCGGGCTCGCAGTATCCCGATCGATACAGCCGCCCGGGCTCCACGACGGCGAAGCGCCGGGGGAACACGTAGTAGCGGCCGTACTTGACGGTCAGAATGGCTCCGGCGAACAGCACCACGCCCGCCAGGAGCACGAGAATCCGTCGCGTGGGACGTTCGGGCCGCCGGCCGGGCGGGAGAGCGGGAGCCTGAGTTGCCGAATTGTGGTCTTTGACAGTCACTCCCGTCGATCTCCAGCGAATGCGGCCTGATCGGCGCTGTCGTGGCATGCGCCGCGAGACTGGTGGGCGTTCTAGAATAGCGTGCAGCGGCTGTCAGGATGCGACAAGACCTCCGTCCGATCGAGAGAGCGATCCGCCATCGGCAGACCCGGCCGCCACCCGCCACGGCGGACAGGCTCCGGGGCGGCACGTTCGACGGGCGGAGCAGACAGTAGAGAGCCAGGCACCCCGGCGATGAATGTCGCTGCGGCACAATCAGCCCGGCACGGTCGCGATGACCAGGTACACCGCGACGATCCGCCAGTCGACGGCGGCCAATGCGAGGATCCGGTTCATCCTTCCCCCGGTCCCGGGGGTAGCGCCGGGCCTCTGTGCCCGGCGATGTGGCTCACGTTCATCCCTTCCGCGGATCCGGCTGAGCGAGAATGGCCTGGGTCTGCTCCTCGCGGAACCGGCGGACGGCCTCGCGGATCGGGGGGTACTTGTTGCCAAGCATGGCGGCGGCGAGGAGTGCGGCGTTGATGGCGCCGGCCTTGCCAATGGCAAGGGTACCGACGGGGATGCCCGCGGGCATCTGCACGGTCGAGAGCAGCGCGTCCAGACCGTTCAGCGACCCGCCGGCCATGGGCACGCCGAGCACGGGGAGCGCGGTCTGTGCCGCGGCCGCGCCGGCCAGATGAGCCGCCATGCCCGCGGCCGCGATGATCACCTCGAGCCCGCGGCCCTCGGCGGTCTTGAAGTACTCGGCCGCCTGCTCAGGCGTTCGGTGGGCGGAGAGCACGCGCACCTCATGACCGACCCCCAGCTTCTCAAGCGTCTGAGCCGCGTGGCTCATCGTCTCCCAGTCCGACCTGGACCCCATGACGATTCCGACCAGCACTCCGGCCATTCGATTCTCCTGACAATCCGACGGTTCAGACAGGCCGGTACTCTACCCGATGGCCGCCGGGGCGGGCAACGATCCGTCGGCACCGGGCGGCCACGGCGGTCCGTGACACGATCGGCGGAGTAGGATGCGGCCACGATCAGAAGTCGGAGCATGACCAACGGGCCGGGTGCCCCATCCCTCGCGCAGCGCGGGGTAGGGTCTCGACGATGGGGAGGGAGAAGAGGCGTGCGAGCAGGCAATCCACAGCCCGGAGACCTGAGTCGACTGTCGGCTACGGATAGATGAACGTGTCGGGAAGATGCGAACCCATCGGTCCCGGAGGGTCTGGTGTCAGCTTCAAACCAGCCGCGGGTGGTGAACCACCGTGAATAGTCCCCGGGATGTAGTTGATTGAGCCTCGCGGCGGGCACTGTGTGTACATGAAATCAATCTGCCAACCGTGCGGCGTGGGAGTGAACTCAACTCCGCTCATACCGCTGATCCTGTTCTGCCCTTCACCACCGTGGTTCGGCGAATTCCAGCGACGCCAGAATCGCGAGTCGTAGGAAGTGGGAAAACTCGACGGCGGACTCGGCGAACCAGCCTCAAGCGCAGCACCGAACGGGCCCTTGTCTGCGACTGGCCAGAAATGGCTATAGTTGCCGCTGGGTCGAAAATCCCTGCCGTATGGCACCTGATATCCGTAGCTGACCTGTGAATAGCCGAGTCGGGATTGGGCGGCCGTTGCCGGTCCGATGATGTCCCCAATGCCAAAATCCCAATAGGCTCTTGCGTTCGGTTCTTTGTTTTCGATGTCCTTCGTTGAAGGACAAATGAATTGATCGCGGGTGATGCTCTTGATGCGGTAAAGCGTCCAGAGGTTGCGCGTCGTGGAGAGGTGTGTCGGCAACGGTTCCATTGTGTACGTGTTGCCTGCTTGAGGATCATCCGCACGGCCGCGATATGAGCCGATCGCCCGCACGTATTCAACTTGACCCACCCGCGCCTGCGTTGCTGGCGCATGTCCCGCCACCGGAAAACGATTATGGTTTTCATTCGCATATACCCAAAGCGCCCGTTCGATCGCCGACAGGTTCCGCACACAGACGGCCCGCCGTTCCAGTTCGGTGCGACGCAGTAGCGTGAACACCATCAGGCAGATACAGAGGGCGACAACGAGCAACAGTACGGTCACCTCGATCAATGTGACAGCTCGATGGTGGATCGATTGGGAGGCTCGAAGCATCGTCGGTGACTCTATGGATAGATCAGTGTGTCATTATGTCGGCCCAGCGGAGCGGGCACGACTTTGGCTGCGTAGGCGGGCGGGACCCCGTGTTGCGGTTTTTGGGCTGCGGTCGCCGGAGCGACGGTCGCGAGTTGATTTTGCGTATAGATGTTGTCCCACCCGGCGACCGACGGCGTCTCCCCGAAGTCTACCATCGTCTGAACATCAAGTGCGTTCTGCCCTTCGCGGCCATGATTGGGCGAATTCCACGGCCGCCACGAGCCAGGGGCGCCGCTAGTGGGAAAGGCTGGCGGGGATGTCGTTGCACCGGTCTCTAGATGCGCCCCATACGGACCTTTGTCGGCAACGAGCCAGCAAAACCACAGGTCCTGGCTGGGACGGGCATGCTTACAGTATGGCACCTGATAACCGTAGCTCACCTGCGAATAGCCTTTCCGTGATTGTTCGGGCGTGGCGGGGCCCACGATGTCGCCCTCGCCGAAGTCCCAGTAGTCTTTGGCATTCGCCTCCTGATTGGCGACGTCCTTTGTTGAGGGACAGATGAACTTGTCGCGTTCAATCAGATTGAGTCGAAACAGGGTCCAGAGATTTCGCGTCGTGGAGAGCCGGGTCGGCCGTTCCCCCATTCGCCCGGTGTCGCCCGCCCGCGGATCGCCGGACCCGCCGCGGTAGGAGCCGATCGCCCGCACGTACTCAACCTTCCCCACGAGATCCTCGGTCGCCTCTGCGTGCGTCGCCGCGGGCCAATAGTCCCGGTTCTGACCCGCGTACGTCAGCCCTGCTGTGCAGATGGCGTAGAGGTTCTGCTTGCAGACTGCCTGCCGCATCAGTTCCCGGTGTCGAAGCTGCGTGAAAAGCAGGACCATCGCACACAGCACGATCACGCCGCACAGTACGATCACATCGCGGAGCGCGATGGCGCGTCTGAGCTCGGTTCGCACGGACCGTGCGTGGCGTGTCATGGCGACACCTTCGCGGCGCCCGGTGGAATCGCGGTGCCGCACTCAGGGCATCGGTCGATGCTGGCGCGGAGGTCATAGCCGCAGGTGGCACACAGACCTGCTTCACGGCGTTTGCGGAGGCAGACGTAAAGAATGCGGGCCGCGAGGAGTGTGCCCAGGACACCGACGGCGAGCCAGTAGGGTGGGTTGAGCGAAAAGCCTTCGGCAGTAATAGCGATCCATCTTTCGGTGGGGCGCCTGAATCGGCCCGGAAGGAAGGAGTGGTGCCGAAGGCCACGCGTACGCAAAGGGGAAGTCCCGCGCCAGCTCACCCCCGTATTGATCACCCCCTGCTCCGAGTGCCATCCAGCGGAGAGCCTCCTCTGGCCGCTCGTGTCGTACCACGCATCGATGTCGTCTCCGACGTAGTAGCTCCGGCCCCACAGGGTGCAGAGGATCACGATGGCGGAGACGAGCAGCAGGATGAGGCGTCGGCGGCGCATGGTGCGGGTCATCATCGTGTACGGCGCTTTATACCACCAGCGGGAAGGGAAGGCAAGGGTTGCCGAGCAACAGTTTGAACAGATGACGCCAATCAGTAGGTCCC
>CAZQEN010000303.1:0-9490 GCA_964591605.1 uncultured Planctomycetales bacterium
CCAACGACAAGGACACCTGTCCCGGCACGCCGGCCTGCGCGAGCCCGATCGACGCCGGCGGCTGCCCGAGCGACGGCGACGGCGATGGTGTGAAGGACGGCTGTGACCAGTGTCCGAACACGGCATCCGGGAGTGCCGTTGATGCGAGCGGGTGCTCGACAGTGGACAGCGATGGCGATGGCGTGGCCAACGACAAGGACACCTGTCCCGGCACGCCGGCCTGCGCGAGCCCGATCGACGCTGGCGGCTGCCCGAGCGACGGTGACGGCGACGGCGTGAAAGACGGCTGCGACCAGTGTCCAGGTACGGCGGCTGGCGAGACGGTGGATGCCAGCGGCTGCACAGTGTCGCAAGAGGAGCCCGATGAGGGTGGCCTTTCGGGTACGGAGACGGCGGACTCCAGCGGCGCCTGCCAGTGTCTGGCTGAGGATGAAACAGGCGTTGTGCTGGCGAAGGTGATCGTGAGCAATGCCGCGCCCGGAGCGACCTTCTCATATGAGCTGGACGACGCGGATGCCGGCCTGAGCGGGGCTCCGGGGCCAGGCAGCGGGACGTTTGCCGGTTTCGCCGGCGGAGTGGGTCTGGGGCGCACGCTCACCGTGACCACGGCCGCCGCCGCCGGCACGTTCCAGGTGGTCATCAGCATCCGGTTTACCGCGGCCGAACTGGCCGGCCTGAGCATTGACCCGGCCAGCGCCGAAATCTACGTGCTGGATGAGACCACCAACGCCTGGAAGCCCGCCGGCACCAACATCGGCGAGTCTCAGCCGACGGGCGTCGTCGGCCAGTCGGGCTACTTCCGCGACGAGGACGGCAGCGTCACGTTCTGGACCATCCGCAACGAATTGAGCCAGTTTGCGGTCGGGGCCAGCCCGTCCGATAGCTCTACAGACCAGCAGGAGCCAACCGACGGTGAAGAAGAGACGCCGGATCTCTGCTCATGGCTGGGCGGGCTCTGCGGGGCAGGGGCGGTTCAGGCTCTCGCGGCGACGCTGCTCGGGCTCATGCTGATGCCGGTGTGCCGGCGCCGAGGTTGAAACACGGGCCTGGCCGTCGGTGGGAAGATGACAGATACCCTGGGGCCTGCACCTCAGCCGGTGGGGGGGTGCTATTGCCCGGGCAAGCTGCTATAATGCAGATGTCATCCATTCAGCGCCGCAACATGTCGTGAGGGGTTCATTATGCGAGTTGCACCTGTTGAGCGACTATTCGCCCTGTGCGGGTTGGCCGCCGCAGTCGGTTTACCCGGCCATGCCTGGGCGCTGGATGCTTCGAAGGACTACGCAATCGTCGATGCCACCCGGCCGTCAGGCGGCGGCGAGGCAAAGACCGACAAGGTCGGCTCACCCATCGATGCCATCCGCAACGCGGCCGATCCCTCGACGGCGGTCGATGCCTACGCGAAGGGCATCGCCGCCGACCAGGACAACATGGCTCTGCGCGACGTCTTTGTGCAGAAGATGATCGCATTTGGCGTGCCGGGCATGGCCGAGCAGCAGGCCCGTGACCTGGTGCGCCACGATCCCAGGAATGGGCTCGCGCTGGGCGTGCTCGCGTATGCCGATGCGGCCCGCGGCCAGCTCACCACGGCCATGTCCCATATCGCCTCCGCGCGGGACGCGCTTCCCGATCATGAATTCATCCAGCGGACCGGCGGACAGGTGCTCGCCTGGTATGACACGGTGGTTGATCCGTCCAAGGTTCCCGAACAGGTGAAACAGACTGCCCGGAATCTCAGAGACGGTCTTGCGGGCAAGGCCGCTTTTCAGGAGACGTATGACGAGGCGCTCGCCTACTACCAGCAGGTGAAATCCGAGCAGAGCCGCCAGGCCCAGTCGAACCAGCCGGAGACCGAGCCCGCCCGGCAGGAGGCGCCTTCCACCGCGCAGGATGCGGGCGCGCTGCCCCCCACAGAGGTGCCCGTCGAAGCCTCTGCCCCGCCGGCGTCGGACCCGTCATCCGTGGTGACCGCCGACAGCGGCAATGGTGAGATCCCCGTTGAACCCTACGCCGTTTCAGAGCCGGTGTATGTTCAGCCGTACGTCCAGCCAGTGCCTTACGTCTATCCGTATCCCGTGTACACGCCGACGTACTCCTTCGGCTTTTCCTACGGAAGCTACTACTGGCCTTACGTGCCGGACTACTGCGTCGGTCCGGCGTTTGTTCCGTTCGCTCCGTGGGGGTGCTACGGGGGCATCTTCGGATTCCGTCATCATTACTACGGCCGGTACGGACCTGCGTGTGTCCGCGGATACCGGGGCTTTGGGTTCGCCGGTTACCATCGCGGCTTCGGCCGCTACGGCGGCTACGGTCCTCGCGTCACTCCCTATGGTTACTCTGGCATCGGCCGCCCCGGCGGCGTGAGTCACTTCGGCCAGGGTGGCCGGGGCGGCTTCGGCTTCACGTCTCCGCGGCAGTTCGGACGGGGTGGTCCGACGCGGGGCGGAAATCCGACGCCGATGGTCACACCGGGTGGGACGCGGGGTGGAATCTCGCGCGCGGCTGCCGGCACGGTCACACGCCTTCCGCAGGGTGGGCGCATGACGGCCGGGACGGGGCAGCCCGGGCGGATCACCGCCGGGACTGCGCAGGCGGGACGGAACACCGTGGCCACCGGTCGTACACCCTCGTTCCGTGGCGGCTCTCCCGCGGTGTCCAACCGATCTTCACCGCCGGGTCGCGCGGCTCCGTCATCCATCAGTCGCTCGTCGATGAGCCCCGGGCGCGTGGCCTCGCCCTCGTACAGCCGCTCGCTCACAACGCCGCGTCGGACCGCTCCGTCCGTCTCGAATCCCTCGCTGAGCCCCGGCCGAACAGCTTCGCCCTCTTACAGCCGTTCTCTGACCCCCGGACGCACATCCTCGCCGTCATTCAGCCGTTCATTCTCAAGAGGTGGTGGAGTGGCCTCGCCTTCTTACGGCCGGTCCTTCAGTTCGGGACGAAGCTCAGGCTCGATCCCCCGCTCCTTTAGCTCCGGGCGGACCTTCTCGTCGGGTCGGTCCTTCTCGCCGGGACGGTCATTCTCTTCTGGCCGGTCATTCTCGGCCGGCCGGTCGTTCTCGATGGGCCGCTCCGGAATGTCCTCCCGTTCCTTCGGTGGCGGCCGTTCGTTTGGCGGCGGCCGTTCATTTGGAGGAGGCGGGCGAGGCGGGCGCCGATAGCACTGCTTTCCGGCTGGGCGACCGGACGAGACACAGGATGATGCCCGCCTGAGTGGCGTTCGATGTGACCACGCACCGACTCCTACGGCAAGCGGCGGTAGCTCAGCAGAGCTGCGCCCGGACGCGAGGTGATTTCGACCGGCAGACCACTCTCCATCAGCACACCGGCCTCGAAAACGAGCGTCTTGTCGGTGTCCAGATCAGTGACGGCGTACTTCTGCGCTGCATGGAGGCCGTGCAGCTTGAGGTCGGCCACGCGATAAATGCTCTCCGCGCGGCGGAAGGCCTGAACGAATCCGTCGCCCTGGTCGGGGCGGTCGAATTGCCAGCCGATCCACGCATCGGCGGCGAGGGTGTACGCGGTGAGCGGGTAGTAGTCGCCGAAGAAGCACGGGGCGACCTGACGCCACTGCGACAGGAGCTTGCAGGCCTTCGCATAGTCGAGGTCGTTGCGCCGCATGTCGAAGCAGGCGGTGAAGTGGGGGCACATGACGCTGCGGAACATGTAGGCGTCGATCGCGCCTGTCCCCGTACCGTAGTAGGGCATCCACAGGGATAACGCATAGGTGTGGCCCTGGTTCCCCACCGGCTCGATGATGTAGTCGCTGCGAAGCAGGGGCACGCTGCGGCGAAGCGTCTCCAGGTCGTTGCGTCGGCCGCCGCTCGCACACGAGTCAATCAGCATGTTCGGATGACGCCGGCGCAGTTCATCCCAGTAGGCAAAATAGCCTTCGACGTGGCGGATTTCGGTGATGCCCTGGCGGTCCTCGGCGTCGGCGGCCCGCCAGTAGGGCAGCGGATCGATGTTGAAGTCCTGGCGGTAAAGGTCGATACCCTCGTCATTCAGCAGGCGATCGACGTGATCAGTCAACCATTCGCGGGCCGCCCGGTTGCCCAGGTTCAACAGTTTCTGCTCGCCATCGCGGCCGAGCAGCCAGTCGGATCGCTCGTAGAGCTTTGTCCCGGGCGTGACGCGCTCGGGCTCGAACCAGACGATCGTCCGGACGCCCCTGGAGCGGGCATGATCGCTGATGAACCGCAACCCGCCGGGGAAGCGGTTCGTATCCACCTCCCACGTGCCGGTGTTGGGCCAGCCGGTCTTGTTCCAGTACCAGCCTGCGTCCATCCACCAGTAGTCGAGCTTCATCCCCTCTTCGAGGTAACGGTCGACAAAGAGAATCTGGCTCCTGGTGTCGGCGTGGATCATTTCGCCAAACTGGTGGGAGCTGCAGGCGGCCAACTGCACCGGCGGCAGGCTGCCCCCGGGTCGCGGAAGGTTGTGGGCCAGCATCCATCGACGCCAGATGTTCTGAGCGCGGAGCCAGCCGCCCTTGTAGAACTGGACGACCGCCATCGGACTGCGGACCTCTTCGCCGGCGCGGAGCTTGAAGCGGGTGAGTTCCTGTCCGCCGCGAACGCGCATTCCCGTGGTTTCATCGCGAGTGAACCGCATCGACCACTGTCCCGCCCAACTGAGGACGACAATCGCACCTTCGTCCGGCCAACTGAGGTTGTAGTACGGGAACGCATTCTGAGTCGGCCGACCGCCCGTGTTGGCGAATGTCCTGTCACTGCCCGCGGGCATCGTGAGGACGTGTGGCTCGTAGCTGTCGGGTGTGCATTTGTCGCCGGTGTGGTAGTGCAGGATGCAGTCGCCCTGGGATGAACCGCGTAGTACGGTATCGATCGCCTGGATGGACTCGATCATCGGCGTGTCGGCCGTCCCGCCGTTCCTGAAGTGGAGCGTCCATTCGACCGTCGGGAAATCATCGTATGCCACAGCCACGCAGCGCACGGCCAGTTGCGATGTCGGGTCCGTCCAGGTTGAGGTGTACTGGGTGCGATGTTCGTCGAGCTTTCTTTCGTCGCGGCGCAGCGTCCAGTTCCTGGCGGTCGCGGCGAAAGGTCTGCCGTCGCAGACAAACGAGAAGGGGGGGTCGGCAGTCAATGGCTGACGGGTTTGGCCGAGAATCGGAAGGTCCCCCAGCCAGACCTCCTGTCCGTCGGTCAAGCTGACCCGTGCGTCGGCCCAGTCGGATTGATCACAACTGATGCCGTCGCCGCCGTCACCGATCTCGAGTGTGAACTCGCGACTGCCTCCAAGATCCACCTTGACGGGCACACCGGGCATGCCTTCGTGCAGCAGCGGTGAGCGGAATGCTTCCCTGCCCGCTACGTTCACGGAAAAGACCACACTTCCCCGGCCGCCGGACGTCTGATCGTTGCTGTCCACGCCGACGACGCCGGCAAACGTCTTGCCGGGACTCGGCAGACGCACGACGACTTTGCTGACGGCGTGGCAGTACAGACCGCGCTGGTACTCCTTCCCCGCGAGCCGCAGCGGTTTGCCGGCGCGGGCGTTGAGCTGGACGGGATCATGATTGGCCAGCACGATCAACCCGGCCTGCGGTGGTTCGGCGCGGGTTTCGCCCTTGAACTTGGCGGCGACCCAGCGCGCGGCCTCGTCCATCTCGGCGGGAGTGACGGACACCCCGTTGACCAGCGAGTGCAGCCCAAGACTGATCGTCATCGCCCATATCGTGGTTCGAATCTGGCATCGCATCAGCGGATTCCTGTCGACCTGACCGAGAACGCGGACTTCTGCGAAGACGTGCTCGATGCGTTCCTGCGGTTCTGGATGGGCCTCTTCACGGGGTTCCGCGGCGAAGTCGACGATTCTGCCGGTGTGGTCATGTCCGGCGGCGACCTCGCTGGCCGGGTCTGGGGGCAGGTTCTGCGCAATCGGGTTCACCATGCCCCCGCTGGACCCGAACATCAGCCAGAACGGCAGTGTACTCAATGGGCTGACGGGATCAATTGGTGCGTGTCTGCGGCCTGTCGGTTATAATTCGCAGGAGCAGCGTCTGAATCGACCCGGACGCCAAAGAACCTCAACTGGCTCCGGATCTTCATGTGTTACCGGCGATTCGGTTGAGACGTAAGGGACGACGCATGGTCAGGTGTGAGAGGTTTCCGGCGCAGGCAAGCCAGAACACCCATGGCAAGCACGCTGTCAACCGGTTCACGGGCCGCGCGGCCGTTCTTCACCGGTACGCCGGCACCGCCGGTTGTCGTCAGGGATGTTCTCGGCGTTTCGGTTCGATCACGACAAGACGGTAAGCCTTCTGCCCGCAAGTTTTTGCGCTCGTAGCTCAGCAGGATAGAGCACCGGTTTCCTAAACCGGGAGAATCTTTCAATTTCTTAGGAAAACCGATAGGTTTCCCCGCTGTGCCTACGCCGGTGCCTACAAGGTCACCGCCTACAAGAGTCGCCTACTTCTACAGACGCACCGGTTTCCGCAACCGGTGCTTATGCTGGCCGCGCGTCGGACAAAACACCGGTTTACAAAACCGGGGGAGACGTATCTCAAGTGATTTGTTGGCAGGCGATTGTGTCGAGTCGCCCGAGCGTCTTGCCGGCGTGCTTACCGTCCATGCTGAGCTGATCATCTTGATCTTTGGCTGGCGGTTACTGTTGCCCATCGACCGGCTGGGTTTCACCGCCGCCATCATGCGGCACATCATCGGGCAAGGCTGAGTCTGGGGCAACGGCCCACGGCGGGAACACAATCCAAATGCCGGGACTGGGCTAAGCCCGACAACCACAGCTTTCGCAGAGCCGCGAGCACTGATTTGTTCATGGTTCACTCTCCCGTTTGAATACCATAGCCCTCCCCGAAGCCGTGCTTGCTGCTCGGGTTCTGCCAGTTCCGCTGGGCCGACGAGTCTTGTCGAGCTTCCCCTGCTCGATCTCGCGGAACGATTCGCGCCGGCTCCAGCTCAACCGTGCCCCAGCAATCAATTCGGCCGGCTCTGAACCCTGTGGCGCCTCCAACCCGGCAATCACTTTGGCCGGTTTGGCCGGCCGGAACACTTCAGACGACGGCCCACCCTGCGTCAGATGCAGTGGAACGGAGCAGTTCTGACACACCGCCCCCGTAGGGTGTCGCATTGATGTGCAACACTCTCACTCCCTGAAGATCTTGCCCAGGCTGACCGACCGGTCCAGAATGGAATCGGGAGCGATTCCTCGGTAACTCTCCATCGATCGATCACCAACGTCGACAAGTTCGAGCATATTCGATCACTCCTGTACGATTGTTCGGGAAATCGGAGACGCGTATGACCTCGCCGATTTCAGGGCCTCGGACAGCCCGGCAACGGTCTGCGCCTGGAGGAGGGCCCGCACATTCGAGAGCACATCCTACCGTCGACCCGTTCAAGTACCGATGACTCCGCGGATGGCATCGCTGGTGACGGAGCTGATCAGCGCATTCACAAAGGAAATAAGCTGTCCTTCCGCGATGTACCGGAAGTCGGAGGGGTTGAAACATCCGAGCTGAAGCAGCACGGGGCTGCTCGCCAAGAGCGTGGAGAAGAGGCTGCCTTTGACGAGTCGCATGAGCCATTCCTTTCTTGAGCACGTGCGCTATGCGCCCCTGGAGGCGGCCGTCACGTCTTCGGACCTGCGGCGCGTCCGCCAGAGCTCGAACCGCTTGGCCATATCAAAGATTACTGGATAGATCAGAAGCTCCATGATGAAGCTGGTGGCCAACCCGCCGATCATCGGGGCGGCGAGGCGGCGCATGGTGTCGGCACCCGTGCCTTCAGCCCAGAGAAGGGGTACGAGGCCGATAAAGGTCGTGGCGACGGTCATCGTCTTGGGCCGGATTCGCATGACCGCCCCGTCGTGGATGGCGTGCCATAGATCGCCAAGGCTCCGCATTCGACCCTCGGCTTTGAACCGCTCGTAACTGTTGTCCAGGTAGAGAAGCATGACCATGCCAGTCTCGGCATCCAGGCCGGCCAAGGCGATCATGCCGATGTAGACGGCCAGCGACAGGTTGTAGTCCAGGGCGTAGAGCATCCAGATGGCCCCGACCAGACTGAACGGTACCGCCAGCAGAACCACGATCGTCCGGAACCAGGATCGCGAATGGAAATACAGCAGAAGTACAATCACCACCGCGGTGAAGGGGATCACCAACTTGAGCCGTGCGGTCGCGGCCTGAATGTACTCATATTGGCCCGACCACATGATGCTGTACCCCGCTGGCAACGGCACTGTCGCGGCAATACGCTGCTTGGCCCGATCTATCCAGCCCACAATGTCAGTGGTGGTGAGGTCTACATAGATCCAGGCGGTCTTGCGCGCGTTCTCGCTCTTGATGGACGGCGGGCCCTTGTGGATACGGATATCCGCGAGTTGCGCCAGCGGCACCTGCACTCCGGCGGGAGTGGCCACCAACGTTCGCCGCAGGGCGGGCAGGTTGTCGCGCAACTCGCGCTTGTATCGCAGATTGACCGGATACCTTTCGAGCCCCTCGACCGTCGTCGTGATGTTCATTCCCCCCTGGGCAGCGAGGATGATGTTCTCAACATCCTCGATTCTCAGACCGTACCGCGCGATCTCGTCCCGGTTAATCTTGAAATCGAGATAATTGCCTCCGACGGTCTTCTCCGGGTACGCGCTCAGCGTTCCGGGCAAGGTCCGGACCTGAGAGGCGATACGTTCAGCCAAATCGGCAAGGACGGACAGATCATCGCCCATGATTTTGATGCCCACGGGGGTCTTGATGCCTGTCGATAGCATGTCGATCCGGGTCTTGATCGGCATGGTCCATGCGTTGGTCACGCCGGGGAAACTCACCACATCGTTCAGGCCGGCGACATGCTCTGCGCCCTCCTCGAATCCATAGATGAGTTCATCGACATCAATGGGCCGATGTTCCGGCCAGAAGTAACCGAGGCCGGTATAGCGTTTGGCCCAGCCGGGCAGGAAAGAGAACCAACGCCGGACATGTCGCTTACGCCACCTATCACGGTTGGGCTCCAGCATGATCGTGGTCTCGACCATACTGAGGGGCGCCGGGTCGGTGGCAGTGTCCGCCCGCCCGATTTTCCCGAATACGTGGTGTACTTCGGGGAACGTCTTGATCAAAGCGTCGGTTTGCTGGAGAAGTTCCCGTGCTTTGGTAATGCTAATCCCTGGATCGGTGGTCGGCATGTACAGCAGGTCGCCTTCGTCCAGCGGCGGCATGAATTCGCGTCCGAACCCTGGAAAAGTCTCAGCCAGGCGAGGGAATCGCGCGGCCAGTCGCTCTCCCACTACCGGCAGGCTCTGGACCCCGAAGAGAGGAACGACGCTGACGGCCATCAGCAGGATGGCGAGAACCAGCGTGGTTCTTGGGATCCGCATGACCAACACGAAGAATGGATGGTAAACCCACTGCAGGACCTTGCTGATTGGATTGGCGTGCTCGTGGATGATTTTCTGCGGCACGAGTAGCATACCAGCCAGTACCATCCACCCCCCCATGATCCAATGG
>CAZQEN010000304.1:0-9404 GCA_964591605.1 uncultured Planctomycetales bacterium
CCCGGCCTGAAGGCCGGGCCTGGCGCAGACAACCGAAACCGTGTTACCGAAAAGGGCACTAGCCGACGCCGACGACAACTTCGCCGCGTTGCCGTTGTCAGTTGTCAGACGGATCGATGAACTCGCGGACCAGTACGAGGCGGCCTGCCGCTCCGGCGAAACCCCGGATCCCCGCTCGTACGTCGAGCAGTTCGGCGACGCCAGTGACGAAGCGCGGGCCGTGCTTGCAGCTCACTTAGGCGCGATTCAATCCGAGCTTGGTTCCAGCGATCGCGCATCCAGGGGGCCGGCGGCGCCAGGTGTGGTCGCGGACAGTCCCGCGCTAAGCACGTCGACTCATGAGCGTCCGATCACGCCGTCGGCCGGGGATGACCGCACTGCTTCGACTCCGGTGCCTCCACAACAGATCGCGTTGGGGGAAGAGCCTTTGCAGGTGGGCGAGTACCTCCTGTTGGAACGGCTCGGCTCGGGAGGCATGGGCGTCGTCTACAAGGCACTGCACGTCCGACTGCAGCGATTGGTGGCCATCAAGTTTCCGCGGTTTGCCGCCCTCCTCGACCCCCATTCGGCGGCGCGCTTCCTGCGCGAAGCGAAGCTGGTCGGCCAGCTTCAACACCCTCACATCGTGATGGCGCTCGATGCCGGCGATTCCCGCTACGGACCCTATCTGGTCACGGAGTTCATCGAAGGGGAAACAGTCGAATCGCTGGTTCGCCGTGCCGGGCCGTTGCCTTTCCAGACCGCTGTCAGGCTTGTCGCTCAAGCCGCGTCCGCGCTGGGTTTTGCGCACTCCCGCGACATCGTCCACCGGGACGTGAAACCGTCGAACTTGCTGATCGATGGCGAAGGACGACTCCGGGTCCTCGACTTCGGCTTGGCCAAGCTGCTGGCTGACGGGCAACGCGCGACCGATTCGGGTGAGGCGTCACAGTACACCCAGTTTGGAGCATTCCTGGGGACCGTCGGCTATGCGGCCCCCGAACAACTTCGCTCTGGCCAGACCATTGATCACCGCGCCGACATCTATTCGCTGGGCTGCGTGCTGTACTTCATGCTCACCGGAGAAGTACCTCACAAGGGCACGCTCGCGGATCGGTTATTCGCCCGGCGGCTGAGCGCCTCAGCGTTGCGAATGCAGGGCGGAGCAGTACCCTCGCGATTTGAGAGGGTATGGGGGCAAATGGTGGCCAGCGCGCCGCAGCGGCGCTTTGCGTCCATGGCCGATGTCGAGCGCGAGATGCACAATGTGTTAGCGGCCAGCGCCGACGGCATGCGAATGTCGGTGCTCCCGCGGCGGGCCGTGCTCGCATCCGTTTCATTGGCGTGTCTGGCGGTGGGCGGCTTGGCTTTGTGGGACATGCGGGCCGCACCGTCAGACCGACTTCGGCCGATACCCAGGCCGGAAGGTCCCCCGCCTGCACCGGCCGTGGCGCCCTTCGCGACTGCCCAGGCCAAACGCCATCAACAGGACTGGGCCGAATACCTCGGTGTACCCGTCCACATGGTCAATTCAGCCGGCATGCCGTTCGTTCTGTTGCCGCCCGGCGAATTCTCGATGGGCATGTCCGATGCTCCGCTTCCCGAGCCGGCGCCCCCCGTCGGCAATTGGCGCTATCGTGACCCACAGGTCGTGCGCCAGGAACAATTGCCGCGACATCGAGTCTTGCTGACCAGGCCGCTCTACTTCGGCGCCACGGAGGTCACCAACGCGCAGTTCCGGCGCTTCGTCGACGCGGCGGCATACGTGACCGACGCCGAGCGGAGCGCGGGCTGGGGCAAGGAAGACAGAGGATGGCTGAAACGCGCCGGATACTCATGGAAAAACATGGGCCAACGCTTGTGCGAAGACGACCATTGCGTGATTAACGTGACATGGAACGATGCTGCCGCTCTCTGCGCGTGGTTGAACGCCAACAACGCCGAATATGGTACCTGCCGCCTCCCGACTGAAGCTGAATGGGAGTTCGCCTGTCGCGCGGGCTCTACCACGCACTACAGTTTCGGCAACGACCCGACAGAGCTGGCCCAGCACGGTTGGTTTGGAGACAACTCCGAGGGCCGTTTCCGGGCGGTCGGCTTGAAGCGCCCGAATCCGTTCGGGATCTACGACATGTATGGCAACCGTCAGGAATGGTGCCTCGACAACTATGCCGCGGACTTCTATGGCGCTTCCCCATTGGAGAATCCGGTGTGCGAGACGGGGGACAGCCGACGCGTCATGCGCGGCGGTGCTCACACCGACCTGGCGTCGTTCTGCACGTCCTCCCAGCGATGGAGTCAACAGGCAGACAATCCCGGAGCCGCCGGTATTCGGATTGTCTGCGAACTGAAACGGGAATGAACCGTCGATGTCGCCAGGCGAAGCGGTCCGCGCCGCTGGCACGCGCTCCGGTTCTCGCCTCAGTGGCTAGACGGTGGCGGCCGAACTGCCGATGCGGTCGTCCTTCTCCTTCGCCATCACGAAATCGGCGAAGTGGATCGCGTCCATCACCTGGTCAGGAATCATGCCCATCTCAATGTCACCATGGTCCCGTGCCGATTCTGGGTCCATCAGGCCTGAAAACAGCACCTGAACCTCTCTAAACCTCTACGCCGCTGATCGGAATCGCAGGCAAGGCCAGCACTGCGGACTCAAAGTCCTCTTCAATCCGATCCGAGCCGTTGCCCAGAAGTGGCTGAGCGGTGAGAATTCTGGGTACGAGTCAGAGGCGAGAGGGCATCATGAACCACGTGGCCAGGTTATTCCACGATGCGAGGCGAGAGCAGGACTGTCAATCCAGCAGGTCCGCCTTCCGCACAGACCTGAAAAAACAGCCAAAGCAGATCCGCCTCCTCCAGCGGCTGGAGAGCGGCCGGTATCTGTTTCCGAAGACCGCGTCCCTCGAACGCTTCGTTGCCATTCTGGGCATCGACCTGGCCGACGTGGTGCAGGCGATGCGGGTGAGCGTCGCGGAGGCCCTGCGCTGTGGGGTGCGATGCTGGCGATTGGGAACCCCAAGGTCGCTGGGCGGCTCAAGAGTGCTGGGTGCCCACGCGAGGGCGCTGAACGGGGGAGCACATAGGAAACCGCGTGAATTCATGGCTCCGTTTTCGTCTGCCAAACGCGCTTCTACTTGAGGTCACCGCATGAGACCATCCACAGCCTTCGTCGCTCAGCCGTCACTCATGTCATTCTGCGTGCTTGTCGTGATGGCGCGTTCCGGATCGGTTCTGGGTCAGCTGGCGAAAGATGCGGAGTGGGCGCGCGTGTCCGAGGACGCCCGCGCCATCAAGATCGAGACCGACAAGCTCGAAGCCGTCATACCCAAGAAGGACCCCAGGCAGTGGATGACCGGCATCGAGAAGGGATCGTTTCTCGATAAAGCCACGGGCTTCCGCGAAGTCGGCGACGGGCTGATGGTGGTCGACTGGCTGATGGAGGCGGGCAGCGACGAAGCCTGGAGTGAGAAGGTTTCGGCCCCAGATGGACACGGCGTCGGCCGTTACACCTGGTACGAAAACGAGACAGACCCGGCACGGCGAGAATATGCCCTCATGGCCCACGGCAGCAGCCATCGCAAGCGCGTGGTCGAGGGACCGCAGCTCTGTCACCGAATGAAGCCGGTGCAGCCGGAGGTGATTCGGGGGAAGGATTTCGTTGCGGTGAAGACGACCTACCAGTACGAGTATGCCGCCCCGGGCCGCAAGGCGGGGTCGCGGTGGACACAACTGATCGTGTTCCCCAAGCACGAGCGGTATTTCGTTTTAATGGATCAGATCGACACGGTAAACGATTCGGATGAGATGTTCCTTCGCAACGACACGCCGGGCTGCATCCGCCATGAGGAGGGTGACACGTTCAGCGAAATCTACCTCAGTTACCTGAGCGGTCCAAAAGGTGTGCGCATCCCGGCCAGCGAGTTCTTCACCCCGTTCCCTCCCGATCTGAAGTTCGGCTACCGACGCGACACGCACAGGACGCCGGAGCATTTCATTCGCGCTTACCATTTGCGAGATAAGAAGAGAGGCAAGGACGGGCCCTGGCTGGCCGGTCTGACACTTGAACCCGCCGTCGTCTATGAGGCATGGTGTAGCCAACGCCCCGGCGGGATCATCGTCATGATCGAGGAGGTCCACGGCAAGCCGGTGAAGGCTGGCGACTCCTTTAGTGCGGCACACATCGTCGGCTACTTCGATACCATCGAGGAAATGCATCAGGTGTACGACCGCTACAAGGGCCATACCGCTCTGACCGTCGACGCTTCGGGCTGGCGGCTGGCAAAGTAAAGTATGAACGCAGAATGATTGACACTCTCGAACAGGGTGGCATGGGTCCCGGCGCGCCGGGATACTCGCTGCCCGTGTTTCCTGCGCACGGGCAATGAGTATCCCGATGTGCATCGGGACCCATGCCACCCCGGATGAATCTTTCTGCGTTCCTACTGAGGCCCGCAACTTGCTTTTCCGGAAGAACCTGACGAACACGCCTCAATCTCAAATCTCAGATTTCAGATCTCAAATCCTCTGTACTACAAACGGCTTGCGCCTCGATGCGTCTCTGCCTCAGCTTCTCTCGTTCGACTGCGGGCGATAGCCCGCGCTGTGCCCACCGAACTGAATAGGGCCCTCGCCTCCGTGGGTGGCCCCGCAGACAGCAGGCCCGCCGCTGCTCTGCCGCGTTCCGCAACCCCGCCATCTTCCGGAGCCCTGGTGATGTTCCACCAGCGGGAGAGGTCGGATCTGGATCTCGGGAGGCTCCGGACATGCCGGCAGAAATAAAAAAACCAGCAACGAACCCAAATCGCGTATCCGATCCGCCCGCCATAACCCCTGCTGCCGCAGAGACTTTGACGATGCATTCGCCCCCGGCTCTCGACCGCCCCGGAAAAAACGAACCCAATCAGGCACGTCGCGTGTCGGTGCACCGTCACGTGGACAGCTCCGATCGCCTGCATCACTGGAAATGGTCAATCGGACGATTGGCCGGCCGGTTGCGTCGCGGCCAGCAATCGCGACAGGCGCGAGAGGCGGCGGGGGGGCGAGATGTCCGGACCCGTCGGCGCGGGCTCGGGCCGGTAGGCGTTTCGGGACGGTTCCAGGTCGCGCTGCACCATCACCCCGCTCGAGCTGGCAGATCCGGCGCCGCTCAGCGATTCACGATACCGGTCGGGAACGTTCTCCAGAGAGATCGTCCGGATGAAGACCGGTTTGAGCGGCCGATCCTTCGGGCCGGTGGGAACCGCGCCGATCTTGTTCAAGGTGTCGAAGGATTCCTGCCCCACGAGATAGCCGAACGCGGTCTGATCGCCGTCGAATGTTGGCTGGCGGCTCAGGCAGATGAAGAACTGGCAGCTCGCCGAGTCGGGGTCGCGCGGCGAGCGGGCCATACCCACCGTGCCCGCTTCGAACGGGATGTTGCTGAACTCGGCCTGGAGGCGAACGCCGTCGGGACGCAGCCCCCGGCCGTCGCCGCGCTTGTCCCCCCCCTGGATGATGCTGCCCGCGACCACCCGATGGAAGGTGACATCGTCGTAGAACCGCTGATTCACCAGCTCAAT
Organism: uncultured Planctomycetales bacterium; assembly: GCA_964591605.1. GTDB lineage: Bacteria > Planctomycetota > Phycisphaerae > UBA1845 > PWPN01 > CAYLLT01. Next base: position 5,538 of record CAZQEN010000304.1, read on the forward strand.
GAAGTTCTGAACGTGACGGGGGGCCTGCTCGTAGTAGAACCGTATGACCATGCGGCCGTAGTCGGTCAGGATGATCGCCTGCTGCTCGGCCAGCAGCGTCACCGTCACCGGTTCGCTCTCCACGGTGCCCCCGTAGGGACGCCAGATCAGCGTGTACTTGCCCGGCCGCCGCAGCAGCGCCTCGTAATATTGCGTCAGGTCCAGCCGCGTGCCCACCGAACCATGGGCCGCCAGGTGCACGACCGGCGCCGGCTGAACCGGCTTTCGCGAAACCTGCGTATCGAGCTGGTCCCCGCGATGATCGCGGATGTTCAGCGCGCTGAAGCCTTTCCCGCTGAACACGTGCGAGAAGGGCAGTCCCATTTCCATCGTGCCGGCGGCTTCCTTCGACTGGGCCTCAGGGACCTGGAGCGACATCGGGCTGTCGGTCAGGTTGGTCAGCGACAGTTCCGCCCAGACCGGCTGGCCGGACTGGAGAATGAACTTGTCCAGGCGGATGTCTGCGCGGAGGAGCGGGCCGGGTTCGCTCAGAAGGCTCCGGCGCGCGGGGGCCGAAGTCGTGGGGTCCTGGGCCCGCGACGACAAGACTCCGCTCGTCCACACGAGCGAAAAGGCCAGGATCAGCTTTCGCAACGGCATGAGCGTATTCCAGTGAGGGACGAAAGGCTCCGCCTTTTCAGGTACATGGGCCGACTGCCACGGCGGGACGCTCAGACGACATTTCCCATCGCAGGCCGGCTCCGCCAGCATGCGCTTTATACCCCCGGCGCCGTGCTGGGCCGCGATGTGTTGGCCCCGCGGACGGCGGATTCTCTGGAAGTCTCATCGGCCGGCCGGCTGTCGATCACCAGTATTTTATGCACAACCTCTTTGGGGGGCGGAGATAAGCGCCACTCGCCGCCCTCGCGCTGCACGGCCACGATCGCGTCCCGTTTCGTTCGCTGCCGGGCGTCCGGGGCTCGGAGCTGGACCACCGCGTGGACGTAGAACTGATCCCGCTCCTTGGGGTCGGCATGGACCGAGACGATCTGCACGCTCTTGACCCCCGCCCAGATCCGCTGGAAGTCCGACTCGATGGGGGGGGTATACGTCGACGCAAACAGCAGCCGGAAACCCGCATAGTCGCCCCGGGCACACACGTCCAGGGCGTTTTCAATGAACAGATTGAGCGTCGGATCCGAGGTCTGCAACTGGGGGGGGAATTGCACCGTGGGAGGCACTGCATTCGGACGGTCGATGAGCGGCGCCGGTCCCAGGTTGGTGTCGATCTCTTCCTCGGTCCGGTCGCAGCCGGGTGTGCCGGCAGTCACGAGCAGGAAGAGCAGCAGCGTGAAAATGGGCAGTCTGTGTTGCATCAGCGAAACGATCGACCCCCAGCGGTCATCGGTGGGCGTCATCATAGTGCAGTTGCCCCAATTCACCAACCCGTACGACACGACCGGCTCCTGCGGCATGACCCGTTTCGCTGTTCTGATGGGAATCCCACGCACGATATATGAGCTGCCGTCGCTGCCAGCGATGATGGGGGTATGTCGAGTTGTCAGGGTGTGCCGGGCCGGTCTGTGGGGACGGTCGCGACGGTTGTCCGCCACAGAGATCGTGGTAACATGGAGTTACGGTCGATCCGCCCAGGAGCCGATGAGTGGGTCGAGGCTTGACCCGTCCGTGACATGGAATCGACAGGCAAGGACGGTTTCCGCAATGAAACGTCTACCGGTGGGGCTGCTGGCTGTGAGTGTTGCGGCGATGGTCTGCCCCCTCGGCTGTGCGGTTCCTCAGGCGCCCGGCCAGGGCCGGGCCCTGCACCGCGTCGAGCCCGAGACGAAGACGGGCTACTGGCTCTACCTGCCCGAGGACTATGTCGCCAACAATGGGCGGCGGCCCGATCGCCAGCGCTGGCCGCTCGTGGTGACGTTCCATGGCATGCGGCCGTGGGATGACTCGGGTCCGCAGATCCGCGAATGGGAGCAGGAAGCGGACCGGTACGGTTTCATCGTCATCGCGCCCGACCTGCGGACCTGCGACAGCCTCATGCAGTATCCCCTCCGCGACGCCAATCTGTCGTACGTCCAGGCCGACGAGAAGGGCACGCTGGCCATCATGGACGAGGTGTTCCGGACGACGAACGCCGATCCGTCGCGCGTGCTGGCCACGAGCTGGTCGAGCGGCGGATACATGGCACATTACATGGTGAATCGTCACCCGGAGCGGTTCACCTGCCTGGCTGTTCGGCAGTCGAATTTCTCCGAAGACCTGCTCAACCCGATGCAGGTGCCCAAGTACCGGCGGATGCAGGTCGCGATCTTCTTTGGAGAGAACGACTTCAAGCCCTGCCGGGACGAGAGCATCCGCGCCGTCGAGTGGTACCGGCAGTATCGGTTCAACGTGCAGGCCAGGTATGTGACCGGCCTGGGTCACGAGCGGACGCCCCAGACCGCCGCCGCATTCTTCGCGAAATCCATCGGCGTGGACCCCAAGACGCCGCCCGATCTGGGCACGATGGTTCTCAAGGACATTCCGCCGGAGGAGCTGGGAAAGTATTCCTCGGGTCCCGGCGGGCGTTCCACCCCGGGCGGGCCAGCGGGCGGTTCGCTGGCGGCCCCCAGCGACGCAGGCCCTTCACGCCGCGCTCCCCGCAACAACCTGGTATTTGGAAGTTCGCAGAGCTCGCCGCACGCACCGGTGGTCGGCTCGGACTCGGCCCATCCCACTCCGGCGGGATCTCGTGGACCGCGCACCCTCTCCGCAACGTCGAAGCGTCCCGCGATGCAGCCCTATTGACCCCTTTCGATGGACGCCGCAGCTCGCGACTCTGTTCTGCCGGGTAGAGTCGGGTTCACAGCAGCGACCGGGCTGGCCGCTCACCGGTTGTCTTCGCTGTGTGGCCTTGCCTTCTCCCGTGTGTGCGTCAATCCGAGGTCGATGCTCTGTCCGCCGACGTGCTCCTTCACCAGCACGCCGTTCAGCCACACCTTCGCCTCCCGGTCGCAGGCGCCGGCCTTGAACCATCCCTCCTTCCCGCCGACATCGTTGGGGCCGAGGGCGAACCTCCACCTGCCATTGAGGTTGAGCCACGGCTCGCGCATGAAGTCCGGGCGGGGATGCCCGGGCCAGGGGATGCTCTCGTCGGCGGATTGTGGTGCAGGCGTCTCGCCTGCACGTGCCGCCGTGACGGCTGCACCACAACCCGGGCCGGGAGCGGCAAAAACGATGCAGATGACGAGAGATCTGACGTGTCTCGGGAACACGGATGATAGAAAGTAAGGGGTGCTTCCGCCGCCGGCACGGGTGTTGTACCATTCTCCCGGCCCTTCAACGCCAACGGCGTTGCATCCTTCAGCCCAGGGTTGCCGCGCAGCGGCTACCCTGGGTTGGGGATGTTTAAGAGCACACAACCCCGAAGGGGTTGTGACGCAACGCCGTTGGCATTGAGGCTTCTCATCGCATCGCGACCCAGGGTAGGTCGCTGCGCGACCAACCCTGGGCTAAAGGGCGTAGCCCCTTCGGGGCATTCTGTCAGGCAGGCCCTGCCAGGTTTGGACAGACTGAGCCTTAAGCGGGCGCAAGCGGGTGCCACATAGGCGGCACACCGGTGCCACACGCATCCGCCGCGGCGGGTGCCAAACCGCAGAGCACACGATTATCGATGGAGGTATCACATGATTCGCGTCGGGATCATCGGGGCTGGGTTCATGGGGCGGAATCACTTCAACCAGTACGAAAAGCTGGGCGAGCGCTGTCAGGTGATCGCCCTGTGCGACCGCGAGGCCGACCGGCGGGCGGGCGACTGGTCGAAGGTCGGCGGAAACGTCGCCGACACGAAGGGCACCAAGCGCGAGCTCAAGGGCATCACGCCGTATACCTCGT
>CAZQEN010000305.1:0-9390 GCA_964591605.1 uncultured Planctomycetales bacterium
GCGGATCTCGCATCCGCTGGTCCTCTGAACCTTTGCGTGACGCACAACGAACCTGTGTTGCCAAAACCGGCACTGGTAGCGGGTCTATGCCTGTCCGAGTTCGTCGACTTTGCGCATGAGCATCCGCGAGATCTCGTGGAGCGTCTGCTTGTCGGGGTCTTTGCCGTAGGATGACAGATCGATCGGGGGGCCAAAGCGCACGCGCGTGCGCTGCCGGCGGAGGAAGCACTTGCCGACGTTCCCGTCGTAGACGGTGCCGGAGACCTGAACGGGAACGACGGGGGCGCCGCTGCGCAGGGCGAGCACCACCGCGCCGTCGTGCGGCTCGACCGCTTCGCCGGGGGCGGGGATGCGGCCGGCCGGGAAGATGCCCAGCGGCTTGCCCGACCGCAGATGCCGCAGGGCCTCCTTGAACGCCCCGACGTCGTTCTCGCCCCGCCGTACGGGAACGCAATCCACCACGCGGATGAACCACCGCAGGACCGGCAGCAGGTCGTAGTACTCTTCCGCGATCAGAAAGCCGACGGGCCGGTACGGGCAACTCGCGATGATCAGGATCGGGTCGATGCCGGAGGTGTGATTGGCCACGATGACGACCGGTCCCTCGCGCGGCACGGTGCAGATGCCCTCGCGGCGGAGGCCGAACCAGGCCTTGCAGTAGAACTCGTTGAGGTTCATGGCGAAGCGCTGGCGCCGGGTCATGCGTCCGCCGCGTTCGAGCCGGACCATGAGCGAGGCGATCGACGTGGTCATCACGATGGCCGTCACGCCCAGGAGAATCCAGCCGACCCAGCGGTCGATCTGCGGCCACTCGGGGATGCCGATGAGACCGGTGGCCAGGAGCAGGCCGGCCATCGTGGCCACGTCACTGAGCCCGAACACGCGGCCGCGGAGCCGGTTCGGCACGATGCGCTGGAGCAGGGCGTTGTAGCTGGCCATGACGCCCGCGGCGAAGACGCCCGCGAAGATGATGGCAAGGCCGCCCAGGTGATAGGCGACGAAGGTAGGCAGCGGCAGCAGCACGCTCAGGCCGAGGATGCCGATGGCGATGCCGACGCCGAACAGCGACCAGGTGATGGCGATCTCGCCGCGGAGGGCATCGCCCAACGCCGTGAGGATGATCGCCCCGGTCAGCATGCCCAGACCCAGCCGCGCCTGGAAGAGGCCCATGCTCTGGTAGCTCTGGTGATACACGTCGCGGACGATGGCCGGGATCGTGCTGCGGACGGTCGCGCCGCAGAGCCACACCACGACCGCGATGATGATGAGCTGAATCACGCGGCGATGCGTGCGGATGTATTCGATGGCGGGTTTGAGGCCGGCTTCGGAATGGGGCTGGGCGAGGCGCACCGCTTCCTGGCGCGGGCGGGTGATGAACATCAGGAGCAGCGTGCTGGCCAGGAATGTGCCCGCATCCACATGGAATGAGACCGACGGGTCGTATCGTTCAGCCAGATAGCCGCCGACGGCCACGGAGATCATCGTGGCGATGACGCCCAGGCCGCTGGTCATCGCGTTGGCGCGGACGAGCTGCGTGCCGTCGATGAGCGTGGGCAGCAGCGCGGAGCGGGCGGGCGAAAACAGGGCGGCAAAGATGCCCACGATCATGAGCGGCACGAAGGCCAGCCAGTGGCCGCCCTGGCCGAAGATGCTCAGCAGCCAGACGAAGTTGAACATGATCGCGGCGCGGACCAGGTCGGCGAAGATCATGATGCCGCGCCGGGGCAGGCGGTCGGCCAGGAGGCCGGTGACCGGGCCGAGCACGAAGAACGGCAGCATGAACATGAACGAGATCATGGCCTGAAGCTGCGTGAGGTTGGGCGCGTGCATCGCGTCCCGGGCCTTGAGCAGGGCCATCTCGGAGATGTGGTCGCCGGTGGCGCTGACGCCGTAGGCGGCCCAAAGGAGCAGGAAGTTGCGGTTGCGCAGCAGGCTCGGCGGCTCGGCGGCCGCGCCGTGCGCAGACTGCAGGGCGGGTTCTTCTGGTGTCCGGTTCATGCGGGGCACAATGTACCAATCTGCCGGCCCGACGTACATCGGTCAGCGGGTTTGGCCTGCAGTTGCGGGTGCGTGACAGAACCGCAGGGATGACATGGGTCCCGGTGCGCCGGGACATTCGCTGATGCGAATGCACAGTAGCCGTAGGAAGGCTCGCACGGGCAGCGTCGGCATCGCTGCGCGAAGCCGACGCTGTCCATGCCACCCCGCCCAAAGTGTCACGGACCCTGCAGTTGCGGGACACACCCCGTTTTACGAAGATAGCGGCATGCCGAGCGTGCCTCACACGCGCGATGATCTTCAGCCCATCCCCGCGGAGTGGAACCTGCGTTGCATCGAGTGCGGCTATGAGCTGACCGGCCTGCGGAACCGGGTGTGCCCGGAGTGCGGCCAGCCGTTCTCGCCGCGGGAGACCTGGGAGGCCAACCAGGCCCAGCTCCCGCCGCGCAGCGAGAGCGGAACCCGCCGCATCGTGTACCTTCTGGCTCTGGCCGGCGTGGTGGCCGTCGTGATGGCGATCGGCGGCATGACGGAGCACGTCTGGGCCGCACTCGTGGCCGCCGTGGTGATCCTGGCCGGGGAACTCTGGATCGGCACCTCCGAAATCCGCCCGCTCATCGTGCGGTTGTTTACCGCGGCCCTGTGCATCTTTATCGCCATGTTTGCAGCGTTTTAGGCGTGTTGTCCGCCTGCCCGCCGGGCTATATATTGGCAGCGTTGGGAGCTGTGCTCGACCCGGGAGGCATTCTATGGCACTGCGAATCGGTCTGATCGGCTGCGGCGGGATCGCCCGGCATCACTGGAACGGCTTTGACAAAGTCAAAGGGCGGGCGGATCTGGTCGCCCTGTGCGATATTTCGGCCGAGAACCGTGCGTGGTTCAAACAGCACGTGCCGCACGCCGCCGAGTACGACGACTTCAACAAGCTGATCGCCACCGAGAAGCTCGACGCGATCGACATCTGCCTGCCGCATCACCTGCACCACCCGTGCATCATGGCGGCGATCAAGGCGGGGCTGCACTGGATCTGCGAGAAGCCGCTGTGCATGACGCTCGATGAGGCGGCCGACATCGACCGGGCAATGAGCGCGACGAAGCTGATCGGGATGAGCGCGCACAACCAGGCGTTCTTTCCGGCGCTGCTCGAAGCCAAACGGCTGCTGAGCGAAGGGCAGCTCGGCCAGGTTTACATGATTCTGTCCGAAGACTGTTTCATCATGGGTCTGCCCGTGCCGGGCGCTCTTCCGGGCACGAAACCGTGGACGGCCGTCGGTCCGGGCATGTGGCGGTCGGACCTCAAACAGATGGGCGGCGGCGAGCTGATCGACACGGGCTATCACCCCAGTTATCGCCTGCTTTTCCTGGCGGGGAGCGATCCGGCGAGCGTCGCGGCCATCACACACACGTACCGCAACAAGAACATGAAGGCCGAAGACACGGCCACCGTGCTCGTTCAGTTCGCGAGCGGCGTGACCGGCGAGATCCGCACGAGCTGGGCGATGCCGCTGCCCGCGGGCCACTATCCGTTCCACGTCATCACCGAGAACGGCGAGCTGTACGGCACGGCCACCGAGCTGTACTGGAAGCCCAACCGATTCGCCGAACCGGCGAAGATGACGTTCAAGGAGGTCAACACGTTCGAGGCGGAGATCGTCCACTTCATCGACTGCCTCGAGAAAGGCCAGCAGCCGATCCAGACCTACAAGGACGGCATCAGCGTGCTGAGGCTGATCCGCAAGAGCTACGACTTCGTGTCGGCGGGAAAGGCGAAGATCTGATCGCTGTTGACGTGGCACGGGCATCCTGCCCGTAAGTGTGGCACCGGCGTCTCGCCGGTGCACTGCGGGCGTCTCGCCCGCAGCAGAGCCCGCAGCGCCAGCAAGGGGGTTCGCAAGTCAGCCGATCGAACTCTTCGTGCACCCAAAGCGGGCACGCCTCGCGCGAACGGAGTGACCGATGCCGCTTCGGCTCTCTACTCCACTCATGGTCACCGTTCTGGTTTTCACCGGCCCAGGGCTCGCGCAGACAACCCAGCCCGCATTGATTTCTGAGGTTCTCGATGAGGCCGCCGCAGGGATCGATCCGATCCTGCGTTCAGCCCTCGCCGACAAGCCCTCGCCTTACATCGTCAAAGCCCACGACGTCGGCGAACCCACCGATTTTCACAAGGACATCCCCTGGCACCTGCTCGATAAAGAAAAAGATCCGCGGTTCGATCTTGCATCTGTGAGTGGGCTGGGATTGGGCGAAGTCACGCTCCTCAACACCAACAGCGGAATCGTTTTCTCGCTTGGGCTGGCCCCCGATCGTCCGGGAATGCGATCCCTGAAACTGCGATACGTTGATCATTTGATCAACCTGGCCGTTCGAAGAGTCGAAACAGGACCCCTCACGGCCGACGTGCTGTTGCTTCCCGTCAGCAGCGACACACTGCTGGCGGTGACCACTGTCGTCAACACCGGATCAACAGATGTTGATGTTCTATTCACGCCCATCTGCTCGGAACTCTCAAATGATGAGCGCCCGGGGAATCGCTTTGGCTACGGAATCCACTCGACGACAGGCCGCCTGATTCGTCAGGAGAATCTCGACAATCAAAACGCGCTCGTCTCCGAATTCGAGGAGTGGGATCAGACGCAGGACGCCAAGATCGGACGGATGCTCGCGACGCTCATGAGCAGTTTTCCTGCGGCAGAAGTGTGGCCGGTGGAGGTTCCGAAGGGCATTGAAGTTCAGCTCGCCGTGCGTCGAATCAAGATTGCCGCGGGACGGTTTGAGACCGTCCTGTTCGCCCTCAACCTGCACCGCTACGCCGCGAGGGCGTTCACAACGAACGATATTCAACTTTACCCGCAGGAGACGCCCGAGCAGGCGCAGCAGTACGGGCTGTCGACGGCTCGCCGCGCACTGAGCACCGACTGGCCCGCCCTCGTGCGCGAGAGCTACCGCTGGTACGAGCGGATGCCTGTTTTTGAACTTGCTGCGAAACACTGGGTGCGCGACATGTACAGCGCGATGGAACTGCCGCGCGGCAACACGTGGAGCGCGCAGGAATTGCTCCCGCAACCGTGGTACACGTTCTGCCGCGTGCACGGGCACAACCCGTACGGCTGGTGGAGCTACGGGATGCACGGCCACGAGCATCTCTCGACGTTCACGATGAACCTGACGGAGCCGACGCTTTCACAGAGCTGGCTCCGCGGGCATTTTCAGGTGCAGCGGCCGGATGGATTCATCCAGTACGGCGTCAATCTCCGAAAGAAGAGCGAACGGGACCCGGAAGAACTCGCGACCGCGCCGCTGCTCATGTGGGAGGCGTGGAACGCGTACCTGTGGAGCGGCGACCGGGCGTTTCTGGAGGAGGCGTATCGGGCTGGCGTGAAGTACGTGGCGTGGTGGCGGTCGGAGGCGCGAACAAGGAAGATGGACCGGCAGCATGCCGGACCCACACCGCACCGGCGAGACGCCGGTGCCACACCCGACCGGCGAGATGCCGGTGCCACACCGCTCCTGCCGCTTCAGCATTGGAAGGACTACATCGAGACGGTGCGCGACGATCGGGACCTGGCGACGTGGGTGGCCACGGACAAGGCGGAGCGGCAGGAGGCGCTCGATTTGAACTGTTACCTGCTGAGCGAAGAGCGGACACTGTCGGCGATGGCGCGTGAGCTGGGGAAGGCGGATGAGGCGGAGAATTGGGACAAGGATGCCCAGAGGCGTGCGGAGTTCATGCGCGCGAAGCTGTGGCACGAGGAGGATAGAGTGTTTTACGGCCGGGATCTGGTCGGCGACCGCTGGGCGCGGGTGATGGACATCTCGACGTTCTTTCCACTCTGGTCGGGTCTGGCGACGGCCGAGCAGGCGCGGCAGATCGTCGCGCGGCTGCGGGATCCGACGGCGTTCGCGACCGATTTCCCCGTCGCCACACTGGCCGTCAGGCACATGCCTGAGAAGAAGCGGGGCTATCACCACTGGCGCGGCTCGAACTGGGTGGAGATGACGTGGCTGGTGATCCTGGGCCTCAAGCGGTACGGCTACCATGACGAAGCGGCCCGAATCGCCGAGATCAACTTCACGATGGTCTCTCACACGCTCGAAGACACTGGCCATTTCCGCGAGTTTTACAGCTCGCTCACCGGCGAGCCGACGGATCTGACGGATTACATCTGGACGTGCCTGCCCGCCGCGATGGTGGTGGACACCTTCCTGGGCATCCGGCCGACAGCCGAGGGGCTGGAAGTGATGCCGGCACTGCCGGCCGGCTGGCAGGAGATCTCAATCCGCAATCTGCACGTCCGCGATCGGCGCGTGAGCGTGAGCGTTCGGCGCGTTCAGGGTGGCGACACCAGCGTGAAGCTGGACGGCATGCCTGTCGCTGTCCATCAGGGTCGGGGCGCGATCATTCCCTGGTCGCAGGTGACTCCGGAGGTGAAGATCGCGATCCATCAATCGAGCGGGGCGCCCTCGCAACGGGTTCCATAGCGTAAGAGGCAAAGCCCTCGGCGAATTGAGGGCTGACGGGCGTGCCGCACTCGGGGCAAACGCCCGTTTCGTTGCCGGTGAGGTTGTACCAGCAATTCGTGCACGTCGGGTATTCCTTCGGCCTATAGCCATTGAGCACCAAACGATGATAACGACGAATACGGTGACGCCATATGAAGAGCGTGAGAATGACACCGAGCCCGAACACGAAGGGAGGTGTATTCCTGAGGACCAGATCAGTGAGATCATGGGCCTTCATCCACCGCTCGTCGTTCAAATGTATACCCAACGGCCAGAGAATACATCGCTGCACGGCGTACAGAACGTCCCGGGGGGATTCGAGTCCGAGCATAATCGCGCCGCCCGCCAATAAGATCGTAAGACTGAGTCCACCTCCCATTGCCAGAAGAACAACGAACAGGCCAGTGCTTATGAAGGCGATTTTCCGCGCGGTGGATGCTTCCATGATGCTCTGCTCACACAGGTTAATACGACAACGCGTAGAGGATGACGTTCCCCGCAACCGTGGTCGCGTCGGGGGCGGCGACGCCGCGGCAGGCGAAGCAGGCGTGGCCGTCGATGCTGCAGCCGAGGCTGTAGGGGCTGTAGACGAGCACCGTCCGGCCGTCGAGGGTCACCCCTTCGAGGGCCGGCTTGCTCAGGCCGGGCTGCTCGGCCAGCAACGCGGGCTTGTATGACACGTGCGGCACCGCTACGCCCGGCGTGCCGGCCAGGATCGGATGTGTCGGCGGGAGCGGTTCGAGCGGAAGATCCGGGAACAGTTGCCGGGCCAGCTCGCGGAATGAGACGTCGAAGGCCTTGCGCCCGCAGCACGCATCCGCAAAGAGAAACCCGCCCCGCCGCAGATGTCTGCGAAGGGCCTCGATCTCGTCGGGGGCGAGCCGGAAGGTGTAGTGCCCGGTCGCGTACACGATCGGATGGTCGGCCAGGCGCGGATCGGTTGCGGCCACCGGCTCGTGCTGCGGCACCACGTCCACGCCCATCTGCTCGCTGAGATACCGCGACAGGTTCGGGACGATCTGCGGGTCCGGGCGCCAGTCGCCGTTGTGGATCAACTGGGCGATCTGCACGGCGCCGCGGTGGACCGGCGCACTGGCGGTCGGCGTGAGCTGCCGGCGCTCGGCCACGCGGACCGCATCGAGCCGGTCGGGCAGCGGCTCCAGACCCGTCGCATACGCCGCGATGTTGGACCCAAGCTGGAACGCCTCCCGGCTCTTTTCGGGAATGTTCGCCTGCTCCCACAGGCACGACAGATCGACGGGTGAGAAGAAAATGCTCGTGCGGCAGCCCGCCTCGATTCCCTCCAGATGAATCCTGGATCCATCGAGCCGGAACAGGCTGCGGAACACCGGGTGATCGGGCATGAGCCGGTGGAGCTCGAACTCGGGCCAGGTCTGCTGGGCGAACCGGCGGAAGCCTTCGACGAACTCGCGGCGTCCGCAGCAGGCCTCGGCCAGGATGGTGCCTCCCTGCTTGACGTATTCCTGCAGCTTCCGGACGGCCCGTGCGTCGAAGCGGGGAAACATGTGCCCGTTGAAGTACAGGATCGGCGCGCCGAGCCAGTCCTCGACCGGCGCGTCGAGCCCCACCGTCTCCCAGGTCACCGGGGAACCCAGCCGGTCGCCCAGAAAGGCGACCAGGTGCGCGATGTCGTCGCGATCGAGATTCCACTGCTGATCGGCCGACCACTGGAGCTTGTGCACCAGGATGGGCTTGTGCCCCTTCGCCAGGAACAGCAGGGCGAATGAGGTGTTGACGACGGGGCCGCTGTTGTCGTCCCAGCTCCCATTGTGGGCCTGGCGGCGGAGGAGCTCGGCGACGCCCTCGCGGTACCAGTCATGTTTTCCGAAGTAGCGCTGGCCGGAGAGAATACCGACCCGTTCGATGCCGTACAGGTAGTAGTAGTACCAGGCGTTTTCCGGAGGGTTGGTCCTGGGGCTGAAGCGCTGGGCCAGCCAGGCCATGCCGCCGGCAATCGGGCGGTATTCGGCATACCGGCCGCACCGCGGGGCCTGGCCGTTGAGGAAGCCCGATTCGCTGCGGGTCTCGAGCGACTTGCCGGTGATGTAGAGGCTGGCCACGCCGGCCGCGGTCATGCTGCCGGTGCTGTTGCGGGGGTCCGTGGAATAGCCCCAGCCCCCGTCGCGGCGCTGGCAGATGGTCCAGGCCCGTTCGGCGCTGCGCCAGACGGTCTCAGGAATCTTCACGCCGGCGCGGCTGGCCTCGTGCAGTCCCAGCAGTGCGAACTGCGTGTTGGAGAAGTCGGCCCCGATCTGGGTGAGCGTGTAGCCCCACATGCCGGTGTTGCGGCGCTGGGCCTGGGCGAGCCACGCGGCGGCATCCTCGATCTCGCGCCTGTAATGGACGGGGTCGGCCGCAACCAGTGCTTGAATCTTCAAAGAGACGACGTACGTGTATTCCAGGGGGAGCCGGCGTACCACGTCGATCGCCCGGCGCATGCCGGGATCATCCGGGGGGAGGCCGGCGTTGAGCAGGGCCAGCGTGGCGAGGGCGGTGCTGCCGCCTTCCAGGCTATGCTCGGGCCAGCTCCCGTCGAAACGCTGCATCCCCCGCAGGTATTGAATCCCCTTCTGAATCGCCTGCACCACCTGCTGGCCTGTCACCTGCTGAGCGCGGGCTTCATCGGAGAGAGCACAGGCCGCAACCAGCCAGACAAGCAGCAGAATGAACCGGCGCAGGCCGATGGGGCTGGACATACACATCCCCGCAGTGGTCGTGTCGGTCATTATAAGGGTTCTGGCCCCCGGATGAGGCCCTGGCGCCGTCAGGGCGCTGAGCGCTCCCTTGTCAGGGGCGGCGAATGCGGTCAAGCGGGGAGGGGTGGAATCACTGAGAATGCGGGCCTCATCGAGGCACCGGCACCCATGG
>CAZQEN010000306.1:0-9152 GCA_964591605.1 uncultured Planctomycetales bacterium
ACACGGCGAGCCAGAAACCCCACGCCCGCGGCGCGCTGCCCATGCAGGAAAGTGCCGTGAGTGCGATCGACAGCAGGAGAACGGAGCACACCGCCCCCGCCGCCCAGAGAGCGTGCGCTTCGTCTTTCGCCGCTTGAGGGAGGGGCAGGGCGATTGCACAGATCACGCCAAACAAGAGCGCCCAGCCCAGACGAGGACAACGCGGGAACTCGCGTGCGAATCGATGGGGGAGCAGGGCCACCCGAAACATTGTGACAAAGAAGGCGACAGGCTTCCAATACCACTTCCAGGAGTCCCAGGCGGTACCGGGTTGACTTCTCCAGCGAAGGCGCTCCCGACGGGCTATGAAGGCTTCTGACTCAGCTTTCTTCCGGTCGCGATCCTGCACGATGAGAGACCAGTTCAACTCGATGCCGCACTCGGGGCACCGTGCGCTGCTCAGCCCCGTCAGATTGTACGAGCACCGAGGGCAGCGGAATCCCGTGTCTGCGAGTTCGATCCCTTTGCGAGGAGAAGGGTGCGCCACAGTCCTCACCTCTTGGTCCGGCATCTGATCCCTCACCAGATCGCGTTGTTGAGATACGCCGACCCGTAAGACAACAGCAGCGTGATCAGCGGGAAACCCGCCGCGGCCACGGCGAACCGCCACCAGGCCTGGCGGCGGCTGCGCACGGCCGCGATCACCAGCAGATCGACACACCACAGGTAGAAGATCAGGCTCGTGCTGAGCTCGGGATCGACCCAGCCGCCCGGAAACGGCCAGATGCTCGACTCACCGATGAGCAGAATCGGAATACTTTCTGTCATCACCTCAAGCGGGAGAGGCCAACTCGCGTAACTGCACGCGGCCAGCCAGAAGCGAATCGAATGCTTCCGGCGTCCAACGGGAAAGAGACCGCCCAGCAGAACACTCTCGACAACCAGGCACACGACTGCCGATCCCAGCCACAGCACAAACATCTGGCGATCGCCGGGGTCAAACAGCACCAGGTAGCCTGCCGGCCATGTGTAGCAGAGCGCGCCGAACGCCAGCGGTGCCCACAGTTTCGGCCGGTCCGGGAGCTGCCGCGCCAGCCGCCAGGGCATCAGTGCCGCCGTCAGCGCAGTGACCAGAAAGCCCACCGGCTTGAGGTACCACCGCCAGCGCCGCCACTCCGTCGCATCCGGCTGCACCGATTCATCCGCGGCCTCGCGCACGGCGGCCCAGTTGATCGACCCCCCGCACTCAGGACAGACGTCGCCCGTCAGGCCCGTGAGGTTGTAATCGCATCGCAGGCAGTGCAGGCGCTGGTCGGTCACCGGCGCAGCAGTCGTCGTGTCGGTACTCATGCAGGGCGCCTTCAAAGATCCGGCGGCTCAGCACCCCGGCGGCTGGTGATCGCCGGACAGGCACGCGGCGAATTGCTGGAAATCGCTGAGGTCCACGTCCCCATCAAAATCCAGGTCGGCGTCGTCGCAGCCGGGGGCGTAGGACTGGACGGGACCGCTGAAGCAGGTCTGCAGATGGCCGAAGTCCGCCTGGTCGACGTCGCCGTCCAGATCGAAGTCGCCGGGGAGCGGACGGATGGTGAACGTCCAGGTCTGGCCGGTGGCCGTGCCGAGTGCAGAGACCTCGTCGATCCGCCAGTAGTAGGTCTGGCCCCAGGCGAGCGGGCCGGGGTCCCAGGTGGCAGCGGACTGCTCGGCCACGAGCGGCGGCAGGCTGGCCTGGCCGAAGTGGACGCGATGCGAAGTCACGCTGGGGGCGGCGGTCCAGGAGAGATCCGCGTCCCTGGCGACGTTGACTGCGCCGTGGGTCGGACTGGGATTGCCGGCCTGGAAAAAGCGGGCGTCGTCGGGATGCCAGTAGAGAGATCCGGAGGCCTCCTCCCACACATCGGACAGGGCGTCGCCGTCGGTGTCCACGTCGTTCACGTTGGCGGCCACGATGATCTCTTTTCTGCCCTCGATGTTGTTGGCCGCGCGGAACCAGGTCACGCCGTCGTGCACCATGTCGTAGTGCAGGTCATAACGGCCGGCGGCGGCGGGCGCGGTGACGTTAAGCGAAAAGGTAACGCTCTGGCCGGGGGCGACGCTCGCGACGGGCAGGGCATGGCGCGGGCTGAAATCCGCGCCGCCGATATAGAGCCGGCTGCCGTCATCGGAGTTCGTGTAGAAAGTGTAGATGCCGTCGACGGCGACCTGGAGGTAACCCGTGTATCTGAAACCGAAATAGTCGCCCTGCGTGGCCGGGGTCAGGCTGACGTTGCTGAGCACGCCCGTTTTGACCGGCGTGAGGGCATCAAAGTTCGGCAGGTTGTCCCAGGTGCCGTGGTAATACGCGTAGTCGAGGCCGTTCGTGGTCGGCGCGCTGCGGCGGAAGAGCGCCGAGTTGGGGATGAGTTGTTTCGCCAAACCAGGCCCTTCGTAACGCACTTCGAGCACCTGGCCGCCGGTCTTCTCGAAGAACGTGATTTCGATCGGGTGCTTGCCAGCCGTCCATCGCACGGAGCCGCTACGCTCCTGGACGCCGTGCAGGCCGTCGTTGTCCACGACGAGGCTTTTGTCGGCCCCATCCCCGGCGGGGACGAACGCGTGGCTGAGCCGATACTGGCTGGCCGTACTCCACGTATCCCAGCCGTCGTTCCGGACGGTCACGGTGACCGGGCAGGTCTGCCCGGCGGCCATCAGGCGGGGGATCGTGTCGGTCATCCAGGTGGCGCGATGATTGTTGTTGCCGCCCAGGTAATGGCGCATCAGGTAATAGAACGTGAAGGCGTCCAGGAAGCGGTGATTGTGGCCGGAGTTGCTCCAGTTGTCCTCGAGCTGTTTGACCTGCGTGGGCGTCCAGAGGACGGTGCGGTACCAGGCGAAGTTGACGCCGCTGGCGTTGTCGATCACGGGGCTGTTCGGATCGGTCAAATCTCGGCCGGCGTTCTTGACGGGCGTGTTGTTGTACAGCGTCATGTCGATGCTGCCGTAGACGCCGATGCCGTCGCCGCTGAACGGCTGGTAGTTGGCGAAGTCGGTGCTGGTGGTCGCTCCCTGGGCGCCGTTGAGCAGCCACGCGCTGATCGAGTAATCGAGCAGGCGGTACCACTCGCGGCAGTGCTTCTGCCAGACGGCCACGCCGCTGGGGTAGCCGGAGGGCGAGCGGGCGCCGTAGAGCATCGTCGGATTGATGTAGCCCGCGCCCGAATCCCACGCGGCGAAGAAATCCTTGCCGGTCTTGTGACGGTACATGTAGTCGAGGGCGGGGGCGATGCGCCAGGCGAGGTTCGGGTCAATCGCCCAGTTGCAGGCGGTCTGGCCGCGGGCGGCGTCGGCGTACCGTGTGACCGCGACGTCGTTGAGCGTCCAGGAGACGCAGTCGTAGTCGCCCAGGTTGACCAGAACGTAATTGCCGGGCACGACCTGTCCGGCGGCGTTGATGAGGCCGCGGGCGACCATCTGGTCGTACGTCGGCGCGGGATTCTGCACGAAATGCCGCTGGGCCATGGCCGGGCGGAGGGCGGCGTAAAATGACGTGTTGTACGTCCAGAAGACCTCCATGTAGGCGTTGTAGGCGGTGATCAGCCGGGCGGTCTCCCACTCGAGGGCGACGGGGTGATGCAGGCCGCCCACCTCCGTCGAGTACTTGTACGGAAAGAAAGGGAAGCCGCAGAACTTGATCATGGCTGTCTGGCGGGTCTGCTGGTTGCAGGCGTTCAGGATCGTCTTGTACGTGTTGAGGTCGGTGCCCAGCGGCTGGGTGGGGTCGTCGTTGGGGACTTCGTCGTCCCAGGGCGAGAGTTCCATGCAGAACCCGCGGGCGGCGACGGCGAAGTCGAGATTCGAGAGGGCCGGGACGCGGTCGTTGTACTTGAGGCCCCACAGGTCCAGCGAGTCGCTCACGACCGTCGGGTCGCACATGCCGGTGTCGAGATAGCGGACCTTGGCCCACAAGTACGCGTCGCACTTGCGGCTGCCGCTGGAGGGCAGCGTCGTCTGCCAGATCGTGCCCGAGCCGGTGAACCTGCCGGTCAGATCGAGCAGCACAGGGAGCTTCGGGCCGGCAGGATCCGTGACCAGGTAGTTGTAGAGCGAGTTGAAGCCGGTGTCCTTCCGGATGGCCAGGCCGTCTTCCACGCCGGCGGCGGTGGTCGCGGCGAGGCTGGTCGAAATCACGCCCGTGTCCGGGTCGGGATCGTAGAGGATCACGCCGCGGACGTACTGGCGGAAGAGGCCCAGCAGGTCGGCGAAGGTGGCGACGGATTGCATCGGCCAGCCTTCGCACAGCCCGCCGGGCTCGGTGAGCCGACTGCGCCACGTGGCCTCGTAGTCGCTGTCCAGCAGGAGCACCCGCGGGGCCTCCCGGTTGACCAGGCCCTGCAGGCAGACGGAGGCGTGGTAGATGTCCCAGCGTTTGGCGTTGCTGAGGGTCGAGGTGGTGCGCAGATCGAACGTGTAGAGGGTGGGCCGGGGGCCGTCGGCCCGGAGTGCGGCCGGTGTGCCCGCCCCCACGCCAAGAGCCAGCAGCAGAAACGCTCGTCCCCATCTGCTCGGAGCCACGGGCGATCTCCCAGGTGCCGGACATGCGGCTGAAGGTGCTCCGTGCGGCGAAGCATCGATCCGCACGCCATCCACCGGACAAAGCCGGTTTTGCCGTTGTCGTGCGTCCAACCCATTGTAACGGATTGCGTCGTCTTGCGGCGCTGGGGGTTTCGTCCGGGACGCTGCCATTCGGGGGGTCTGGCAGTCTTTCCGGGCAGGACCGCCGTTTGTGGTGCGGGCGTCCCACCTGCACCGTGTCCCGGCGTACCGGGAAGACGGCTGCACCACAACGCTGCCCTCACTCCCCGAAAGAATGGGCAGACCCATTCGCGTCTCGAACATGGGCGTGTTGGACATTCGCCGGCCGGACATTACGATGCCGCCCGCTGTCATGAAGGTCAACAGATGAGCCAGGCGCCGCGATCGTGCGAAATCGAGATCCGCGTCCGCTACGCGGAGTGCGACCCGATGGGGTATCTGCACCATTCGAAGTACTTCGAGTATTTCGAGATGGGGCGCACGGAGCTGCTGCGGCTCTCGGGCGTGCGCTATCGCGACCTCGAGGAGCGCGGCATCCTCTTCGTGGTCGCCAGGACCGCGTGCCGATTCCGCAAGCCGGCCCGCTATGATGATTTACTCAAACTGCAGGTCGAGATCACCCGCCAGACCCGCGCGCGGATCGACCACGTCTACCGCCTCTATCGCGACGGCGTCCAGCTCTGCGAGGCCGAGAGCACGCTGGCCTGCGTCGATCGCAACGGCCAGATCATCCCCATCCCCGAGGAGATGTTCCCGGCGCCGTGATGCCGGCACAGTCCATGCCGGGCTCGTCGCCGGAGCGGGGCTGCTACTCGACTCGTGGCGCGGCAGAGGCCGACGGGACGGACGCATGAATGCGTGAGCGCAGCGCGGGCCGGGCGGCGGCCCAAACAGAGGATCGCGAAAGCGCGAAAGTGCGAAAACGCGAAAGAGGATGAGTTCACCTTTGCGCTTTTTCTACCTCTTTGCGGCTGTCCCGTCAGCGCGGCCATTCAATCGGAAGGGCCAGACGTGCGATTCTGCGTGCTTCCGTGAGTTCGCCGGCCGCCACGGGGAGCGGCGGCTCCGGGAGGCGGGCGCTCCGGGCGCCTGCCATCCGTCGCTGACCGAAAGCGGCGACAGCGCGTGCGTCGGGGCTATCGGATCCCGTCGCCGACGGGGAAGATGAGATTCGGGCCGTAGTAGTAGCAGTCCTCGTAGAGCGAGGCGGCGCCGGGGTAGGTGGTCTCGCCCAGGAGCGTCGCCACGTCGGCCAGAGCGGCCGCCTTCACGCCCCGCTGCGTGACGGAGTACACGTTGTCGCCGATGAAGAGCCCGCGGGTGTAGCCGTAGTAACCCAGGAAGCAGCCCCGGCCGCTCGTCCCGCCGCCGCTGGAGATGCGGCCCAGGAACTCGAAGCCGCCGGCGACCGTCACGCGGTAGACGTAGAGCCCGGTGAAGTTGTGCGAGCCGATCTCGGGCCCGTTGACGGCGCCTTCGTACACGTCGACGGGGAAGGCCAGGGCATCGCGGGCAGCGAAGTAGTTGAAGGCCTTCGGGTTGTAGTTGGCCTCGCTGCTGCTGCCGCGGGTGCCGATGATCTCGTGGTCGAGCCGCGTCGGGTTGGCCGGGTCGGTCACGTCAAACAGCGAAATGGCCACGCCCTGCATCCAGGCGAATGAGCCGGCGTCCTGCGCGTCCTTGCCGATGGCCAGCAGATGGTTTTCATCCAGGAGCTGGAGGTGATCGGAGAAGCCCGGCACCTTCAGCTCGCCGGCCACCACCGGGTTGGCCGGGTCGGAGAGGTCCAGCACGAACAGCGGATCGATCCGCAGGAAGGTGACCAGATAGCCGCGATCACCGACGAAGCGTGCGGCGTAGATCTGCTCGCCCGGAGCGATGTTCTCGACCTTGCCGACCACATCGAGCGACGCGTTGGCGGCATTCTCCCCGAGCACGTAGACGCCGTTGCCTTCGGTCTGCGACTCGGTCGAGGCATCGACGTGCGAGGCGACGCGGAGGTAGTCCGCGTGCTCGCCGAGCGAATACTGGTTCAGCAGGCGTCCGGGGATCAGGCCGCTGGCGCGGTACTCGGTGCCGCCCTCGGTGAAGGCGAGCTTGTGGATGGCCGTATCAACGCGATACGTGCCGCTCGTGTAGTCGTAGTTGGTGTCGGTGACGTAGAGGGCGTCGCGGCTGGCGTAGACCACGCCCGCGTCGGCGGTGATCGAGGTGGAGGCAAACGGCGCGGCCGGCTGCTCGATGTCCAGTGTCACGACGGTGATGATACCGTAACCATCGGGGTAGTCCGGACGGAACACATGTTCCCATCCGACCACGTCGCCCGAGCTGGCCACGCTGCCGTCGGGATTGGTGACCTGGTAATCGGGGATCCAGGCGGGCAGTTCCTGGGCCCGGAGCGTTTCGGGCGTGGGATTCGCCGGCAGGACGGGCGTGGTGGCCAGGACGAGATGCAGCCTGGTTTCGATCAGACGGCTGTCCGCCAGGGTACCCTCGAAAGTCACCGTGTTCTTGAGCGCGGGGTTGGCGGGATCGGTCACGTCATAAATGCCCACGACGGTCTGGGCCCGGCCATCAAACGGAAGGATCGCTGTATCCGCGGTGGCTGCGACGGAGGTGGCGGTACCGGTCGAACCCGACGAGGAGCCCGATTGGCTGGAAACCGACGTATTGCCGTCTGCCGTGCGCAGAATGGCCGGCTCGGGGATGTCGCCACCGCCAGCGTAGTAGTAATATCCATACTGACGCGAAATCGCCACCAGGGTTTGCCCCTGGAGGTAGAGAGAGTCGCCGGAGAACGGCAGGTCGATGGTCGCAATCTCGGCCAGCTCGCCGGGCGGAATAGCATTGACGATGTGAATCTTGTTGCCATCGATGGCGAAGATGGTCTGCCCGTTGTTTTTGACGATGTCGCTCTCGTCGACCCCTTCCTCCTGAATGTTGGTGGTCGAGAAGGGGTCAGACGTGGCGGAGCCGCCGCTGTCGTTGGCGGTCGCTTCCCCGGCCGCCTGGGGTGCAGCACCCGAGAGGGCCACCGGCGCGATCAGGAAGTCGAACAATCCGCCGCCCCCGTCGGAGCGTGTGGGCGACATCGACGCCTCCACCTGCTGCGCCAGGTAGTCCCGCAGTTCGTCGGGTGACGAAAAACCGCGCAAGGCGGCGGAGCTTCTGGATTTGGGCTGGGGCTCAGGAATGCAATTCGCCCCCAGACCGGAGAGCAGCAACGCCGCTGTGAGGAATCGGCTCCATCTCATAGGGACCTCCTGCTGTCATCGCCGTGAGAACCGCACCGCACGCATTCTACCCCCCTTCGAGTGTCCTGCGGGGTCCCCCTGACGGAATTCAGCACATCGTCATCGACTGGGTGAACCCTGGAGAAATATACAACGTATAATGGGTTGGCCGGACGGCGGTGTGCTTCCAGCCGTGTCAGTAGAGGCTTTTTTCGCGAAAAAACCTTTGTCACCGGACGTAAGGACGGTTATAATCGGCGGAAGAAGGCGTAACCCCACCCCCCGCCTACCTTGGAGGGAGTAGCCGCCGTGGTGGGTCCGAATAAGACTATCAGGCGGCTCTCAAAGCCCCCGAAGATTGGCTAAGGCACGACGCCTCAAGGACTTTTGAACGCCCGCCGCCAACACGCCGTTTGGTGGCCGGGGTGGTCTTCTATATACACAGAGGTCTTTCAGTGGAACTCGGCGAAACCATCCAACGTGTTGCGGATCTGAAGTTTGTGCTGTATCGGCGCCCGCTTCACCCGGAACTGTTCCACATCCACCAGAGCCGCCACCTGGAGCGCGCTGCCTACCAGGCGGATATCTGGGTGATGGGGCTCTCCCATGTGGTCACGGTACAGTCGAATGGCCGCTGCGTTACTGAAGTGACAACTGATGATGTTGAAGTGCTACCGCACAACGGTCTGGTGACGACGTTCCAGTTCCGCGGCGAGCGTGACCACCTGGAGAACTTTGACGACGGAATGCGCTACATCCTCTCGACCCAGGTCGAGCGGATGAACCAGAACCTCTTCCACGCCTCGCATCGGGATCTGCTCGCCTATGCGGCCAGCCGGGGCATCCTGGTGCGTTTCGAGGAGTGGGCGGAGGGCGAGAATCTCGTGCCGTTCAGCTTCGTGGACTTCGAGGCCCGCGACCGCGAGCTCCACGTGCAGTCGTTCCATGCGTTCCCGCTCGACTACACGATCGTTAAGACGCAGTCGATTATCGAGGTGGGGACGCGGCCGGTCTCGCCCGCCAACGGCAAGAAGAGCAAGGCCCCCTCGAAGCGCTAGGGCTGTCGCCCAGCGGCGGATCTCCAATCGATTTTCACCGGGCGGACCTGATGGGTCCGCCCGTTTTTGTTGGTGCCGGTCCGGCGGTCAAGGGAGTGCGTGCCGCATCAGGCGGTTCGGATGGATCAATCGAGCGGTGAGTGCCGGGGCCAGCCGTCGGCCGGCGTAGGCGCCGGCCGCTACTATGCGGCCGAGCGGTGCTTGCCGGGGCCGGGCCGAAGGATCTCGGTAGGTCCGGCCTGCCGGGCCGGACATTCTCGGTAGGTCCGGCCTGCCGGGCCGGACATTCTCGGTAGGTCCGGCCTGCCGG
>CAZQEN010000306.1:9252-9342 GCA_964591605.1 uncultured Planctomycetales bacterium
GCCGGACCCAGAAGAGAAAAGGCCGCGCCCCACCCAGGTCCCGTCCGGCAGACCCTTGACAACCACCTTTGTCAAGGGCAGACGGGACCT
>CAZQEN010000307.1:0-9333 GCA_964591605.1 uncultured Planctomycetales bacterium
TGCTCGGACGGCCATCCTGCCGTCGCATCGATGTTGTTACTGGTAGTGTACCCCATCCCGAAGTACAGGTCAATCCCTCTGTGCGCCTTGTTTCACGAATTCCGGCCAGTTGGGGTGTAGACCGCCAATCCAGTGCCACGCGTCACGGTCTTCCGCCCACCCGCAGCGCCCACCACTCAAGCCCCACGCGACGCATCGACTTCTCTGCAGTGGCAGATTGCCTGGCATCGAGTTGCCGCATGGATCGCCCCTTCCGCAGCGGCACCGCCGGCGCGATGCTCACTCAGCGATCAGATCGTCGAGCCGCCTCGCCTGAGCTTCTGGATGCTGTATCATGCTCGACACAAGTGTCGTGTACCTCCTGTCAACATCTTCTTTCGGCGATGCAGCCTTCTTCCAACGCGCCATCAATCCCGAGGCACGCACCCTGCTGATTCAGCCGCAGGCCGTCCATGGGTCCATCCCGCTGTCAGCGGAAATGCACTGCGAATGGTCCGCCGACGGTCCCCGCCGGTGAAACGGCCACACAGTCCGTCGGGATGACGGGTTCTGGCCCCTGGGTGGACAGACCTGACACCGGTCCCGTAGCGTGCATAGAATGAGGAGGCTGCATTCTACCCAGCGGGATCGGAGAGCCTATGGCACGCCGGCAACACGAACACGACGGACAGGTTTCCACGATCGGCTCGTTCCTGTTCGATTACCTCTACAGCCGCGGCGTCCGCCACGCCTTCGGCATCCCGGGTGACTTTGCCCTGCCCACCTTCCGCTGGCTGGAACGATCCCAGCTCGACTTGATCACCCTGACCCACGAGCCGATGGTGGGATTCGCGGCCGATGCCTACGCCCGCATCCGCGGCCTGGGGCTGGCCTGCGTCACCTACTGCGTGGGCGGCCTCAACATGGTCAACAGCATCGCCGGGGCCTACGCCGAGAAGAGCCCGGTCGTCGTCGTCTCCGGCGGCCCGTCGGCGCGCGATCGCCGGCTCGACCCGCTCCTGCATCACAAGGTCAAGACGTTCGATACGCAGCGCCGCATCTACGAGGAGGTCACCTGTGCGAGCACGGTCCTGCTCGACCGCGAGACGGCCGCCTCGGAAATCGTCCGCGTCGTGGAGGCGGTCATCGCCCAGCGCCGCCCGGGCTACATCGAGGTCCCCTACGACATCGTGGACACCCCGATCCAGCCGTGCCGGCTCGAAAAACCCTCCGTCCCGCCGACGGATCCCGAGAGTCTCGCGGCCTGCCTCCGCGAGACGGTCGAGATGATCAACCGCGCCCGCCGACCGGTCATCCTCGCCGGCATCGAGCTTCACCGGCACAAGCTGACCGATCTGGCCCTCGAAACGGCCGAGGCATTCAACCTCCCCATCGCCGCGACGCTGCTCAGCAAGAGCGTCATCCGGGAGAACCACCCCCTCTATATCGGAGTGTACAGTGGCGCCCTCTCCGAACCGGCCTGCCGGAAGTTCATCGATTCGAGCGACTGCGTCGTCATGCTCGGTACGTTCATCACCGACATGCTGCTGGGCATCAATACCTCGAAGCTCACGCGGCCCCGTTCGATCCTGGCCACCACCGAGAGCATGCGCGTCGGCCTGCATCACTACCAGGGCGTTCAGTTCCGCGACTTCCTGCTCGCCCTGCGCGATGCCAGGATCCGCCGCCGCCCCGCCTGGAAGAACCCGAACCCGGCCGTCGAACCCAGGCCGCTGCGCCACTCCGAGCGGACCGACCCGCTCAACTCTGAAGATGTGTTCCGCATCATCGGATTGCATCTCGACGAGAACTGCGTGGTCGTCTGCGACACGGGTGATGCCCTCTTCGGGGCGATCGGCCTGCGCACCGCCAAGCGCAAGGAATTCATCGCCGACGCCTACTATCTGACCATGGGCTTTGGCGTGCCGGCGAGCATCGGCGTGATGGCCGCCGACCCGAAGAAACGCGTCATCACCATCACCGGCGACGGGGCGTTCCAGATGACCGGCATGGAGCTCTCGACGGCCGCTGAGCGCGGCATGGCCCCCATCGTCGTCATCCTCAACAACGACGGCTACGGCACGCAGCGCATCATCCTCGACGGCAAGTTCAACGACATCCGCCGCTGGGAGTACACCAAGGTGTGCGACGTGATCCGCGCGGGGCAGTCCGTGGTGGTGCACACCAAGGGTCAGCTCGACGGTGCCCTCACCAACGCCATGGCCTCCGCCGAATTGACGATCATTGAGGTCCGCATCCCGCGCGATTCGTACAGCCCGGCGCTGCGGCACCTGGGCGATGAACTGGCCCGGCTGCGCGACCCCGGCCGCCGGTCGACCTCGGAGCACTACCGCAGCCCGCCGACAGCGCGAGCCTCCTCGGACGCGCACAGCGGGCGTGGCGCACAAAACGCGGCGCGACGCCGCGCTCCGCGATCGCGCACGTCTCAGAAGGCCGGGCTTAACTGATTATCGCCGAACACCTTATGTGCGGCGGCCCGCACCCGGCGCCGGGAGGGAACCCCCCGGTGCGTCGCCTCCTTTGCCTGTTTTTCACAGATCTTTTACGGATCCTGATATTGGCGCGGCGGCCTATGGCAGTACAATGGATCTCGACAGGAGGTGAAAAGCACGCGCGAGGCCCAGGTGCCGCGCTGCGTCAGAGCCCCGCTCGATCCCCTCCTTTCGAACCAGCGCCTGCGGTTTTCAGTTGAAGTTGGGCACAACGCTCAAACATTCTTGTTTTGGAGGCGAAAAGATGAAAAAGCTGCTGATTGGTCTGCTGTCTGCGCTCGTGATCGTATCCCCCGCCTGGGCGACGATCCTCGTTAACGAATCGTTCACGCACCCCGATGGAAACCTCGTCGGGCAAGTCCCGACTCCGGGGCCCGGTGTCGCCTGGGCACAGACGGGCACCGGAGCGAACGGGCCTGTCCAGGTCGTCGGCGGGAAGGCCGTCGTCGTTCAGAACGCTTCCTCCCTCTACTCCCAGGACGTGAATGTCGGAACCGGTACCGCCATGGCAGCGGGCGACAGGTGGTATGCCTCGTTTGACGTCTCCGTGACTCAGGTGGGCGCGACCATCTCCAACGTCTACTTCGCCCACTTCATCGAAGGCACTTCAAACTTCGTCTCGCGTCTGTGGGTGACTGCCCCCACGACGAGCGGATTCCGCTTTGCCCTCAGCAACGACAGCAGCATCACCGATGTCGACGGCGAAGTCTTCTCCGACGACCTGGCGCTGGATACCACATACCGGCTCGTGGTTTCGTATGATTACACGGGCCAGAACGGCTCACTGTGGATCAACCCGGCCAACGAGTCGAGCCCGTCGCTCGCGGCCACCGATCCGGGTTTCAGCAATCCGGTGTTCGGGTATGCCCTCCGGCAGGGAAGCCCGAGCAGCAGCCACAACACAACCCAGACCGTCGACAATCTCTGCGTGGCCACCACGTTCATGGAGGCTCTGACCTGCGTGCCTGAGCCGTCAACGGCTGGATTCCTGCTCCTGGGCGGGTTGCTGCTGCGTCGCCGGTCCTGAGCCTCATCCGTTCATCTGTCCGTCTCGAACGGCCGATCGGGGCATCCGATCGGCCTTTTGTTTGCGCGGGCCCAAACAGCCCGATCAGGGCGGCCAGGTCCAGCCGACTCGTAAGTCGTTCTTGCAGATCAGGTTGCGCCGGACGAAGCCGTCCCCGGTGCATGACGCGGGCCCAAGAGCGCGGTGGAAATTCCTCCAATTTTTCCTCGGGACACCTTGACACAGGTGTGACACTGTGGCATAATCGCGTTCAATCGGGTGTCAGAAAGGGCGCCCGAGTCACGTGCGCAAATCAGGTGTGGCGAGAGAGAGTTTCTCGTCACACCTTTTCTTTTGAGCCGGTGGTCCGTCGGCTGATTTCTGGTTTTCGGCTCGAGACGGGCCGTAACGATCTACGTGTTTCCTCGCGCGAACTCCCTACGCTCAGCGCAGGATGGGAAAAGCCAGGTGGCGGAAAAGCAAAACGCTGAGTCGCAGGGGGGAAGAAGAAGAGGAGTCGGAAAAGCAACCTCTCTCCCACGGAGCTAGGGAAAAGCCTGACTCTCCCGGAAGCCTTGGGTTGACGCCTCACGTAGACCCAATCTGGAGAGGAAAACGCGGGGAACAGTAATGCTGGTTTGGTCGAAAGGCCAAACCAGCATTTTTTATGAGCCCAGCCCGGTTCTCACCCACTCCGGTGGATGTCACGGCACGGAAGCATGGGGCGGCCGGCCCGAACGCGGATCCGACGGCCTGGGCCCGCCCGCCGGAGCGGGGGACGCCGATGCCGGCGGCGGAACACTTGCCACCGGAACCTGCCGCGACGGAAACTCCCGGCTCAGGCGATCCAGCACCGGGTCGCAACTGTGAATGGCCCCATGGCAGGCCACCGGGTCCTGCCGCAGGGCGGCGTCCCGGATCCCCTGAATCTGCGCCAGCAACCGATCGCAATGCGCACGGAAACGGGCCGGATCGTGCGTCGTACTCGCGTAGCCCGACAGGCTCCTCACCTGCTCCGTCCACTCGGACGTTTCCTCGAGCACGTCGTTCCAGTCCCGCTGCTGCAGCTCGTCAATGACCTTCTGTTCCTGCCGAAGAACGCGCTCCAGCGCCGGACCGTACGCCGTCCGCGCCTCCCCGTGCCCGGGCGAGCTCACCACCCGCGGCGACGGAGACGCCGACACCTGCAATTCGCCCGGATTGACGATGACGCAACCCGCAAGCGGTGAGATGAGAACAGCCAACCACCAACGGATCATGTGCATGGGAACACCCCCTCGGCAGACAGGCCGGCAGGTCCCTGTACGCGGCAACCAACCGTGTAGATCGGCAACCTGCCGCCGTTTTCCGCAGCGGCAGCGGCCGACGCGCCCCCACAAACGGTCCGACTGCCTCCCGGGCTGGCCAGCCTTTCCGGAAAGCCGCCCGGACCATGGCCGTATGCCGAATGCCGCCGATCCGCTGGAAGCCGTTCCAGGGCGGGCGCCGGTTGGGCGCACGGTCAGAGATCTGGTATGACTCAACTTCAACAAAGACCGGAGGTTGGAGGATAGACCATGCCGAGCGTCTTCACGAAAATACTCAAAGGACAGGAGCCGGCCCGTTTCCTCTGCCAGGACGAGCACACGACGGCGATCCTCTCAAGCACTCCCGTCCGGCCGGGCCACTGCATCGTCTTCCCCAACGAGGAGGTGGTGAATTGGCTCGAACTGTCGCCCGACCAGAGCCGCGACCTGATGGCCACCTGCCAGAAAGTCGGCCGGGCCATCCAGGCGGTCCATCAGCCCGTGCGCGTGGGCGTGGCGATCATCAGCATCGTCGTGCCGCACGTGCACGTCCACCTGATACCGATCAACGCGGTGGCCGATCTGGATCTCACGAAGCAGGATCAGAACGCCCGCGCCGATGACCTGGACGCCTCGGCGGAGGCGATTCGGGCTGCCCTGCACCGACCACCGGCCAGCGCCCCCTCATCGCGAGGGAGCTGACGCGGTCCCAGAGCACCGCATCACCGCCTCGAACTCGGAGAGGGTCTGCCCGGCCGTCCAGTTTCGCTCGCCTTCGATGTGATTGAGGTACAGCTCGTCGGTCGCGCGTCCGCGTTCCGGCCCGGTCGCCCCGCGATAGCAGACCCGGAGGGGCCGTGCACCTTTCACGAACAGGACGGAATCAATGCTCAGGTCGGATACGTCCCCGGCCCGCAGCAGGCGTCCGCTGCAGGCGGATACGACCGTCCGATCGCCCCCGATCATCACCTCCCGCTCGCCGCGCTCGTGGATCCAGTGTCGGTTGTTCAGGATGCCCACCAGTCCGGTGGCAATCTCCTCCAGCCGCACGTCACGCTTCGCGGTGAGCCGTTCGCGCATGAGCCAGGCGCCGTCGGCCCGCGAACGGTACAGCAGGTCCGCACGCACGTCCTCGCCGTGATCGATCTCAAGCTCCGCAGTGAAGCCGTCCCCATCCTCGACCACCCGGGCGTCCCGCAAACGCACCTCCAGGGGGCGGCTCTGCCCCGCAGCGCGCACATACCCGACCCCGCTGCGCGGATGCGGCGACACGACGCGGTCCGGCCGATACGCCACGCACTGGGCCATCACCGGCGCAGCCCAGCTCAGGGTGTGAACGGCCGACGGCGTGCGATGGAGAATGATCCGGGCGGAGGCAAGCCGGCGAACGCCCCGGCGCTCGGGATCGGCCGGGCGCAGGTCGCGGGCGTAGTGCAGGGCAAGCCACGCCATCCCGAGCTGATAAAGCTTGTCCGACTCGGCCGACGCGAAGAAGTTCTCCTCCGGCAGATAGATGCGCCCCGAGGCGGTGCGGGCCTGCATGCGCTCCAGCGCCTCCAGCGAGCGGTCACTCAGTACCCACCCCCCCGTCTGTCCGCCGAAAACGGCCATGATCAGGTGGGGAAACAGCCAGTCAGGATTCCGGAACAGCGCCCAGTCCTGCCCGGAGGGGTATACGAACCCGCCATCGGGCAGCGCAAACCATGTGAGATTCTCGTACAGGCCGGCCAGGTTGTGCATCAGCGCCCCAGGCGGCCTGCGGCCGGTCATCGCGTAATCCAGCGAGCATCCCAGCAGCAGGCTGAACGTCGTCATGTAGTCGGGATGCACGATATTGTGGTTTTCGAGCGTGAAGTCGTCGTAGATGTTGGCGCCGGTGAACTGCTCGGACACCGGCCGGCCGTCGATACGCGTGACCGAGTGCTCATCCGCGGGCCGCAGGAAGGCGGACAGCGCCCACTTCTGAAAGGCTCTCTCCCAGCCCGGACGGCGCGGGTCCCCCGGCATGAGCACGGCGGCCATCGACAGGATCGTACTGTTCCACGCGTTCTCTTCGGCCTTCGTGTCCTTTTCGATCTGATGCGGCGGCTGCGCGCCGGCGATCCGATCCGCCTCGTGCCCGACCACCCGCCGTACCTGGTCGGCCAGATCCTGTGGCAGATCCGGCCCCAGATGCCAGGCCGCCCGGCCGAGCATCCGGGCCCAGAATGCCGATTGCCACGCATCCCCCCATTTCTTCCCATCGTCCGTCAGCCGCGGGCCCGTGACATGCGTCTGCGTGAGATACCGCATCATCGGGAGAATCTTCTCCCGCAGGAGGGCCTCGCGCGGCAGGCCGACCTCGCCTTCATCATAGGGCCCGAAGCGACACAGAAACGCCAGCCCGCACGCGATGCCCGCATTGGGCCGGATCCAGTTCTCGGTGCTCCTGCTCTCCGTCGCCAGCACCAGCGTTCTGTCCTGCTCCCAGGGGTGGACCGATGCGAGCAGGTGCCGCGCCAGCCGCTGCGACGCGCGGTAGATGCGATCACAGCGGTCCTTCACAGCCGGGTCGGTCGCTACCGGCACCTGCCAGCCCAGCCCCTGCACCCCCTCGGGCAACGTGCTCTCGAAGCTGGCCGTGCCGGCGTCGGCAGCAGGAGCGAGCAGCAGAATCCAGATCCAGTGCGAATGCATGACCGTCCGTCTCCCTGGGAAGGTCCTCCGAGCCCCTGCGGCGCATCATCGGCATCCGCCGGAATGGCTGCGTCACACATGCGGCAGGATACCCATCAGAACCGGGAGCGTGAGCGACCGGCCGGCTGCGCGAGGCTCAGACTGCGCTGGTCGCAGGGAAAATCACTCACCTGCATCCGAGGATCTGATGTCTGGGCCGCCTGAAGTGTCGCGCGACCCACCGGCGTGCATAAGCCTCCATCCGCCCTGACCGCACGACTCCCGGATCGTTTGGAGTGTATGCGAGAAGCTCGTGCAGTGCATCGCCGGTCAGGAAGCTGTCGCCGATCGCGCCGAAGACGCCCTTCCCTCGCGGTCGGAGCTCTGCTGATTTGAACACTTCTCTCGCAATCTCTGAGTCCGGCTCACTTCGCTGACGCCACTTCGTCCTGGAGGAGCTTCAGCGATGCTTCGACCCAGTGGGGGAGCACTTTCGACGCCCGCGCCACCGTTCGCCCCTGTCCGGAGACGGTCAACTGGGCGTCGAGAGGGATGGTTTGCTCGAAACCGGACGATGTGACGCTCGCGCTGCCTTTGTGCACCGAACACGTCATCCCGTCCGGCGTGATGGACACCCAGGCGTCGCCTTCCACCATCAACGACACGCCGTCGGCCTCGACCTGGAGCTGGCGGGCCTCGCTGACATACACGCTGCCCGCGCTCAGAACGATGCCCCCCCGGTCGAAACGCACGCTCGACTCCGGCGATAAGGCCATCCGGCCTTGTTTGAGCTGGACCGCCCCATAATCAGTCCCCGTGGCGAGTTCGAGCCCCGCCCGGACGGTCAGCCGGTTGACCTGGGGGCCCGTGTTCAGGGTGAACCCGCTGTGGAAGATGATCGCCTGCCCGATCGGCCGATGTACCCAGATCCGCCACGCCGCCAGGGGGGTGACCACCAGGGCGATGACGGCGGCTACGGCCATGATCCGTCGCCGGACGTGGCGGCTCCGCAACTGGTCGGCCCGGCGAGACACTTTCGCGACGATAGCGGACACCTCGTCCGCAGACAGACGTTCCTCCGGGATCAGCCCTTCCGCCGTGGTGAAGGCGGCGTGGAGGAGGTCGCTTTCGCGCTTCATCCGGGCGAAATACTGCGCCGCCTCGGGCCGTTTCTCCAGAAGCGAATCCGCCCGCTCCCGGGTGGGGCGGTCTGCACCGCCGCTGGCCAACTGGGTCAGATCTGCCTTGTCAGAGTCGGAGAGGATCATCGTGCCTGCTCCAGTTCAATCTCGCGGTCGGCGGCCAGGCGTCTGAGCATCTCCATGGCCTCCGACTGCCAGAGCGAAACGCTCCGTTCGGAACTTTTCAGCGACGCCGCGATCTCGGTGACGGACATGTGCATCAGAAAGCGCCCGACGACGATCATCCGGTGTTTGTCGGGCAGTAGCTGGATCAATTCCAGAATCGCTTCATGATGCGGGCGATCGACGAGGTCGCCGTCAGCCGCGGGGTCAGCCGCCCTGTCCGCCACGAGCGCGGGTTTCGGCCGGGACTTCCTGTCCCGGACGTATTCGGAGAAAACGTTATGCAACACCCCGTTCAGGTAGGCCGTGACTTGCTCGATCTGCTTTCCACTCCGCACGGCCGCAAAAAACCGCGCGAAGACCTCCTGGGCCAGATCCTCGGCCGCATGCCGCTGACCCACGAGCACCCGGGTCCGGCGCAGCACCCACGGATAGTGCTCTTCGACCAGACGGTTCAAATCACGTCCTGTGATGGCGGGATCGACCGGTCGGCTCATTCCGCCATCACCTTATCTCTCCCTACATAGTGCGTCCAATTCGCAAATCGGCAAAGATTTTTCAAATTTTTTTCATTTTTCTTTGCGCGTTTT
>CAZQEN010000308.1:0-9326 GCA_964591605.1 uncultured Planctomycetales bacterium
GAAGGTGGAGCGAGCGGTTCAGACTGGAGGGCCTGACGGATCGCAACGGCTCGGGTGCTGTCTGTTTGGCCAGTACGGAGGGCGGAGCGGCGAAATCGCCGGCCATAAAAGAAGTGCGGCCCGCCTTGGGGGGCGGGCCGCACTCGGATGACGCAGTCCCGAGAACCTGCGGGGTCGCTAATCCTGATTGACCGTCAGCAGGATCAGCCCATCCACGCCGGGGCCGGGGGTGATGGTATCAACGCCCGCCAGGCCGTTGATGATGAGCGTGTCGAGCGTCGGGTCGGTGCCGGTGATCCGAACCGAGGCCGCGAGACCCGTCACTTCGACAGCCCCCGCGTTGGCGGCGATGTTGATCGTATCCGCGCCTGCGGTGCCGTTCACGGTGACCGTATCGGCCACGAGGTCGCCTCCGCCGGCCCCGGCCGCCAGGTTCACGTTCACCTGCACCGCGTCGGTGCCGGCCAGGTCGCCGACCGCCACGTTGTCCGCACCGCCGAGGGCGTTGAAGTCGATCCGCTCGACGTTGTCGAGGTCCATGTTGATGTTGCCGACATTGCGGAAGAAGCGGACGCGCCCGCCGTTGGCGGAGATGTCGATCTGCTCGCCGCCGTTGGAGCCGTTGAAGACCATCGCATCGGTTCCGGCCTGGCCCTCGACCGTGTCGCTCCCGTCGCCCGGATCCCAGATGAAGGTGTCATCGCCTTCGCCCAGGAATGCGACATCATTACTGCGATTGCCGTCGATGGTGTCGTTGCCGTCACCGCCCAGGATCACATCAGCTCCGTCGCCGCCGTTGATCACGTCGTCGCCGGACCCACCATCCAGGGTGAGCGGGATGTTCAGGATGGCCAGGCCGTTCGAACCGTTGATGGTGTCGGGGCCGCCCAGACCGTTCACGACCAGGCTCGTGACGTTCGCGACATCCACCGAAGTTGCGATGCCGGTGATGGTCACCCGAGCGAAGCCGGCCACGGGCGACGGCGTGATGTTGATCGTATCCGCCGCGTCCGAGCCGTTGACGTTCACGGTATCGCCGCCGCTGCCATTCACGGTGATGCGGTCGTCGGCAGGTTCGAAGCCCCTCACGCGCACGAGGCCGTTCGCCAGCAAGGCGTCGCCGTCGGGGGCGATGTTGAACGTATCGGGTCCCGCGGTGCCGTTGAGCGTGACGGAATCCGGCTGGCCATCGCTGATGCCATCGGCGGCCGCCAGGTTCACGTTCACCCGGGTCACGTCGGTGCCGGTCAGATCGCTGACCACCACGTCGTCGGTACCGCCGAGAGCGTTGAAGTCGATCTGCTCGACATCGTCGAGGTCCATGGTGATGTTGCCGACGTTGCGGAAGAATCGGACGCGCCCGCCGTTGGCGGCGATGTCGATCTGCTCGGCGACGTTGGCGCCGTTGAAGACCATCGCGTCGGTTCCAGCCTGGCCCTCGACCGTGTCGCTCCCGTCACCCGGATCCCAGATGAAGGTGTCGTCACCCTCGCCCATGAACGCGGTGTCGCCGCCGCGGTTTCCGTCGATGGTATCGTTGCCTTCGCCGCCCACGATCACATCAGCTCCGTCGCCGCCGTTGATCACGTCGTCGCCGGGCCCACCATCCAGGGTGAGCGGGATGTTCAGGATGGCCAGGCCGTTCGAACCGTTGATGGTGTCGGGGCCGCCCAGACCGTTCACGACCAGGCTCGTGACGTTCGCGACATCCACCGAAGTTGCGATGCCGGTGATGGTCACCCGAGCGAAGCCGGCCACGGGCGACGGCGTGATGTTGATCGTATCCGCCGCGTCCGAGCCGTTGACGTTCACGGTATCGCCGCCGCTGCCATTCACGGTGATGCGGTCGTCGGCAGGTTCGAAGCCCCTCACGCGCACGAGGCCGTTCGCCAGCAAGGCGTCGCCGTCGGGGGCGATGTTGAACGTATCGGGTCCCGCGGTGCCGTTGAGCGTGACGGAATCCGGCTGGCCATCGCTGATGCCATCGGCGGCCGCCAGGTTCACGTTCACCCGGGTCACGTCGGTGCCGGTCAGATCGCTGACCACCACGTCGTCGGTACCGCCGAGAGCGTTGAAGTCGATCTGCTCGACATCGTCGAGGTCCATGGTGATGTTGCCGACGTTGCGGAAGAATCGGACGCGCCCGCCGTTGGCGGCGATGTCGATCTGCTCGGCGACGTTGGCGCCGTTGAAGACCATCGCGTCGGTTCCAGCCTGGCCCTCGACCGTGTCGCTCCCGTCACCCGGATCCCAGATGAAGGTGTCGTCACCCTCGCCCAGGAATGCGACATCATTGCCGCGGTTTCCGTCCACGATGTCGCTGCCATCGCCGCCGATGAGGGTTTCGACGCCGCTGCCGCCCAGGAGCGTGTCATCGCCCTTTCCCCCATCGATCGTCGTCACTTCGGTATCGGTGAAGACGCCGTTTGCTTCATCAATCCGGATGTCGTCGTCACCATTGCCCGCCTGCACGTCGATGCGGTCAAACTGGGCCCGGTCGAAGCTGAATTCGGCCGAGCCGTCGTTCCCAACGTCCACTTCAAGCACCTCTGGCACGCCTGCCTGCAGGCGCAGGGCCAGAGACGAGTCCTGTCCCGTTCCTTTGACTCGCAGTATCCCGTCGACGATCTTCGCTGAATAATGCGGATTGGGCGTGTCGGGCTTGTCCGGTTTGCCCGGATCCGGCGGGGGCGTATCCACCGGTGGCTCCTCGATGACCGGGTCGAGCGGCGCGGGGCAGCCCTGGCCCATGATCAGAAGCCCGGCGGCCACGATCAGCCACAGGGCTCGTCGTTTCGAGCGAGCAACAGCACTGGGATGGATGGAAGAACACACTGTGAGACTCCTTTTCAGCTCAGGTACACATATGACAGGCCGCAAACATCTGCGGCTCTGATATCGATGGGAAGCGGCCCCGGACCGGGGCCGATGAACGCGATCTTTGCCTGCAGCGTCTGTTGTCAACAAAGAAACACCCACTCTGGTTCCAGGGTTCTCCGGTATCTTCGGCGGCACCCCGAGGTCGTGCATCGGCAGGGCGGGTCCTCAGATCTGGCGTCACCATGGCCTGTGCCGGCGGATGTCGGCGGATCGATGGACCTTTTCAGCGAGCTCCGAGCACTTCACCCTCATCTCGGAGGAGCTGTGCGCCGGATGTCAGCCCCCCGCCGACCTCGCCGGCGGTTCCCGCAGGGATCATGGCCCGACGGGCAGGCAATCTTTCGCGAGATCCTTCAGAATCGCAGCGCGGCCTTCAGCGGCTGCCGACCAGGTGTCCGGAGATGAGCGGACATAAACGTCGATCAGGGAAGACCTTATGAAGACACCCCCGAAGGTGTCGAGACAGACAGACAGAGTGCTGTGCGGTCCAAGCGCGGAGAAGCGGGATTTGAGGTTCGCCTCAGCGGATCTGGAGCGGGTGGCCTTCGGCGAGCCAGGCCTGCATGCCGCCGCGGCTGGTTTTGACGTTCTCGTAGCCCAGGCCGCGCAGGAGCTGGCAGGCCGCGGCCGAGCGTTTGCCGACGGCGCAGATGGTCACGAGGGCCGTCTGGCGGTCGGCGGGCAGGCCGTTGAGCGATCCCGCCTGGATCGCCTGGAGCGGGAGATTGATCGCGTCGGCGATGTGCCCGGACCGGTATTCGTCGGGCGTGCGGACGTCGATCAGCAGGGCGCCCTGGCGGATCCGATGCACGGTGTCGGCCGGGTCCACGACGTCGTCGGGTGACGGTGCGGGCGGGGCGGCGGTCTGGCCGGCCTGGTCCGGGAACAGCTCGGGCATGTACTTCCTGATGGAAGAGATGTACTTGAAGATGTTGTCGGGGAACATGACGACGCAGATCGCGCCCGGCTCGTCGGGGACGAGTTTGAGCGCCCCGGCCAGGGCCATGCCGGAGCTGGGGCCGGCGATGAGGCTTTCCTCCTGGTTGAGCCGCTTGCAGAGACGGTAGGCCTCGTCGTTGGCGATCTCGACCAGCCCGTCGTACTCCTGAGGCAGGAAGAAGTCGGTGAGCTTGAGGGCCCGCAGGCTCCGCACGCCGGGGATGTCGTGGCCGTCGGCCGGGTGCACGCCGAGGACTTTCACGTCCTTGTTCCTGGACTTGAGGAAGCGCCCCGTCCCGGTGATCGTCCCGCAGGTGCCCAGGCCGGCGACAAAGTGCGTGACTTTGCCGGCCGTCTGCTTCCAGATCTCCGGGCCGGTGGTGCGGAAGTGGGCATCGGGGTTGGCCGGATTCTTGTACTGGTTGAGCTGGTGCCAGCCGGGCTGTTGGGCGAGGTCGGTCGCCTTCTGCATAGCGCCTTCCGGAGCGCCGGGCAGGGGGCAGAGGTCGTCGGCCAGTTCGACGAGCCGGGCGCCGAACGCGCGGAGGGCGGCCCGCTTCTCGGCCGGGATGGCCAGCGAGAGCGTCGCGGTGAAGTTCAGTTTCTTGGCGTTGGAGATCATCGCGAGGGCCATGCCGGTGTTGCCCGACGTGGGTTCGACGAGGTTTTCGAGACGGATGCCGCGCTCTTCCGCGTCGCGCACGAGGTTCGCCGCGATCCGGTCCTTCACCGCGCCGAAGGGGTTGTACCATTCGAGCTTGGCGTAGACCTTCGTGTGTTTGTAGGGGATCACGTGGTTGAGCCGCACCATCGGGGTGGGGTTGTTCTCGTTCGAGAGCATGTCCAGCACGCTGTCGAAGACACGCAGGGAAACGTCGCTCATGGTTGAGCTCCTGGGTGCGAATGGGCCGCACGCCCTAATCTCATGATAGTGGCCGGCCGAAAAAGCCCGAGTATCAGACGGCCGACGCAGAACCAGCCCACTGGATTATCCAGGATTCAGACGGGGAAAGGCAAATCCCCCCTGTTCTGTCGATTGTGGTGCAGGCGTCCCGCCTGCGCCGCGGGCATCCCGCTCTTTGTGGTGCAGGCGTCCCGCCTGCACCACGCCGGGACACCCACAACCACAGGTGCAGCCCGCTCATCCCACCTCGCCGATTCCGTCAGACGCGATGTGGCTTGTTTCTATGCCTTCCTTATAGTGACAGCATTCTGTGCGGACCTGACGGGACCCCCAGACGGCGTCGCAGGCGCCGCACTCCCAACCGTCACGGCTGGTCATTCAGGAGACCGGGAATGCGACAGAAAAAGGCGGGCATCACGCGGCGGCAATTCGTGGGCGGAGCGGCGGCGGGGCTGGCTGGGATCAGCATCGTGCCGCGGCAGGTGCTCGGAGGGCCGGGAGGCAAGCCGCCGGGCGAGAAGCTCAATGTCGCGGCCATCGGTGTGGGCGGGCAGGGCGCGACGGACGTCGGCGGGCTGGCCGGCGAGAACGTCGTCGCGCTGTGCGACGCCGACCTGCGGCCGTCCAAGGAGACGTTCGAGAAGTTCCCGCAGGCCCGCAAGTTCCGCGATTTTCGCGTCATGCTCGACGAGCTGGGCGATCGGATCGACGCTGTGCTGGTCGCCACGCCCGATCACACGCACGCCGTGGCCGCGATGGCCGCCGTCCGGCGCGGCAAGCACGTCTACTGTGAGAAGCCGCTGGCCCACTCGGTCTGGGAGGTGCGGCAGCTCATGAAGGCCGCCCGCGAGCGGAAGGTCATCACGCAGCTCGGTAATCAGGGCCACTCATCCGACGGCATCCGGCAGTTCTGCGAATGGATCTGGGACGGGGCGATCGGAAGCGTGCACACCATCCACGCCGGCTGCGAACAGTTCGCCCAGGTCTACGGCAAGGTCAGCCAGCTCGAAAAACTCAACGAGAAGCACGAGGTGCCGCCCGAGCTCGACTGGGACCTGTGGCTGGGGCCGGCGGCCGATCGCCCGTATCACCCGTTGTATCTGCCGTTCCAGTGGCGCGGCTGGACGGACTTCGGCACCGGCGTGCTGGGCGACTGGATCTGCCACGTGCTCGATCCGTCGTTCTGGGCGCTCGACCTGGGCGCGCCCGTCAGCGTCGAGGCCGTCAAGGTCGTGAAGTACGACCCGCAGAAACACGCCCGGACGTTCCCGCGCGACTTCGTGATCCGCTACGAGTTCGCGAAGACCGACAAACACGGGCCGATCACGCTCTACTGGTACGGCGGCAACGCGCGGATTCCGCGGGTCGACGGCCTGGACCCCGGCGTCCCGCCGCCGGGCACCGGGGCGATCGTCATCGGCGACAAAGGCCTTATCGCGCACTCCTCGCACGGCGCGGGCGGGGCGCAACTCTTCCCCAAAGACAAGTTCAAGGACTACAAATCCCCTGCGCAGACGCTCCCGCGCGTCAAAGGCGGCCACATGCAGGACTGGCTCGACGCCATCCGCAGCGGCAAGCCCGCCGGCTCCGACTGGTCCTACGGCGGCCCGCTCAGCGAGCTCGGCCTCCTGGGCGTCATCGCCCTCCGCTTCCCCGGCCAGGAGCTCAAATGGGACGGCCCGGCCATGCGGTTCACCAACAGCGACGAGGCCAACAAGCTGGTAACGCCGAAGTATCGGGAGGGGTGGAGGCTGTGAAGTTTTGCTCCCACCGCTTCGTCATCTGATTCCCATGCGCGTGTTTTGATACTCCGTGTACGCGGCGAATTGAGGTGTGCCATGGCTCACGTCGTTCTGCTGGGGGATTCGATTCTCGACAATGCCAGCTATGTGCCTGACGAAGCTTCGGTGATTGTGCAGATTCGGCGGAGCTTGCCGGCCTCGTCACGCGCGACACTGCTGGCCGTGGACGGCTCGACGACCGTTCATGTGCCCGAACAATTGGCTGCGATTCCGGCGGATGCAACGCATATCGTGCTCAGCATTGGCGGGAACAATGCGATCCCCCACAGTGGGTTAGTCCACGAGGCCCAGGCCGTCTCTTATGCGCAGGTGCTATCAAAGATGGCCGAGATCCGGGAAGAGTTCGCGGCGCAATATCGTCCACTGGTGGCGGCGCTCAGCGGTTTGAGTAGACCCTCCGCCGTATGCACGATTTATGACGCGATTCCGGGTCTGACGGCTGAGGCGAGTGCCGCCCTGTGCGTGTTCAACGATGTCATTGTTCGCGAGGCGTTTCGATCTGGATTGTCGGTGATCGATTTGCGGTTGATTTGTGACGATGCATCGGATTACGCGGCCGTGTCACCCATTGAGCCGTCGGCGAAGGGCGGCGAAAAGATCGCCGGTGCGATTCTGCGCTGGGTGAATGGGGTTACTCAGCCTGGACGCGTGGTGATGTGAATCGAGTGAGGCCGGGATCCTCGCTGGAGTGCAGACGCTCAGCTTGAAACGGCACGTGGCTGCCCGTCCTCGGCCGGGCTGCTGACAACCCGCTGCACCGAGATCACATCACGAGGATTCGCAAGCCTGCCGGCGCTCCCGGTGATTGGCCGATAGATGAGTTCAAACCTGCCGCGCATGAGGCACTGTCCCCGAGCCTAGAATCGCATAGGCCCCGTGGGAGACAACCGCCATGATCCGCAAACTCAAATCCGGCAAGTACCGGCTTTACTCGCGCAAGCTCGACCCGCGCACGGGCAGGCGTCGCAACCTCGGAACGTTCAACTCGCGAGCCGCCGCCGAGCGGCACGAGCGGGCCGTGCAGTTCTTCAAGCGAAGAGGCGGCTGAAGGTGCGTGTTCGTGCTTGCACAGGCCGAAGGCCTGAACCATCGTAGCCGCGGGCAACGCCCGCGGGATGGTCGCCGCGCATGCCTTCGCCCTGAAAGGGAATTCCAAGGAGGGATCTGGTGTGCCCTTTCAGGGCGAACTCCATTCGTTCGCTCCGTCCCGCGGGCGTTGCCCTCGTTGTTCTACACAAGTCCGTCGTCCGCGTTGGATACGCCCACAGCGGACCGGCCAACGCCAAAGGCGTTGTGTCCTCCAGCCCAGGGTTGGTCGCCGCAGGCGACCTACCCTGGGTAACCGATGGGCCGCACGAAGGAACCCTGTAGGGGTTCTGTCGTGCTGGGCGAGAGGACGCAACCCTTTCAGGGTTGGGGGACCGTATGCCACGCCAACCCAGGGTAGTCCCGACTGCGTCGGGACAACCCTGGGCTGGAGGACATAGCCCCGTTGGGGCAAAGATGTGTAGAACAACGAGGGCTGACGCCCACGGCTAACAGCTTGACATCCGATCCGCGGGCCAGGCTGTGCCACCAAAGGCAGGATGCACCCATTCGAGTATGCGAAGCGATCGGACGCGCGGACGGGTTTCGTCAATCGGCGATCGTCGCGACGAACCCCTTGCTTGCGCTGCGGGCTCTATTGAGCGAGCGAGACGACTCTGGTGTAATCTCATACACTCGGAGCAGGCGAGTGGGTGGAGAAAGCACAATGATCAGAGCCTTGATTCCGGTTCTGCTGGCCATGGCGGCGGAGGCGGCAACAGCCGACGAAGCGGCCAGGCCGCCGAACATCGTGCTGATTGTGGCGGACGATCTGGGATATGCGGATGTGTCGTTCAATCCGCGGCATCCGTCGGAAGTGGCGACGCCGAATCTGGATGCACTGGCGCGGGCGGGGGTGGTTTGCACCGACGGCTATGTGACGGCGCCGGTGTGTTCGCCCACCCGGGTGGGGTTGATGACCGGGCGGTACCAGCAGCGATTGGGGCTGTACACCGCCGGGCAGGCGGGCTCGGGGCTGCCGATGAGCGAGCGGATCTTTCCGCAGTATCTCGCGCCGGCCGGCTACGTGTGCGGGCAGTTCGGCAAGTGGCACCTGGGGCCCACGCCCGAGTGGAGTCCGGCGCTGCGCGGGTTCGACGAGGTGTTCGGCTTCCTCGGACGCGGCGGGCATGACTACTTTGACCTGGCCAATCCGGAGAGCCCGATCTACCGTGGACGCGAACCGGTGAAGGAGTCGGGATACCTCACCGACCGCCTGGGCGACGAAGCCGTCGCATTCATCGAGAAGCACAAGGGGCGGCCGTTTTTCTGCTATCTGGCCTTCAACGCCGTCCACACGCCGCACCAGGCGCCGCCCGACGAGATCGCCAAGTTCCATACCGGCAGCGAACAGCGCAACACGATTCTGGCGATGGGCAAGCGGATGGATGACGCGGTCGGCCAAGTGGTCGCGGCGCTGCGCCAGGCGGGCGTGTGGGACAACACGCTGCTGTTCTTCATCAGCGACAACGGCGGCCCCCTCGCCCTGAGCGCCAACAATGCCCCGCTGCGGGGCGGCAAGCACCAGTTGTTCGAGGGCGGCGTCCGCGTGCCGTTTGTCGTGTGCTGGCCGTCGCGGTTGAAACCGGGCGAGAGCCGGGCGGTGGTGAGTTCGCTGGACATCCTGCCGACGGCGCTGGCGGCCGCGGGGATTTCGCGCCCGGTGAGCGGCTCTGCCGACAAAGGCCCCGCCCGGATTTCGGCGAGCTCAGTCG
>CAZQEN010000309.1:0-9298 GCA_964591605.1 uncultured Planctomycetales bacterium
TCAATAGGAAACGAAGTTACGGGCGGGGCGAAAGGCTACTTACGGAATCGCTGCCGGTAAGGTGTCGCCAGGGGTACGTGACGATTTCGGCGGGTGGCATGGTGCGAGCTTCCCCTCGGGCAGCTTGCGATCGCATCGGCGTATGTCCCGCCGCGCCGAGATCCATGCCACCCCGCCGATCCCCCGTGACCCACTCGCTTGGGCAGTGAGTATCCCGATGTACATCGGGAACCATGCCCCCGAGACACGGCCCCCGTCTTCCGGATGCACCGTTCCCACACCGGCCATCGCCGATTCGTTGCGGGCGCCGCGGGGGGAGTCTATACTCGCACCCATGACTGGGCCGATCGCAGAGCGAATCGAGCTGCAGCAGGGCGACATCACGCGCGTGAAGGTCGACGCGATCGTGAACGCGGCCAACACCTCCCTGCTCGGAGGCGGCGGCGTGGACGGGGCGATCCACCGGGCGGCCGGGCCGGAGCTCCTGGCCGAGTGCGAGACGCTCGGCGGCTGCCCCACCGGCTCGGCGAAGATCACCCGCGGATACCGGCTGCCGGCGGCCCGCGTGATCCACGCCGTCGGACCCGTCTACCGCGACGGGCTGTCGGGCGAGCCGGCCCTGCTGGCGAGCTGCTACCGCACCGCGCTGCGGCTGGCCGTCGAGCACGGCTGCCGCTCGATCGCCTTTCCCGCGATCAGTTGCGGCATCTACGGCTACCCCATGGAAGAGGCCGCCCGGATCGCCCTCACCGAGACGATCACCTTCCTGCTGGGGCATTCGCAGATCGAGCGGGTCGTGTTCGTGCTGTTCGACGAGCGGGCCCTGGCCATCTACGAGCGGATCTACCAGAACCTGTTCAAGACCGAAGCGGAACTGCAGTCGTGAAACTCACCTGGCATCGCCGGCAACTGCGTCTCTCGCACCCGTTCAAGATCGCCCGCCGCCTGGACCAGAGCGTCGACAAGACGGTGCTGCTGGTGGAGATCGAGCACCAGGGGCGCACCGGCCTGGGCGAGGCCGCCCCGACCAGCTTTTACCGGCAGACACTGGATTCGAGCGAGGCGGCCCTCTCGGCGGCCGCCGGCCTGCTGGGGGATGACCCGTTCGCCTTCGAGGCGATTCACGAGCGGCTCCGCGCCCGCATCGCCGATCAGCCCGCCGCCATCGCCGCCATCGACGGCGCCCTGCACGACCTGTGCGGCAGGCTGCTGGGGATCCCGGTGTGGCGGTGGCTGGGGGTGGACCGCGCGAAGATGCCGCTCACCTCGTTCACCATCGGCATCGACGACCTGGACATCATGGCCCGCAAGGTCCGCGAGGCGGCCGAGTACCCTGTCCTCAAGATCAAGGTGGGCACGCCGCAGGATGAGGCCGTCCTCGAGATGATGCGGCGCGAGGCGCCCGACAAGGTGCTGCGCGTCGACGCCAACTGCGGATGGACGGCCGGCACCGTCGAGGCCCGCTGCCGCGAGCTGGCGCGGTTCAACCTCGAGCTCATCGAGCAGCCCTGCCCGCCCGAGGACGCGTCACGTCTCACGTTCCGCGCCGAGGGACGGGCGGGGGAGGAAAGTCGAAAGTCGAAAGTCGAGAGTCGAATCGCGGCGCCCGAGGCCTCGACGCCCGCGCCGCCGGATCTTCCGCCGCTGATCGCCGACGAGAGCTGCGTGGGCGTCGGCGACGTGCTCGGCTGCGTCGGCGTGTTTGACGGCATCAACGTCAAGCTCAGCAAGTGCGGCGGCATCCGGCCGGCCCTGCAGATGATCCACACCGCCCGGGCCGCCGGCCTGCGGATCATGCTCGGCTGCATGGTCGAGACCTCGGTCGGCATCGCCGCGGCCGCCCAGCTCGCCCCGCTCGTCGATTACGTCGACCTCGACGGCCACCTGCTCCTGGCCAACGACCCCTTCGAAGGCATCGGCGGCCGCCAGGGCCGCCTCACCCTCAACGACCGCCCCGGCCTGGGCGTCGCACGGAAAGCGCCCTGACCTCCGCCAAACCACCGTCGCAGCCGCACCCCCCGCATAGGCACCTTCCCGAGGGTTGCCGTATAATGCAGTTCGCAATCACATCACGAGGAGACCGCATGGATCGCTCTGATGAGGTGCTCAAACGGGCGGCCAACAAGATCGGCGTCAAAGCCCTGGCCGCGGAGCTCAGGCTCTCCCCCGCTCTCGTGTACAAATGGTGTCAGCCATGGGACCCGGACGACCCCGACAGCAGCGGCGCCCGCAACCCCCTCGACCGCGTCGTGGACATCGTCCGGGCAACGGGAGACCAGGAGGTGGTCAACTGGGTCTGCCACCAGGCTGGCGGCTTCTTTTCGCCCAACCCCCAGGTGGACGAGCAGAAGATGGCCACTGCCCTGCTCGTGGGCGCCCAGCAGCTCGTCAAGGAATTCAGCGACATGCTCGAGGAAGTCAGCCGCAGCGTTGCCAACGACGGCGTGATCTGCCAGACCGAAGCCCAGCGGATCCGCCGCCACTGGGAGACCCTCAAGC
The DNA here is from genome assembly GCA_964591605.1 of uncultured Planctomycetales bacterium. Lineage (GTDB taxonomy): Bacteria > Planctomycetota > Phycisphaerae > UBA1845 > PWPN01 > CAYLLT01. Next base: position 2,500 of record CAZQEN010000309.1, read on the forward strand.
GGGTCGCCGAGCATTTTGTGGTCTGCAGCGAGAGCGGGCTCTTCGAGGCAGAACAACCACGCACCGCCGCCACGCAGCGCTGATTCCGGTGCGCGACCCGTGATGTGCGCAAGCCCGCGGCGAGAATCCTCTCCCGGACCTGCACCTCACCTCCCCAGGCGGCCCCCACCCGCCGGAGCCCACCGGATGGCCGATTGTTCGCCTGCCTGCGCCGCGATATACTCGAGGGGGATACGCAACACCGCATCAACCAGTCTGAGTGTGCCTCATGCCTCGTTCCGCATCGTCACTGGACAGTCCGCTGAAACGGCGCGTGGCCGAAGTCCTCGACACGCTGCGCCCCGCCCTGCAGAGCGACGGCGGCGACATCCACCTCCTGGACGTCAGCAGCGACGGCGTCGTTCAAGTCCGATTCAGCGGTGCCTGCGTCGGCTGCCCGTCCAGCGAGAGCACCTTCAAACACAGCATCGAGCGGAATCTCCTGGAGCAGATCCCGGAGGTGACGCAGGTGATCTGCGCCGATCCGCTCTGATTGCCATGTCCATCGCGGATTCCCGCGCCCACGGTAACTCACCGAGTGCATCTTCAAATTGGCAAGCGGCAATCGGCGATGAACTCAATCCTCCGGCCGCTCGCCCGAGGGCGCCATTTTCACCAGCCGCGGCATGAACATGGCGATCGGCCGCACCAGATCGTGCTGGGCCGCCATCACCTCATCGATGTCCTTGTAGACGAAGGGAACCTCGTCCAGCCCCGCCGAAATCAGCGTCACCCCTTTATCCTGCAGGTATTTCTTCGCCTGTGACCAGGTATAGGTCTCCATCGCCGCCTTGCGCGACATGCGCCGCCCCGCTCAGTGCGAAGCCGAATCGAGCGACTGCGGGTTGCCCAGCCCCTCTACGATGTACCCGGGTGAGGCCATCGATCCGGGGATGATGCCGTGCACGCCCTTGCCGGCCGGCGTGGCGCCCTTGCGATGGACGATCACGTCCCGGCCCTGGTGCCGCTCTCGCCAGGCGAAATTGTGGTGGTTCTCAAGCTGAAACAGCACGTCCCCCACCGCCCGGACGATCTGGCGGTGAATCACATGGTGATTGGCCGAGGCGTACTTGCCCATCAGCTCCATGGCCGCCCAGTACTCCGCCCCGACCGAGTTCAAATCGAGCCACGCCAGATGACGCAGCTCCCGGGCAAGGTCCGGGTGGCGGCTCATGGCCCATTTGCTGTAGTGATCGGCGATGCGCGCGCCGGGGCCGCGGCTGCCGCTGTGCGAGAGCACCGCCAGGTACCGGCCCGGCGCGGCGCCCGCAAAAGGCTCCTTCAACTCCAGCTCACCGAACTCCACAAAGTGGTTCCCAGAACCGGATGTGCCGAGCTGCCGGTGGGCCAGATCCTTGAGCTCCGCCGTGATCGGCGTCACCCGCCAGTCTTCGTCCATGACCGGATGCTCGCGGCGCGGCTTCCACTCCGAGCCGATCCCGAACCGGGTATTCTGCTCGATGATCTTCTTGTATTTGCCCTCCTCAGCCTTGAGAACGATCGGCGAGAGGTCGAACACGGTCATCATCATGCGGCAGGCGATGTCGACGCCGACGGCATACGGGATCACCGCGTTGTCGGTCGCGAGCACACCCCCGATGGGTAGGCCGTAGCCCACGTGGGCATCGGGCATGAGCGCCCCGGCCACCGACACCGGCAGCCGGCACGCATTGCGCATCTGGTCGTGAGCCGCACTGTCGATGTCCTGGCCCCAGACGGCGTATTCGAGCGGTTCTCCCCGATCCAGGCCGCGATCGGGCTCAGGCTCGTGCACCGGCGCGACCCCCGCCTCGATGACCGCCCGCGCGAGGTTCCCGAAGATCGGATCGGCCTGAAACTGCTGCGGATCGCGCAGCAGCGCCCGCAGAATCCCCCGCACCTGATCCGCCGACCGCCCCGCCACCCGCGCAGTCCCCGCCGCCGCCCGCGCCTTGTTGATGAGCGGACCCTCCGGAAACCCGATCTGGATGATCTCCTTTGCCTTCATCAGCAGCCTCGAGAGAGTGGCCGGTCCAGAGATGCCGCATCATACGGCCTCAACGGGTCCGTGGCGACCGCGGGTTCTGCCGGGCAGGCGTGACAGGCCCACGACATCATCGGCGGGGTGGCATGGGCAGCGTCGGCTTCGCGCAGCGAAGCCGACCTTGCCCGTGCGCGCCTCCCCACGGGTCCCGGCGCGACCTACAGTATCAGCATCGCATCGCCGTAGCTGAAGAACCTATACCCCTCGCTCACGGCCTCCCGGTACGCCGCCAGAATGCGATCGCGACCCGCGAAGGCGAACACCATCGCCAGGAGCGTGCTCTCGGGGAGGTGGAAGTTGGTGATCATGAGGTCGACAGCCTTGAAGTCGTACGGCGGATAGATGAATAGCTTTGTCCAGCCGGAGCCGGGGATCAGGGGTTGCGGATTGCGGATTGCGGATTGCGGATTGAAAACCCAATCGGCAGCCTGGGCACATGTTTCGAGCACGCGGACACTCGTCGTTCCAACAGCCACCACCGGCCGGCCGGCGGCGCGGGCCGCGCTGACCGCATCGGCCACGCCCGGCGGGCACTCGTACCACTCGGCGTGCATCTCGTGCTCGGCCAGGTTCTCGACGCGAATGGGAGCGAACGTGCCGACTCCGACGTGCAGCGTCACGAAATGCATCTCGAAACTGCGGGCCCGCAGCGTCGCCAGCAGTTCGGGTGTGAAATGCAGACCCGCCGTCGGCGCGGCGACCGCGCCCGGCCGTCGGGCGTACACCGTCTGATAACGATCGCGGTCGCGCGACGTGTCGGGGGCGTTTCGGGATGCGCGCTCACGACGCTGCCGCAGAATGTACGGCGGTAGTGGCGGACCACCGCACCGTTCCAGGATTTCCACCGCCGCCCCGACCGGCTCGGGCCGCACGCGCCACGTCCCCTCGCCCGTCCGCTCCACCAGAATCAACGCCTGCGAGGAACCGGCGACCGCCAGCCGCTCTCCCGGCCGCACGCGGGCGGCGCCGGTCATCATCACTTCCCACACCCCCGGCTCCGCCTCCTGCAGGAAGAGCGCCTCAAGCTGCCCCCCCGTCGCCCGCTGCAGATTCAGCCGAGCCGGCAGCACCCGCGTGTCGTTGAAGACCAGCAGGGCGCCGGGCGGGAGCAGCTCGGGCAGACTCGTGAACCGTTCGTGGCGGATCCGGCCCGTCGAGCGTTCGAGCACCAGGAGCCGGCTCGCGTCGCGCCGATCGGCGGGTACGTCGGCAATCAACTCGGAAGGAAGCTCGTATTGCAGGTCGCTCTTGAGCATCGCTCGACGTTCACCTGTGGACTCGTCCGTTGCTGAAAAGCAACAGACGCGGCACGCACGCCTTTCACTCCACCGTGCCCGGTGGCGCGTGGACCCATCGAAAACCCATGCGTTGCGGAGAGTTATAGCGAGTCCGCTCAGGAGATGACAAAAGCGGACCTTGCGGAATGCGGCTTGCCGGCTGATCAGCGGCCCGGCCGTGCCCCCAGGCCCGCCGGCCCCGGACGGATGACTCGCCGTGATCGCCCCGATCCAACCCGTTGGCTGGAATGGCTGCCTGCCGGCCGCGCCCCCCTGCAGTCTGAGGTTTGATCTCGCCTGCGCGCTCACCTTCCGGACGCTCTACGGCTCATGGTTCTGTCCGGCCGTCATCATCGACCCACCCGACTCGACCGAGCCGCCCGGCGGCCAGCCCCCGCGCCGGTACCCGCCCGGCGTGTGTCCCCCCGAACGTCGGCCCATCGAGTGGGCGCCCTGGCCCTCCACACCGTCCCGCGTGACCGAGCCCGGCCGCTGGTGGCCCGGCAACGAGCTGCCACCCATCCCTCCGCCGGCCCCTCCGCGGGCGGCCCTGCAGACCATCATCATCCCGGTCCCCACCTACGGCCGCCTCAACCTCTGGGCGTAGCCGCTTCCCGCTCCGACCCCATCCGCGTTTGCGAAGCGCCCCCCAATAGAGCGCGAAGCGCCAGCGAAAGGTTCGCCATACCATTAATAACGCACCAAAACCCTCCCTTGCCCTTCCCGATCCGCCGGTGGCCGGGTGCCCCATCCATCGCGCAGCGTTGGGTGGCGTCTCGATGATGGCCAGAACAACAGACTCCCCCTTCTCAGAGACCATTCCCCCGTCAGGATGAGCAAGCCCAAGACCGGCGGTCCGGGCTACGGACACAGCGCCTGCAAACCAATCCCCGCCTTGGCCATGAGCACGTCAGCGCCCGTGATGTTCCCGTCCAGATCGACGTCATACTGCGGTCCATCCGCCACCGCTGTCCCCAGGCGCAGCCTGGCCAGGATCGCGTCGCTCAGAGTGATTCCACCGCTCATCGTGGTATCGCCCGCCAGCGCGCGAACCCGCACGTCGTGATCGCCCGTCAGCCCCGCAACCGACAACGGCGAGAGATCGATCGCATAGCAGGTCTGATCCGGAAGCTGTCCGGGGTCGAACACAATCGCCGCGGTGTCGGCATCCACCATCGCAACGCTCGAAGGCGTGTATGCCTGGGGCGAGCCCGGCACGCCGCCGACCGTCGTCTGCCCCGTGACCGTGACCGCACCCGGCGGCACGCTCACCGGCCCGCTGAAATCCACCTCGATGCGCCGGACCCCGCCCGCCCGCGCCTCGACCGTCGGACCCGTGGCCCCGTCGCCCGCGCCCGCCGGATCCAGCACGATGGCATGGTCGACCGTCCCGCCGTGCGTCCGGACACTCCGCCACTGCAGGATGCTCACCGGGGGCGGCGGTTCGTAAGTGACCGAGAGCTTCGGCCGGTTCGCAGGCAGAGGATACTCGCGCGAGGCAAACTTTTTGGCCGTCGTGGGCGTGCTCTCATCCCCCTTGATCAGCCAGCCGAAGTCCGAGCCCGGATTGTCAAGCATGTTCTGGACATCCGCCGCGAGCTGCCCGGACGTCCAACTGTAAAAGCCGACCGCCCCGACGCCCTGACTCGCGCTCTCGCTCGCCGTGAAATCACCGCCCTCTGTATCCCACAGAACCGTGTCAAAGAACCGGTGTTCCCAGGTCGCATCGCCGGGCCCCGCCGGCGAGCCCCCACCCTGCCCGGACGCCTCTCCCTCCCCCCAGCTCGCCAGCACGCGATGCAGCGTGACTGTTTTCACCCCGGCGATCGTCTTGTCCATGTAAAGCGTCAGCGTCGCCCCCGTGACGGTCGACCCCACAGGAACGTGCGCGGCGACATTGAACTGCATGAGCCCGCGCTTGATGCGGCCGACGAGATCACGGCCGGCGTAGACGCCGCTGTCCCCACCGTTGCTGTTGGTGCCCAGTTGATCCAGCAGCGTGTTGTCCTGTTCGCACGAAATGTCCACTGTCGCCGCCCGCAGCACCGGGCCTGCGTATCCGACGGGGAGCGCCGCGGCCAGCAGCCAGACCCGCGGCGCGCACCAACCTGCCGTTCCTGTCATGGTTCACCTCTTGGATTTGGGGTTTCATCCGGAACACCTCGCTGGTACTCGACGTGCACGGCCGGCTGCTACGGCCGCACCCATCGCGATCAGCCACAGGGTTACCGGTTCAGGGACCAGAATAATGTTGTCGAAGCCGACGCGCGCCGAGACAGGCGTCCCGCCCGACTCAGGCGATCCGCTCTGGTGCCGGATCATGATGCGGTTCACATTCGCCAGCAGATTCGCCATCGGGTCGAACGGCAGCACCAGCGTCAGACCGGCCGCCGTGATGTCAAACGAGAGGTGATGCCACGCTCCGTCGGCGGGAATGCTGATCGCCGTCGTGGACGTGGCGCGGCTCGATTGACTGTTTCCGCCAAAGAGCACGACTCGAAAGTCCAGGGCCGGGCTTCCGACCAGATCGATGATCTTCACATCCGCCTCAAGCCGCGTCGCGCCCGCCGCCGGATAGTCACCCTGGTAGCGCGCGGCTTCGTTGAAGACCGCCAGGTGCGGCGTCGAGCCCAGACTGCCGGAGCTCGCCCGCAGGAAGGCATCCCCCGCCCCGGCCGGCCCCCCCGTCGTCTCGTGCGCATCCACCGCTCCGTCCCAGTTCTGCAGGCCATCCTGGAACGTGTCCACGATGCCCACCACCGCGCCCTGCGCCGGCATCACCAGCAGACACACCACACACCCTGCCCACGCCGCCCATCCCGCTCCTTGAGCCCTTCCCATGTGGCCGCTCCCTTCCATTTGCCCTGCAATCCCGAAACCTCTTATCGGCGAGATGTCTGCCGAAGAGGTCTCCATCTCATTTCAGATCTCAAATTTCAGATCTCAAATCTGGATCTCTGCTGAGGGTGCCCCACCCCGTTCCGAAGGACGGGGTGGGGGACAGACGAAACCGGTGAATTCCAGTCCCATCCGTCCCAATGCCGAGCGGCCAGGCACCCCCCACTCCAGAAAAGCACCAACGGCAACTGCCTTGTCGTTCCCCCGCCACCCGGCGAACCCCCGACTTGGGCGCCCTGGATACTTTGAGCCGCGCAGACTCACCATCCACCGGCCCGGCAACCCGGCGGCGAAATGGACCGCGTTCACGAGAAATCAGAGGCGAAGGAGAGAGACGTGGTGACGCCCGGCACGGTCAAGACCGCACCGCAACCCGTCGACGACGCGACACAGCCCTCAGACGCCCGATTCCTGGCCCGCTCGCGATACTCGGCAAACCCAATAGCCCGAATTCCGTCGACGCCCTCTATCCTACCGGGAGAGCATGCCTGCAATCAAGCCCCCACTCATGGGTCCGTGACAGCTTGGGCGGGGTGGCATGGGCAGCTTCGGCTTCGCTGAG
>CAZQEN010000310.1:0-9270 GCA_964591605.1 uncultured Planctomycetales bacterium
GTCGTGAGCAAGGGCATCTCGGCCGGACACGGACAGAATACGTACCGCGGCGGCGTGAAGATTCTGCCGGGGGCGGAGAACGCCCGCAATTTCACGCAGTGCGATTCGCTGCTGCTGGGCGAGAAGTGCGGGGCGCACACGTTCCCGTACATCGAGGTGCGCAACAACACCGCCCGCATGGAGCACGAGGCCTCGACCAGCAAGATCGGCGAGGACCAGCTCTTCTACTGCAAGCAGCGCGGCATCAGCACCGAGGACGCGGTGAGCATGATCGTGAACGGCTTCTGCAAGAAGGTGTTCAAGGAGCTGCCGATGGAGTTCGCGGTGGAGGCGCAGAAGCTGCTGAGCGTGAGTTTGGAAGGCAGCGTGGGATGATGAAGAATCATCATGCCTTTCGAAATTGAACTGACCCAGCTCGCAAGGGATCACCTGACCGCGATCAGGGCTTTTGACCGCTCTCGTATTGTGGACGAGATCAAGGAACAACTGGCGTATCAGCCGGACGTGGAGACACGCAACCGCAAGCGTCTGGAGAACATCACTCCTGAATTCGAGCACGAGCCGCCGGTGTGGGAACTTCGAGTTGGCAACTACCGTGCGTATTACGATGTATCGACCGAGATGAATACGGTGACGGTCAGAGCGGTTCGTGAGAAAAAACAGGGCCAGACGACGGAGGATCTGATCCATGATCAAGACGACGATTGAGGAACTCGCAAAGGACGTGAGTGGCGTCGTTGAGGCCGCACGGCACGAGCGTGTCCTGATCACCGATCATGGCAAGCCTCTGGTCCTGCTGGTGGGCGTGGAAGACAAGGATGAAGAGCAATTGGAGTTAGAAGCTTCCACAGAGTTCTGGCAGATGATCCGTGAGAGTCGCAAGAGTCCAACCGTGAAGCTGAAGGATGTTGAAGCTGAGCTTTTGAGGGGCGAGTGATCACCGGAAGAGAGGAATCAGATCAGATGGCGTTACTCGAAATCAGGAATCTGCATGCGTCGGTAGACGGCAACGAGATCCTCAAGGGCGTTGATCTGGCGATCAACGTCGGCGAGGTGCACTCGATCATGGGGCCCAACGGGTCCGGGAAGAGCACCCTCGCGGGCGTGCTGGCCGGGCGCGAGGAGTATGACATCACCGAGGGTCAGGTGCTCTTCAATGGCAAGGACCTGCTCGACATGTCGCCGGAAGACCGGGCGGCGGAGGGATTGTTCCTGGCGTTTCAGTACCCCGTTGAAATCCCGGGCGTCTCGAGCAGCTACTTTCTGCGGGCGGCGTACAACGCGATCCGCAAGTACCGGCAGGAGCCCGAGATCGACGCGATGGACTTCCTCAAGCTCATCAAGCAGAAACTGAAGCTCGTTGAGATGGACGAGAAGTTTCTGAGCCGCGCGGTGAACGAAGGCTTTTCGGGCGGCGAGAAGAAGCGGGCCGAGATCATGCAGATGGCCGTGCTCGAGCCGAGGCTGGCGATCCTCGACGAGACGGATTCGGGGCTGGATATCGACGCGCTCAAGATCGTGGCCAGCGGCGTGAACCAGATGCGCGGCAAAGACCGGGCGTTCCTGGTGATCACGCACTACCAGCGGCTGCTCAATTACATCGTGCCGGATGTCGTGCACGTGCTGGTGGACGGGCGGGTGGTCAAATCGGGCGGCAAGGAGCTGGCGCTGGAGCTCGAGAAGAGCGGCTACGCCATGTTCGGCGAGCCGGCGGGCGCGGGGGCACGCTGAGGCCTTCGTGGGAATCGGAAAACTGAACCGCAGAGACGCAGAGAGCGCAGAGGATTTCAGATCTGATAGTTGAGATCTGAGAATTGTGAACCCAGAACCATGACCACAGCAACGCAGCAGACTTCCAACAGTTTCATTGACGCCTTCGGACAGATCGAAAAGCGCTTCGGCGCGGACGGGCAGTCGTGGTTCGCCCCGGTCCGGCAGGCGGCGATCGCGCAGTTTGCCAGGCTGGGTTTTCCGACGCCGCGGGACGAGGACTGGCGATTCACGAACGTCGGGGCGATCGCGCGGGGGCAGTTTGAGCTGGCCGGGGCGGCGCCGGTGGCGGCCAGCGCGCTGGAGCCCTGCACCTTCGGGGAGCAGCATCGGATCGTGCTGGTGAACGGGCATTTTTCCGCGGAGCTCTCGAGCCTGGGGGGTCTGCCGCGCGGGGTCCATGTTTCCAGCCTGGCCGGGGAGCTGCGGCAGGCAAGACCGGTTTTCACGCAGCATTTCGCGCGTCACGCGCGGATTGATGACCAGGCGTTCACGGCCCTGAATACGGCATTCGTGCAGGATGGCGCGTACGTCGAGATCGCGCGTGAGCAGGTCGTCGAGTCGCCGATTCACATCGTCTACGTTTCGACCAGCGCCGGGCGGCCGGGCGTGTCCTATCCGCGCGGGCTGGTCGTGGCGGGCGAGAACTGCCAGGCTGCGATCGTCGAGACCTATGTCGGCCTGGGCGGCGAATACTTCACCAACGCGGTGACGGAAATCGTGGCGGCCGAGGGCGCGGTGATCGAGCACTACCGGGCGCAGCGGGAGAGCGAATCGGCATACCACGTCGGCCTGCTGCATCTGTACCACGGCCGCAGCGCGAACATCCGCAGCCTGAGCCTCAACTTCGGGGGCGGACTCGTGCGTAATGACGTGGTGGCGGTGCTCGACGGCGAGGGGGCCGACTGCACGCTCAACGGGCTGTACGTGACGCGCGGGACGCAGCACGTCGACAACCATCTGCGGGTCGAGCACGCGCAGCCGCACTGCCATAGCTGGGAGTACTACAAGGGCATCCTGGACGGCGATTCGCGGGGCGTGTTCACGGGGCGGATCGTCGTGCACAAGGGCGCCCAGAAGACCGACGCCAAGCAGACCAACATGAACCTGCTGCTCTCACGCGAGGCGCAGGTCGATACGAAGCCGCAGCTCGAGATCTACGCCGACGACGTGAAGTGCACGCACGGGGCGACGATCGGACAGATCGACGATACGTCGCTGTTCTACCTGCGTTCACGCGGCATCCGCGAGGCCGAGGCGCGCAGCATTCTGATCTACGCGTTCGCCGCCGAGACGCTGGACCAGATCCGGATACCGGCGCTTCGTGGGCGGCTGGAGGGCCTCCTGTTCGAGCGGCTTGCGGGGGGCGAGCGGCTCAGGGGGATGCTGGGATGATCACTGATGCCACTCGGCAGCGGGTCGCGCCGGGTGCCGCTCCGCTGGACGTGCAGCGCATCCGGGAGGACTTTCCGATCCTGCACCAGCAGGTGCACGGCCGGCCGCTGGTGTACCTGGACAACGCCGCCACGACGCAGAAACCCAGACCGGTCATCGACGCGATCAGCCGCTACTACGAGCGCGACAATGCGAATATCCACCGGGGCGTGCACGAGCTGAGCGTGCGGGCGACGGATGCGTACGAAGCGGCGCGGCACCGGATTGCGCGGTTTATCGGCGCAGCGCGATGGGAGGAAACCGTCCTGACGCGCGGCACGACCGAGTCGATCAACCTGGTCGCGCAGACCTACGGGCGGCAGCACGTCAAAGCCGGCGATGAAGTGCTCATCACCGGCATGGAACACCATTCGAACATCGTTCCGTGGCAGCTCCTGTGCGAGCATGCGGGGGCGCGGGTGCGGGCGGTGCCGTTCACCGATTCGGGCGAGATCCCGCTCGAGGAGTACGAGCGGCGGCTGACCGAGCGGACGAAGCTGGTGGCGGTTACGCACGTTTCAAACGCGCTGGGGACGGTCAACCCGATTCGCGAGATGATCCGCGTGGCGCATCGGCGCGGGATTCCGGTGCTGGTGGACGGGGCGCAGGCGGTCGCCCACATGAAGGTGGACGTGCAGGAGCTCGATGCCGACTTCTATGCGTTCTCGGGGCACAAGCTGCTGGGACCGACGGGGACGGGCGTGCTGTACGGAAAGAGCTCGCTGCTGGAGAGCATGCCGCCCTGGCACGGCGGCGGGGACATGATCACCTCGGTGACGCTCGAGAGGAGCACCTACAAGACCCCCCCCTACCGCTTCGAGGCGGGCACGCCGCACATTGTCGGCGGGATCGGGCTGGCCGCGGCCGTTGAATACATCGAGAAGATCGGCCTGGAGGCGATCCATGCCCACGAGCGCGACCTGCTGGGATACGCCACGGAGGCGCTCGAGTCGATACGCGAGCTCCGCATGATCGGAACGGCGCGGGAAAAGGCCTCCGTTCTCTCGTTCGAGCTCTACCGGACGCCCGAGCACCGCGAGGAAGAGCTGATCCATCCGCACGATATCGGGACCATTCTGAATCACCTGGGAATCGCGATCCGCACGGGCCATCACTGCGCACAGCCGGTGATGGACCGCTATGGCATCCCGGCCACTGCCCGGGCGTCGCTGGCCCTGTATAATACCCGGGATGAGATTGATGCCCTTGTGCGGGGCATCGCGAAGGTGATGCAGGTACTGGGATAAGGAAGGGATGATTAAGAGCCGCGTGGCTTCAGCCCGCGCGGCCTTGCGAACGGGATGAACGTGATGATTGGCCAACGCTTCGCGTCTGAGCTCGCGTATAGAAGAATGGGCGGCGCTTCGGCGAATGAAGCGTTCACACCGGCCCAAGGGCCGCGCGGGCTGAAGCCCGCGGCTCTGTGAAGGCAACTGTGATGTCTGAACTCGACGATCTGTACCAGGAAGTGATTCTCGATCACTACAAGCGGCCGCGGAACCGGCGGCGGCTGGAGGGCTCGATCAGCAAAGCGGAGGGTCGCAATCCGCTGTGCGGGGATCATGTGACGGTTTCGGTGGCGATCGAGAACGGCGTCGTACGGGACGTGGCGTTTGAGGGGGGCGGGTGCGCGATTTCGACGGCGTCGGCGTCAATGATGACGGAGATGCTCAAGGGCAAGACGCTGGAGGAGGCCAAGGCGCTCTTCCGGAAGTTCCACGCGCTGGTGACAGGGGAAGAGGTGCAGGAGGAAGGGCCGGGGCTGGGCAAGCTGGAGGTGTTTTCGGGGGTTTGCCAATATCCGGTCCGGGTGAAGTGCGCGACGCTGGCGTGGCATACGCTCGATGCCGCCCTGACGGGCCGGGGCGAGACGGTTTCGACGGAAGGGACGTCGGACGAGAGTTTTTCGGGGGGCGATTGACGGGCGGCGTGTACGGCGGGCCCCAGGCGTCGCCAAAGGGGTGGTGGAGAGGGCGGCGTTTGCGTGTGAACCCCTCGCTTGCGCTTCGGGCTCTACCGTGGTGCCGGCGCGAGGCTGCGGGGGTGGACCAAGGGCCGGCGGGGATACCGCTGTCGTGCTGAGGGAGGGCCGGATATGTCAGATCTTCCGCAGAACGGCGCCATTGCCCAGCAGGACGGCGCGCAGACCACCTCCGCACCCGAAGCGGAACCGGGCCTGAATCCGATCGACCAGCTCCGGGCGAAGGATCTGGAAGCCCGCGTCGTGGAGGTGCTGCGCACCGTCTACGATCCGGAGATCCCGGTCAACATCTACGAAATGGGGCTGGTCTACGAGATCCGCACGACAGCCGAGGGTGCGGTGCACGTGGCCATGACGCTGACGTCGCCGGCCTGTCCGGTGGCCGGTTCGCTGCCGATCGAGGTGGAGCAGAGGATCCGGTCGATCGAAGGGGTGACTTCGGTGCGGGTGGACATCGTGTGGGAGCCGCCGTGGAGCCCCGAGAAGATGTCCGAGGCGGCGAAGCTGCAGCTCGGGTTCATGTGACGCGGGCGCTTTCAGAGGGCCCGGCGGAGCGTCGCGACCGGGCCGGCCGGTTCGGACATCTGCATACGCTGCTGGCGCAACCAGGTCAGCCAGGCGTCCATCCCCTTTCCCGTCTTGCTGGAGACCTCGAACACCTGGGCCCGCGTGTTGATGCGGGCCAGATCCCCGCGCATCCGCGAGCGGTCGAACTCGATGACCGTCATGAGATCGGTCTTGGTGAGGAGGATGGCATCTGCCTTTTGAAAGAGGGTGGGGTATTTGGCGACTTTGTCATCGCCCTCCGGGACGCTCAGGAGCACCACGCGGAGCCGCTCGCCCAGATCGAAATCGGCCGGACAGACCATGTTTCCGACGTTCTCGATGAACAGGAAGCCCAGGCGGGAGAGATCGAGATGTTCGAGCGCCTCGGCGATCTGGGTGGCGCACAGGTGGCAGCCGGTTCCCGTGTTGATCTGCACGGTTTCGGCGGCGAAGGGCTGCAGTCGTTCCGCGTCGCGGGTGGTCTGGAGATCTCCGACCAGGACGCCGCAGGAGTGGCTGGGCCCCAGGCTGGGGATGGTTTTCTCGAGCAGCATGGTCTTGCCGCTGCCGGGCGAACTCATGATGTTGAGGGCCAGCACGCCCGCGCGGGAGAGCCGCTCGCGGTTGGCGGCGGCGACGGCGTCGTTGGCCTTGAGGACGCTCTTGACGACGTTGATGGTGGTCATGAAGCACCCGCCTCCTGCGTTTCGCAGACCACCGATCGCAGAAGGATGTCGTTGCCGGCGACGATGCGCGGCTCGCTCTGCTGACACTGGGGACAGACGAAGTCGTCGAGGCTGGGCATGAACATGCAGCCGCAGGCGGCGCAGACCGCGACGATGCGCTCCTCGGCGATGCTGAGTTCGGCCCCTTCAGCGAGGGTGCCGCGGCTGGCGGCCTCGAAGCCCAGGCGGAGCGCCTCGGGAACGACCTGGCGCAGCGCGCCGACGCGGACTTCGACCTTCTGCACGTGCGAGGCGTGATGCGAATCCGCCACCCGCAGGACTTCATCCAGCAATTCACCGACAATCGCCATCTCATGCATGGCGTTACCCCCCACACCTCGCGGCGTCGACCAGCCCGACGACGCGATCCTCGGCCTGCTCGAGAGCGGAGCGCGTCGGAGGCGACAGGTCGTCGCCGAATCCGAGATCATGAGCCTTCACACAGACCAGAACTGCGGGCGGCATCGCCCACCCCAGCGATTCGCCCAACCCCAACAGCACGTCCGGCGGACAATGGTGCGTATCCAGGCCGCTGGGCCGGACGGCAACGAGCGGCTCGATCGAGACATCCGGTGAGGTCTGGCGGATGTCCGCATCGATGAAGATCGCCCGTCGCGACTGAGTCAGATCCTCGGCCAGTTCGGGGCCGAGCTGATGGAACTGCTGCACGACGACCTGCGGATCGGATGCGTACCGGGCTTCGAGCCGCTCCGCCAGGGCCAGGGCCACGCCGTCATCCCGGCGTCCCCGGTTTCCCCAGGCGATGATACGGATCGGATCCGTCAGCATGGGATGGCACCTCGTCTCAGCCGATCCAGTCGGCGCCCCTCTGCATCGAGAAGGTCGATGATCAGCGGCATCTGGCCGACGGCGTGGGTGCTGCAGGAGAGGCACGGGTCGTAGCAGCGGATGGCGGCCTCGACCTGGTTGAGCATGGGCTCCTGCAGCCGGTTTCCTTCGACAAACCGGCCGGCCACCGAGGCCACCGCCTGGTTCATCGCCCAGTTGTTCTGGCCGGAGGAGACGATCAGGTTGACGCGCTCGATCGCGCCGCGTTCGTCGACCATGTAATGGTGGAAGAGGGTTCCACGCGGGGCCTCGATGACGCCGACGCCCTCGGGCAGCAGACTGGTGCTCTCGGCGATGAGCTCGTCGCCGCAGATGTCGGGGTGATCCAGGAGCTGCTCGATCCGCTCGATGGCGTAGAGCACCTCGATGAGCCGGGCATAGTGGTAGTAGAGGGAGCCCTCGACCGGCCAGCCGTTGCCGATCTGGCGGAAGCGGATCAGCTCGGCCTGGGCCTCCTTTGTGTCGATGCTGTCGCAGTTGTTGAGGCGGGCGAGCGGTCCGACGCGATAGGAGCCCTCGGGATAGCCCATCGCCCGGTAGAACGGGAACTTGAGGTAGGACCAGTCTTCGGTGGCCTCGGCGATGAGCGAGAGATAGCGGGCCGGGTCGTAGAAGTTCTCGAGGAGCCGTCCATCGGAGCCTTTGACGCGCAGCAGACCGTCATAGAGTTCGAGCTGCCCGTTCGAATTGACCAGCGAGAGGTAGTTGGTGGGGAAAGTGCCGAACTCGGCCACCAGCCGCGCATTCTGGTCATAGTAGCGGCGGATGATGTCGATCCCGCCCCGCGTCCACTGCCTGGCGTCGGCAACCTGCCGGCGGAGGGCGAGGGCGTCGTCGCGATCCAGGGGGCGGTTCATGCCGCCGGGGATGCACACATCGGGGTGAATGCGGCGTCCGCCGACAGCGGCAATGACCTCCTGGCCGAACTTGCGGAGGCGGATCCCGGCCCTGGCGGTCTCCGGCTGGGCGCTGATGAGCCCGAAGACGTTTCGCCGTTCGGGCGGACAGTCAAAACCCAGGAGCAGATCGGGGCTGGAGAGGTGAAAGAAGCTCAGGGCGTGGGACTGGACGATCTGCCCCATGTGCATGAGCTCGCGGAGCATCCGGGCCGTCGGGGGCGGCGTCACGTCACAGATGGCGTCGAGGGCCTTGACGCTGGCAAGGTGGTGGCTGACCGGACAGATGCCACAGATCCGCTCGGTGAGGGTCGGCATCTCGGAGAAGTGGCGTCCTTCACAGAACTTCTCGAATCCGCGGAACTCGACGACGTGGAACCGGGCGGACTCCACCTTGCCCTCATCGTCGAGTTGAATCGTGACTCGACCATGGCCCTCCACTCGGGTGATGGGATCGATCTTGATGGTCGTAGGCATCGGTGCTTTCTCTGGAGGGCTATATGGCAATTCTCATGCCGCGATCTTTGAGGTCTCCCGGGGGACGGTTGACCCCCTGGCCGGCCTCCCCGTCCGAGGGGCACAGGCAGCCCGGCGCGGGCAACCGGCTGACGAGGCCTAGTCATATCTCAGAACGGCGGGCTCCCGGGCCTCAGAAACCTGGAGAAGTCCGGCCAGGGCTCGCCAGATGGCCTCGGGGGTTGGCGGACAACCGGGGATCCAGGCGTCCACCTTCACGAACTCGTGGATTGGACGGACCTTGGGAAGCAATTCTGGGACTTCTTCCTGCGGGACGGCGCCCAGAGCGGTGCTCTCCACTTCGACGTAGGCCCGTTCGAGGATCTCATCGAGCGGGAACTGGTTTCGGAGCATGGGGACGCATCCAAAGCCGGCACAGTCGCCAAGTGACACGAGGACCTTGGCCTTTTCGCGCAACGTTTTGAGGACGTGCAGGTTCTCCTCGTTGGCTACACTGCCTTCGACGAGGCCGACGTCGCACTCCGGAATCTCCTTGAGGTCGGTGATGGGCGAGGCGACGACGTCGGCCAGGGCGGCCAGGTCGATGAGCTGC
>CAZQEN010000311.1:0-9249 GCA_964591605.1 uncultured Planctomycetales bacterium
GCGATGGATGGGGCACCCGCACCCGCCACCGGCACGCGACCGGTCAGGGGTAGCGATCGATGCCCAGGCGGGCCATGCGGCTGCGGAGGGAGGATGGGCGCAGGCCCAGGATGGCAGCGGCGCCGCCGGGGCCCTGGATGACGCCGCGGGTGAGCTTGAGCACGCGGACGATGTGGGCCCGCTCCATCTGTTCGAGCGACAGCTCGGCCGTCACGGTCCCGAGACCCTCCTGGCCGGTGCGGGGCTGCCAGTCGAAGCGGGCGCGGGCCTCGTCCGAGAGCAGGACGACGCGTTCGCAGAAATGCACCAGCTCGCGGACGTTTCCGGGCCAGTCGCAGGCCTGGAGTCTCTCGATCTCCGGCGGGGTCGGTCCGATCACCTGGCGGTTGTGGAGACGCGCGAAGCGGCGGAGGTTGTGTTCGAGAAGCAGGGTGAAATCACTGCCGCGCTGCCGCAGAGCGGGTACGTTCACGAGCACCTGTCCCAGAAACCGCATGAGCGCGCCTGCACCGTCGCCGAACTCGTTACATGATCCGATGAGCCGGACGCGCACGGGATAGGCCGCGTCGGCCCCGATCCGGCACGCCCGGCCGCTGCGAACCGCCTGCAGGATGCGATCCCCCAGCGATTCGGGCAGGCAGTGCACCTGTTTGAGAAAAAGGACGCCGTGATCGACCACTTCGAGCAGGCCGGCCCGGGTGGCGGGCGAGCGGGCGTCTTTTGCGCACTCCTGGCCGAACAGCTCGGACTCGATGAATCCCGCCGGCGCGGTGCGGCAGTCGATCCGCACGAACGGGCAGGCCCGCGAAGCGCCGTGGGCGTGCAGGGCGCGGGCGGCGAGTTCCTTGCCGCTGCCGGCCGGACCGCAGATGAGCACCGGGTCGCTGCGGGTGGCCAGAAAGGCGATACGCTCGCGCAGCTCGCGCACCGGCGCTGAGTTGCCGAGGATCTGTTCGTGATGCCGGGCGGAGAGCAGCTCGCGGGCCAGATGCTGGTTATGCTGCTGCAGGGCGGCGACCTGCCGGTGCAGGTTTTCGGTGGCCAGGGCGTTGGCGATGATCGGAGCGCAGCGCCGCGCGAGCAGCGAGACCTGCTGGAGGTCCGGATCGCTCATCGGCTCGCGGGCGTAGATGGCGAGCACGCCGAGCGTCGCGCCCTCGGAGACGAGCGGCCAGACGGTGCAGCAGCGGATGCGGGCGGCGGCGAGCGCCGCGGTATCCGAGAGTCGATGATCGACGCCGGGTTGGTGGCACAGGAGCGGAGCGCGTGAGCTGGCCACCTGCCCGACCGCGCGGGCGCCGATGGGGTATCGCAGGTGCGCGCCGTCGGCGCCGACGTCGCATCCGCTGCGGCCGGCCAGGTGCAGACACGTCGAGCGATCCTGGCATTCGCCGGCGAGCGGGCAGAGGTGGCACCGGTCGCCGGGTGCGGACACCCAGATGCGACAGGCGGCCGCCCCCGCGTCCTGAACCAGCGCGTCGGCCAGTTCCTGGGCCACGCCGGGATACGACAGGTTGCGGGTCAGCCGCTCGACAATCGCTGAAAAGGCCTCGATTCGCATGGGTGCTGCCACCTTGAGTATACCTTCGGTGAGCGCCGGGACGGCGATCAATCCGCGGTCGATTTCACCGACCCGTCGATCGGGGGATTACGCCCTTGTGACGTGAGGGATGGGGCACACGGGCAGCGAGTATCCCGGCGCGCCGGGACCCATGCCACCCGAGAGGCGCGCCTCTGTATTGGGGATGCGCCCGGCATGCCGCCGGGCACAGCCATTTGCTGGTCGGGCGGAAGGCGCGCTGATATCATGCGGACGCGTGATTCCCGCCGATGGTTCGAAGACGATGCTCGCCCTGACCTATGACGTGCGCCCTGTGCGCTGGACGCTGTGCAAGGCGGCGGGGTGGATCACCTCGTCGGCCTTCTGGTCGCCGCTCTCGGGCCTGCGGTTGCAGCGCATCCCGGCGCCGGCATTGCCGTCGCCGCGATGGGTTCGGCTGCGGCCGATTCTGGGCGGCGTCTGCGGGACCGATCTGGCGGCCATCTTTCAGCGGCATCACCCGGCGTCGATTCTGCAGGTGTTTTCGAGTTTTCCGGCCGTTCTCGGACACGAGAACGTCTCGCTGGTGGATGAGGTGGGGCCGGGCGTCACCCGATGGCAGCCGGGCGATCGCGTCGTGGTCGAGCCGTCGCTCTCCTGCGCGGCGCGGGAGATCGAACCTGTGTGTGCTGCGTGCGCCCAGGGGCGATTCACGCTGTGCCAGAACTTCCGCAAGGGACCGCTCCCGGTTGGCTCGATGATCGGCTGGAACTGCTTCACGGGGGGAAGCTGGTCGGAATGCTTCGTGGCCCACGAGTCGCAGTTGTACCGGGTGCCGGAGGAGATCGACGACGAGTCGGCCGTGCTGACGGATCCGATCGCCGGGGCGCTGCATGCCGTCCTGCGCTGCCCGCCGAGGGATGGGGCAAGCGTGCTGGTCCTGGGGGGCGGACTGCTGGGCGTGGGCATCGCAGCCTCCGTCCGGGCGCTGGGCCTGCGGAGCCGGGTGGCGGCCGTCGTGCGGCACGCCCGGCAGGCCGAGCTCCTCGAGCGATTCGGCGCCGACCACGTCATCATGAGCCCGCGAGGAGGGGGACAGGGGCCGTGCTACCGGCAGATTGCCGCGCACGTCGGCGGGCAGGCCGTGCCGTCCAAGTTCGGCCATCACGCGCTGGTGGGCGGCTTCGACGTGGTCTACGACTGCATCGGCAGCGGGCAGAGTCTGACCGACAGCATGAAATTCGCCCGTTCGGGCGGGACCGTGGTCGAGGTGGGAACCTCGCAGATCGGCCTGGTGGACACGACGCCGCTCTGGTTCGACGAGTTGACCCTGCTGGGGGCCAATGGGCGGGCGATCGAACAGTACAACGGCCGGTGTCTGCACACGTACGAAATCGTCTTCGAGCTGCTGTGCCAGAAGCGGCTCGACCTGCGCGGCCTGGTCACGCACCGGTTCCGCGTGAGCGACTATCGCCGGGCTCTGCAGGCGTTGACGGACCGCGGCAAAAGCGGTGCACTGAAGGTCGCGTTCGAGCCCTGTCCTGAGGCGCTTCACCGGCCGCGCCGCTCGGGGCCGGGCACCATCCGGGAGCAACATGCACCGACCGCTGACGCGCGAGTTTGAGCGGATCCTGATCATCAAGCCGAGTTCCTTCGGCGACGTGATCCACGCGCTGCCGGTGCTCAACGGGCTTCGGCGGCGGTTTCCGCGGGCGCGGATCAGTTGGCTGGTCGCGACGAGCTGCGCGGGGCTGCTCGAGCACCATCCGGCGCTCGACGAGATCATCCGATTCGACCGGAAGCGCTATGGGCAGATCGGGCGGAGTCTGCGGGTGTCGATGGAGTTCATGGAATTCGTCCACTCGCTGCGTGCCCGGAAGTTCGACCTGGTGATCGATCTGCAGGGCCTGTTTCGGAGCGGGTTTCTGGCGTTCTCGAGCGGCGCGCCGGTGCGGATCGGTTTTGCGGCGGCCCGCGAGTTTGCGCCGCTGTTCTACACGCATCGCGTGACCGCCCCCGAGCGCGAGATGCACGCCGTCGACCGCAACTACCTGACGAGCGAGCTGCTCGGGTTCGCCGACGTGCCCATCGCGTTCGATCTGGCGGTCCTGCCGGCGGCGCGCGATCGGGTGGTGCAGTTGCTGGCCAGCCAGGGTGTGCGCCCGGGGGATGCGTACGTGGTGATCGGGCCGGCGGCCCGCTGGGAGACGAAGATCTGGCCGGCCGGGCGGTTCGCCGAACTGTGCGGGCAGATCCGCGAGCGGCTGGGTTGCCGGATCGTGCTGATCGGGATGGACGTCGAGAAGAGGATCGCCGACGAGGTGCAGCGCCTGGCGGGCGGGGCGGCCGTGAACCTGGCCGGCGAGACCACGCTGGCCGAGCTGATCGCCCTCGTGGACGGCGCGACGGCGGCGGTGATGCACGATTCGGGGCCGATGCATCTGGCCACCGCGCTGGGCAAACCCATGATCGCCCTCTACGGCCCGACCAGTCCGCGGCGGACGGGCCCGTACGGGCGGGGCGATGGGGTTGCCCGTCTCGAGCTGCCGTGTTCGCCCTGCTATTTCAAGCGGCTCAGCCAGTGCCCGCACGCGCATCGGTGCCTGCGCGAGCTGCCGTCGTCGGTGGTGTTCGAGCGCCTGGAGCGCCTTCTCTCATCTCACACGGGAGCGAGTCGATGATCTGCGGGCATCTGGGCCTGGGGATTGCACTGGCGCTGGCGGGCGGGGCGGCTCAGGCCCTGCCGGCGGCGAACGATGATGCGATCGTCACGCCGGTGAAGGTGACGGGGGCGTCGGACACGGGACCCGTGGTCACGCTGGATGCCGGCAGCGACGCCGGGCTGTCCGCCCGCGACCAGTTGTTCCTTCTGATGACAGGCGGGCGCGTGGTCACCGGTGAGCTGATCGCGGTCGGGACGTCGGAGTCGGGGGCCCGCGTCTTTGAAGCGGTCACGGCGGGCGACGTGGCGGATGCGCTGGTGCTTCGCGTGGACGGTCTCGCCTCGTTGTGCCGTTTTCTCCCTCTGGGGGCGATGATCGCGGGGCAGGTCAGCCGGGTGGTGCCCGGCCGGACGACGGCGTGGATCGACCTGGGCCGCCGGTCGGGCCTGCAGCTCAGTGATCACATCCTGATCCGGCGGGCGACGCGGGTGGACGGGTGGGAGACGACGATCCCGATTGCCCGAGGGCAGGTGCTGCAGATCGCCGACCGGCAGGCCCTCATCAGTCTTCAGCCGCTGGTGGGCAACGCGGTGGCGGAGACGGGCGACTCGATCGAGCTGTGGCCGACGCCGGGGCAGGCCCGCATCGGCCGGGTCAACAGCGCGGTGCTCGCAGTGCGGCCCGACCCGGAGGGCAATCTGCTGACCGTGGTGGGCTCGGCGGCGGACGGATTCACGGAGGGACGGCTGCTCGATCTGTACCGCGGCTCGCGGTTCCTGGGCGTAGCGAGCGTGGCGGAATCGGGTCCGCGGCCGCTGAGCCGGGCGCGGATGATCAACTCGGCG
Source organism: uncultured Planctomycetales bacterium (assembly GCA_964591605.1). GTDB lineage: Bacteria > Planctomycetota > Phycisphaerae > UBA1845 > PWPN01 > CAYLLT01. The sequence goes on from CAZQEN010000311.1 coordinate 5,049, forward strand.
AGCGTCGACACGGCGCGCGAGGCGGACACGGCGATTCTGCGGGCGCCGGCCGGGCCGCCGCTGGCGCCGCTGCTCGCGCCGGTGTTCCGGATCGAGGGCAACTATGTGCTCGTGGCGGCGGGCGAGGTGGACGGCGTGCAGCGCGATGAGAAGCTGCGGGTGCAGCGGCTGGATCCGAACACGTCGGAGTTCGTGCCCGCGTACGAGATCACGATCGACAAGGTGAAGATCGACTTTTCGGGCGGGTTCTCGCGGCAGCTCGACCCGGCGGCGCCGCCGCTGCGGACGTGGGAGCTGGCGGAGCGCCTGTCGCCGCCGTGGCCGCGCTGGCAGGCCGCCGGCATCGTGACACGCGTCGATCCGGAGGCCCGGACGGTGACGGCGGACGTTGACCCCAAGTCGGCCGTGCGCCCGGGGGACATTATTGAGCTGGCTCCCGGAGGCGACTTGCGGCCCGGGGCGGCGGTGGTGCTGTGGCGCACCGCGGACCGCGTGATCGCGGCGATTCCGGAGGGCTGGGGCGAGATCGGCGCGTACGGCAGCGCCCAGGTTCAGGTGCCGCGGGTTGCGGCGGGCACGCGGCCGGCGGCGTCGGGCGATGCTCCGTGATCACGTCCCCGGCGACGCCCGTCTATTCGCAAGACAGCAGGGCTTCGACCTTGCGGCGGATGGGCGCTTCGTAGCCTTCCACGCTCAGCACATCGCACTCCGAGCCGAGGATGAACGGGTGACGGGCTTCGCGCATGCGCCGCAGGAGGTCGCAGCCCATTTGCCGGACCTGCTCGACGGTGATCTCGCTGTCCATGAAGAACTTCTTGGAGGGGAGGTTGCCGAAAAGGATCGTGTCCGCGGGCACCCGGGCGGCGTCTTCCCAGAGCCGGCGCGAGCTGCCGAGGCTCAGGATCGTCGGGCGCAGACCGGCGAAGTACGCGAGCATCTGATCGGTGATGTCGCCGCAGCAGTGGAACATCAGTTGCACGCCGGCGGCGGCCATGACCTCGCGCAGGCAGCGGTTGGGCTGGACGACGTATCGCTCGAAGACGTCGGAACCCGCCTCGAGCTGTCGCGGGGAGATGTAGAACTGGTTGGCGGCGGGCTCGGCGATGAAAATGGCTTCGGCGCCGGCCTCGATCTGCCGGGCCACCGAGAACAGCACGGTGCAGGTGGCGAGTTCGAGGCAGCGCTGCACGGCGGCTACTTCTTCGTCCTGATCTGCGCGTATGCCGCTGCCGGCCTTGTAGACCGGAACGATCGGCTCGGCGAGCAGCTTGGTCATGAGCGAGAACGGACCGATCGCCATGCCCATCGCCACCAGATCGGAATGGGCTGCCACGTGACGGATCGCTTCGATGTGGGCGCGGAAGCGGGGGAGTTCCAGCCCGGCGAGGCGGCGGTCGATGCTGGCGAGCATCTCATCGCACGGGGGCGCGTCAAAGTGATACCGGGCGGCCTCCTGGGCAGGAATGCCGAGGGCCACGAGCAGCAATTCCTTCTCGAGCGTCAGGTCCATCAGCGGCAGGGCCAGGGGCGTGCGATAGCGCGCGGCGGCCTGGACCACGACCGCTCCGAGCCGCCGGCCATCGAGCAGGATCGCTTCGGCGTCGGGATGTTCGCGGAGCACCAGGTCGGTGCCGATGGGCATCCTGAGGCCGCTGGCGGAGAGATCTAGGTAGAACTTGCGGTCGCGGGGCCGGCTCCGGCCGGGCGGCGGACCTTCCGGGGGCTCTGCGCCGAGACCCTCATCGGCATTGGCAGCGCGGTGGGCGGGCGACCGGCGGTTATGTCTCCGTGCGGCACGGCCCTGCTCCGCGGCCTGGAAGAACGGGCTCGCGGGGGTGGTCATGGCCGGGCTCCGATCTCGCGAATGCGGATTTCCCTGACGATCATGCGCATCGGGCCGAATTGAGCGCCTGGGTGGATCTGGAAGCCGATCCGGCCGTGGTCGGTGGCCGTGTCGTGCACGTCCGCGGTCTGGTGGCCGTTGAGCCAGAGTTGGAGATGGTCGCCCTCGGCCCGCACGCGCATCGTGTTCCAGCCCGTCTTGTCGACGATGTCGGGGTTCGTGTTCATGGCGATGAACATCTTGCCCTGGCAGTAGAGCGTTCCCGAGTAGCACACGGGATTGGGCCACTCGAGGATGTCGGCCTGGTAGTTTTTCGCGGCGGATTGATAGCGGAACCAGATGCCGCTGTTGGCCGGCCAGACGACGCGGTAGCTGCAGGTGAGCTCGAAATCGCGGTAGTCCTTCTCGCTGAGGAGATCGCCGGGGGCGTAGTTTTCGCCCTGCCGGCCGACGAGCTGGCCGTCTTCGACGGTCCAGACGGAGCCGCCGACCTGCTGCCAGCCGGTGAGGTCTTTCCCGTTGAAGAGGGACACCCATCCATCTTCGGCGGGTTTGACCGTTGTGGTCGCCGCGGGGGCGGCCGGCGCGGTGGAGGCGGACGAATCATCTCGCTGACTGCACGCGGCGAGACCACATGCCAGGCCGGCGGATACCGCGCAGATGCGGGAAGCGGTCAGATGGCGGAAGAGTCGACGAAGCATGTGGGCGCGCAACATAGAAGCTCCTTATACAGAATCACCCCGCGCTGCGCCCCGTCTCTCCGCGATCGGCCACAATATACCGTTCCCGGGCCTGGCGTAAAGACAAGCAGGCGGCGGGTGATGGCCGACCGTCACCGGGATGGGGTGGGCTGGTAGAGGCAGGCGGGGTCTTCGGCCAGTTCGTCGCCGGTGGTGGCCCAGGCCCGGGCCCGCGAGCCGCCGCACACGTCCGCGTATTCACAGATGCCGCAGCGGCCCTTGAGCAGACCCGGATCGCGCAGCCGCACGAGCAGCCCGCTGTCGCGGTAGATCGCATCGAGCGGCTGATCGCGCACATTGCCCGCCTTGAGCGGCAGAAAACCGGAGGGGAACACGTCGCCGGTGTGCGAGACGAAACAGAAACCCTTGCCGGCGTTGATCCCGCGGGCGCGGGCCCCGAACGAATCGGCGATGCCCATCTCGCGTGAGAGCTGGGCGGGGATGGCGGACCGGGCGGCCCTCTCGCGATCGTGGGTGGTCCGCCGTGCCGGCATCGCGGTTTTCAGGTCAGATGCCGGTCGATGGGATGCGCCGCGGGGGGCGTTCGCATCGGCCGCACGCTGCTGCAGGACGTAGCGGCGATAGTGCGGCGCCTCGGTGAGCTTGATGATGAAGTCGGCTTCGAGCGAGAGGGCGTAGAGCCGTTCGAAGGCCGCTTCGTGCTGCTCCGCCGTGAGTGAGGCGAGCACGCTGCCCCGGCCAACGGGGATCAGTGAAAAGACCTCCCAGAACACGATGCCCAGGCCGCGGACGAGGTCGATGAGGCTGCCCAGGTCATGGGCGTTGTACTGGGCGAGGGTGGTGTTGATCTGCGAGGGCATCTCGAGCTCGCGGGCCCAGGCGAGGGCCCGGAGGGTGCGGGCGTAGGTGCCGGGCACCTTGCGGAAGTTGTCGTGGAGTTCGGCCGTCGAGCCGTCGAGCGAGAATGCCACCTGCGAGAGGCCGGCGTCGCGGAGGGCGGCCAGGTGGTCGCGGGTGAGCTCCTCGGATGCGACGGGGATGGTCGCCATGCGCAGGCCGATGCCCGCGCCATGCCGCACCAGCTCGAGCAGGTCCGGCCGCCGCAGCGGGTCGCCCCCCGACAGCACGCACACCGGGGTGCCCATGCCGCGAATCTGGTCCAGCAGGCGTCTGCCTTCGTCGGTGGTGAGCTCGTCGGGGTGACGCAACGGCTGGGCCTCGGCCCGGCAGTGCTGACACGCCAGCGGGCAGGCCTGCGTGGTCTCCCAGATCACCAGAAACGGCGTGGTCGCGAAGTCGAGGGAGGCAAATGACAGCGGATGCGTGGACATTCGGCAACTCGTAAGCCCCGCCGCGGGCGGTGAGGCGACGGCTTCATTGTACGGCTCGTCTGGTCAAACCTGCAACGCGGGCCGGCCGTGAGAGTGCGTGTCCGTATTGAAGGCGCGGAGGCGGGATCAGAGCGGCGACGGTGGGGAGCGGCGTGGGGCGCACGCGCACGGGCGGGACACAGGGCAGGCCATCGCCCGCAACCGAACAAGAGAAGCTCACGCAGAGACGCATCGAAGCGCAAGCCGCTTGCCATGCAGAGGATTTGAGATCTGAGATTTGAGATTGAGGCGTGTTCGTCAGGTTCTTCCGGAACAAAAGAAGTTGC
>CAZQEN010000312.1:0-9236 GCA_964591605.1 uncultured Planctomycetales bacterium
TTCGCGTAGAGATCGACCTGTTCATCCGGGATGACGATCGCCGGCAGCGCCAGACCGGCGGGCTGCGTCGCGGCGGTAGGGGGGGCGGTCGCCGGTGTCGCTGTGGCCGGGACGCCCGCCGCCCTGTTTTCCGCTGCATCGATGACCGCCGACCGCAGCGCCGGGAAACCGAACACCGTGATGACCACGCCGGCCAGAATCAGACGGGTGAGAGATCGTCGACGCATGAGGTCACGCTCCAGCAGGTCCGTGCGGCACAGGCGCCGCGCCTGTGGCCGGTTGGTAGTAAATGCTCTCGGGATCTTCCGGATCGAGAGACGATGATCGAGCCGGCCGCCTGCGCTGCAGCATCGCAAACACCGACGGCAGAATCAGGAGCGTGGCGAGCGTCGCCGCAATCAGTCCGCCGATCACCGCCCGCCCCAGCGGCGCGATCTGCTCGCCGGACTCGCCCGCCCCGAGTGCCGTGGGCAGCATGCCCGCGATCATCGCGAGGCTCGTCATCAGGATCGGGCGAACGCGGCTGCGTGCGCCTTCGACGGCCGCCGCATTCACCGCCTGACCCGCCCGCCTGGCCCGCTCGGCAAACGTCGCGTACAGAATCGCATTCGCGACCGCCACGCCCACCGCCATGATCGCCCCCATGAACGACTGGACGTTGAGCGTCGTCCGCGTCAGCAGCAGGGCCAGCACCACGCCCGCCAGCACCGCGGGCACGGTCGAAATCACCGCAATCGCCAGCCGAACCGACTGAAAATACGCACCGAGCAGCAGCAGGATCACCACCACCGTCAGGCCCAGCCCCGTCAGCAGCCCGCTCAGCGTCTGCTGCAGCGGGGGGATCTGCCCGCGCACCTTCACCGTCAAGCCCGTCGGCGGATTCCCCGCCGCACGGATCGCCGACTCGATCCGCTGCGCGGTGCGGCCCAGGTCCTCGGCTTCGATGTTGGCGATCAGAGACACCGTCCGCTGCATGTTGTAGCGGTCATACTGCCCGGGAACGGTGCCCGCCTTGACGTCCGCCACCGCCCGCAGAAGGAGGGGGCCGGTTGGACTGTCCTTCACCGAGATGTTCTGCACCGCCTGAATGGAGTCGATCTGCTGCTGCGGGATCTCGACCTGCACCTGGTAGCCGATGCCGCTCTTGGGGTCGGCCCAGTAATTCGCGGCCACGTAGCGGCTCGACGATGACGCGGCCAGTAGCGACCGTGCCACGTCCGTCGCGCTCACGTCGCTCAAACCCGCCAGCTCCCGGTCGACTGTCACATTCAGGGTCGGGTAATTCAGCGGCTGGGCGTACTGCAGATCGCGCACCGTGTCGATCCGGGCGAGCTGCTGCCGGATCTTTTCCGCATGGGCCCGGCTCGCCTCCAGGTTGGCCCCGGTCACCGCCACTTCGATCGGCGTGGGCGAGCCGAAACTCATCACTTCGCTCACAATGTCGCCCGCCTCGAAAGAAAAGGACACATCCGGAAGCGTCCGCGCGAACCGGCCGCGAAGGCGCTCCTTCAGTTCGCTGATCCGCACGCCGCTCCCTGGCTTGAGGGCCACCCGAAGCACCCCCTCCTGTGGTCCGCTCATCCACAGGAAGATGTTGTTGATTGGATAGCTCGCCGGAATGGCCCCGACGTAGCCGAGCGACCGGGCCACGTTCCCGGCGCCGACCTCTTCGCGGATCGTGTCCAGCACACGGTTGGCGATCTGCTCGGTCTTCTCGAAGCGCGTGCCCTCGGGCGCCCGGAACCGCACCTGAAACTGGCCGGTGTCCACGGCCGGGAACGTCTCAATCCCCAGCCGGGTCCCCACGATCCAGACCGCGGCGCAGGCGGCGATCAGGTATGCCGGCACCAGCAACCACCGCGCCTTCAGCAATCCTCCGACTGTCGCCCCGTACGCCTCGCGGAACCGTTCAAAAACGCCCGGCCGAGCCGGGACAGGATGGGCAGTCTGCGACGGGACCTGCTCATTTCGACTTTCGACTTTCGACTTTTCGGCTTTTCGCAGCATCCACACCGCCATCACCGGCACGAATGTGCTCGAAAGGAAATACGAGCCCACCATCGCAAACCCGACGGCCAGAGAGAGCGGTACGAACATTGCCCTTCCCGCACCCACCATGAAAAACGAAGGAATGAACACGGAAAGGATGCACAGCGTCGCCAGAAGCCGCGGCACCCGCGTTTCCGTCGTCGCATCCAGCGCCGCCCGCGCTATCGGGACCCCCCGCGCCAGGTGCGTGTGGATGTTCTCGATGTCGACGGTCGCCTCGTCGACCAGGATGCCGATCACCAGCGCCAGGCCGCCGAGCGTCATGATGTTCACCGTCTGCCCGCTCAGCCACAGGGCAAACAGCGACGCCATCACCGCCAGCGGGATGTTCAGCACGACCACCAGCGCGGTCCGCCAGTCGCGCAGAAACAACAGCACCATCAGCCCCGTCAGGGCCGCCCCCAGCGCGCCTTCCACTGCCAGATTCTTCATCGAGCGCGTCACGTAGCCTGACTGATCGAACTCGAAGCTCACGTTGATGTCGTCGGGCAGCACCGCCTTCATCGACGGGAGTGCCTTCTTGACTTCGCTTACCACCGAGAGCGTCGAGGCGTCGGCCCGCTTGGTGACCGCGATGTACACCGCCCGGCGCCCGTCGACCAGGGCGTAGCCGGTCGGAATGTCCGCCCCATCCTCCACGCGGCCGACGTCGCGGATGTAGACCGCCGGGTCGCCCGTGCGGATCGCGATCTTCTCGATGTCCCTGATGTCCGACGCCACCGAGTTGATCCGCACCAGCGGCATCTTGTCGTCGATGTACGCGTTGCCCGACGGGCTGATCTGGTTGCCCGTGCTGAGCGCCCGCACCACCTCATCGGGCGCCATGCGGTACGCCAGCAGCTTGTCCGGATCCAGATAAACGACGATGGTCCGCTGGTTCCCGCCGAACGGCGGGGGGGCCGAAACCCCCGGCAGCGTCGCAAACATCGGACGCACCTTGAACAGCGCCTGGTCCTGAATGTCCTTGATGCTCTTGGTTTCGCTGGAGAGAACCAGGAACCCCACCGGCACGCTGCCCGCATCGAACCGCATCACGAACGGCGGCACCGTCCCCGGCGGCATGAACGCGCGCGACCGGTTGACGTAGCCGATCGTCTCGGCCATCGCCTGCGACATGTTCGTGCCCGGATGAAAAAACAGCTTCATCAGGGCGGTGCCCTGCACGTTCTTCGACTCGACGTGCTCGATCCCCGTGATGTAGAGAAAGTGGTATTCGTAGTAGTTGGTGATGAACCCTTCCATCTGCGCCGGGTCCATGCCGCCATAAGGCTGGGCCACGTACAGAATCGGCACTCCCATGTCGGGGAAAATGTCGATCCGCATGTTCCGCAGGGCCAGCGCCGCGGCCAGGGCGATGCTGACCATCACCACGATCACGGTCACCGGCCGGCGAAGCGCGGCTTGAGGAAGAGTCATGCAGCACAGATCCGAATGATGAAACGGCCACCCGGCACGCCGATGGCCAGCCCCGGACACTTGACCGGCGTCCGACGGGGGATTATTATCGGGAACCGATATCGAAAGTCAATAGCGGGACCCGAGTATATCCCATGGACGACAAAGATCTCTACTCCGGGCTGATCCGGCTGCATATCCTGCATCATGCCTGCCACGAGCCGATTTTCGGCCTTGGCATGATCGAGGAACTCGCCCGCCACGGATATCGACTCAGCGCCGGCACCGCGTATCCGCTCCTCCACGGGCTCGAGAAAAAGGGTTACCTGCGCTCGTGGGAGCAGCGTGACGGCCGGCACATCCGCCGCGTCTACCGGGCGACCCCGGCCGGCCGCCGCGCCCTCGCCCGTGCCAAAGAGAAGGTCCGCGAGCTGTTCGGCGAGCTCTTCGAGGATCACTGATCCATCCTCGTGAATCCCGCTCACAGGGAGGTCTCGCATGCGACTCCGAGAAAGCGGCATGCCCGAGGAGAGCTACTGGGAGGCCCTGCTGGATGTCCCGCTGATTCTCGATCGGCTCGGCATTGACGCAAGCGTGGGCGACGTCGTTGAACTGGGCTGCGGCTACGGTACGTTCACGATTCCGGTGGCCGGGCGCATCACCGGCGTGATCGACACCTTCGACATCGACGCCGCCATGATCGAGCGCACGAGGCAGCGGGCGCAGCAGGCGGGCCTCTCCAACATCCGCTGCCACCTGCGGGACATATCCGCCGATGGTTTCGCGGTGCCGGCCGGGTCTTGCGATGCCTGCCTGCTCTTCAACATCCTGCATGGCGAAGATCCGGTGCGGCTGCTGACCGAGGCTGCCCGCGTGAGCCGCCCCGCGGGATTCGTGCACGTCATCCACTGGCGCTACGACCCGCAGACGCCCCGCGGCCCCGGCATGGACATCCGTCCGCGCCCCGAGCAGATCCCCGCCTGGGCCGAGGCCACCGGCCGTTTGTCGCCGCACGGCGGGCTCATCGACCTGCCCCCGTGGCACTACGGCTGGCGCTTCCGCGTGAAGTCCGTCGCTCCGGACCGCCCGGCGCCTTCGGATCCCGCAGTGTCACGCGACACGCGCCCGGCTCGCGACGCTGACGTGGGGTCGCCCTGATGCCTTTCGCTGCGCTGGTGATGATCGTGGCGGTGGTCGCCGGCGCAGTCGCCTCCATCGCCGGCTTTGGCATCGGCAGCCTGCTGACGCCGCTGCTGGCGGCCCGGATGGGTACCGGACTGGCCGTATCTGTGGTCTCCATCCCGCATGCAATCGGCACGGCCTGGCGGCTCTGGAGGCTGCGGCGAGCCGTCGACTGGAAAGTACTCAAGGACTTCGGGCTCTGCAGTGCGGTCGGAGGCCTGGCCGGAGCCCTCCTGCACGCATCCGTCGGTGATTCGATATTGACCTGCGTCTTTGCCGTACTTCTGATCTTCGCGGGCATGACAGAACTGCTGGGTTTCTCGCAACGCTTCAGACTCGGTTCGCGCGTGTCATGGTTTTCCGGTCTGATTTCGGGTCTGCTCGGGGGCCTGGTCGGAAATCAGGGCGGTGTGCGCTCTGCCGCACTTCTGGGTGTGGAGCTGCGACGCGACGCGTTCGTCGCGACGGCCACGGCCACCGCTCTCCTGGTCGACGCCGCGCGGGTGCCGGTCTATCTTTGGACAGACGGGCGGTCCATCGTCGAGCAGTGGCCGCTGGTCGTCCTTGCCGGGTGTGGCGTCCTCATCGGGACCGCGATAGGTCAGCGCACGCTCCGCCACATTCCGGAACCGGTTTTCCGGAAGGTGGTCGCCCTGATCGTGCTGGCCCTGGGGATTGGCATGTTGTCCGGCGGAGCCGCCTGAGCTCGGAGGGCTCCGCATGTGGGGTCTGACGTCATGAATCGTCCGAATTCTGGGTCGTTCCTTCTCGCGGTTCTCCTGCCTGCGGCCTGCGGGGTGTTGTCGGCGGGGGAAACCGACCGTCCCGCAGTCGTCCTCGCGCCGGAGGCGCTGCCCGACCTGATCGCCCGCGAGGGCTCGAATCTCGTCCTGCTCGACTGCCGCTCCCGCGCCGAATACGACGCCGGCCAGGTCGCGGGCGCCCGCTGGGTCGATGCCGCCGGGTGGAAGCAGGCCAGCCTCGCCCCGCGGAGCCTCAAAGACACCGACGCGTGGGCAGGCCCGATTGCCGGACTGGGCCTCCGCCCGGATACGCAGGTGGTCGTGTACGACGACGGCACGATGACCGAAGCGGCGCGTCTCTGGTTCCTTCTCCAGTACGTGGGCATCCGGAGGGTGACCGTCCTCGATGGTGGGTTCCCCGAGCTCAAACCGCTCATCGACCAGGGCCGCATCCGCTTGACGCACGCACCCGCCCGGCCCGCTGCTGCGACCACCTCCCGGGCCGCTCCCCCGCCCGCCCCCGTCTGCCCCGTTCATCTGGCCGACAAGAACGATGTCCTCCGCGCCGCCCGTTCCCGCGACGCGGTCATCCTCGACGTCCGAACCGACGCCGAGTACCAGGGTCTCGACAACGAGAAAAACCCCCGCCACGGCCACATCCCCGGCGCGGTTCATCTCCCCCATGCCCGCCTCCTCCAGATTCACCGCCCGCCCTCCGCCACCACCCAGCCTTCGGCCAAGCCGCGTGGGCGCCTCCGGCCGCCCGCCGAGCTGCGAAAGCTCTTCTCGCAGGCGGGCCTGAGCCCCGACCAGCGCATCATCACCCACTGCCAGAGCGGCGGCCGCGCCGCCCTCGCCGCCTTGGCCCTCGTTCACGCCGGCTACGGCGAGGTCGACAACTACTACCGCAGCTTCGCCGAATGGTCCGCCGATCCCCAGGCCCCGATCATCCCGCCAGCTCCATCCGCCTCCTCGCCTTCCCCCTGACCCCCACCCACTTGTTTCCATCCACCGATCCGTTATAAGAAGGATACCTTCCAATTAGAGCAGGAGGCTCCATCATCATGCGCGGTCGCATCGCCTCACCCATCTGGATGACCGGTTGTCTCGGCCTCTTCTTGTCGGGGTGCGCGTACGAATCCAAACAGGCGGCGGTTGCAGCCGCACGGAAGGCGCCCCAGGCCGCGGCCCCCGAGCCCTCGTATGACAGACCTCTTGCCCCGGCGGAGGCTTCACCGCCAGGATCCGCCGCCGATGCCCGCCTCGCTTCCGACACCGACCTCTCCAAAGCCCGCCCCCAGCGCCTGCTCATCTACACGGCCTCGCTCCAGATGGCCGTCGCCGACGTGGATGTGGCCCTGGCCGCTGCGCAGAAGCTGGCCGAAGACGCCGGCGGCTACCTCGCCCGCCTCACCAGCGACAGCATCACCATCCGCATCCCCGCCGCGACATTCCGCGAGATCCTCGACCGACTCCGCCCCCTGGGCCAGACCGTCTCGCGCCAGATCGACGTGCAGGACATCACCGACGAGTATGTCGACCTCCAGCTTCGACTGCGCAATGCGGAGTCCCTCATGGAGCGGCTCGAATCGCTCCTCGCCAAAGCCCAGAGCATGAAGGACACGATGGAGATCGAGCGCGAGATGAACCGCCTGCGCACCGAGATCGAGCGGATCAAGGGCCGCCTCGCCCAGCTCGACAAGCAGATCGCGTTCAGCACGATCACCGTGACTTTCGTCAAGGCCAGCGCCGCCGTCGTCCTCCAGCACCGGCCCGAGTCGCCGTTCCCCTGGCTCGACGAGCTCGGCGTCGAACGCGTCCTGCGCATTCACGCACAGGGAGGTGCCGAATGATTCACGCAAGTGCCGATCGCAGAGTATCGAGCAGCGCGTCGCTGATCGTGCTCCCGGCGATCCCCTGCAAACCCCTGAGCAGGAGTGCAGAAAGATCGGCGTGGGGTAGCACGGGCAGTGTACTCATTGCCCGTGCGCATGAAACATGGGCAGCGCGTACGCTGCCCATGCCACACTGTTGGACAGTGCCAATCATTCAGCGTTCCTGCCTGGCTCGCGCTGCGGGCTCTGTGCTGGCGTGCCTGCTCCTGGCCGGCTGCAGCTCGCAACTGCCGCCGGGCTACGTCATGGTCGAAGACCACGCAGACGCCCGCTTCCGGGCCGTCTCCGCGGACAACTGCGTCCTGACCCTCCGCAGCGAGACCAACCCCAGAGGCGGCGACCTGGCCTTTTGGGAGAAAGCCATCACCCAGCGCCTCACCGACGTCCGCGGCTACCACGTGGTCAGCCGCTTCGAGGTCGACAACCCCGCCGCCCGCGGCATCGAGATCGTCTTCGACTACACCCGCGACGGCACCGACTACACTTACCTTCTCGGTCTCTTCGTCAAGGGCCGCGCCGTCCACGTCTTCGAGGCCGCCGGCCAAAAGGGTAGAATCCAGAAAGACATGGCCGAGATCACGAAAACCATGCAGAAATGGCCGCTGTGAAACGGATGTCGGACCTCCACCCGAACGAAGAGCTGCTGGTCCTCCCGGACCCTCCCGCCGCCGCGCAGGCCGCCGCCGAGACCGTCGTGCAGATTCTGTCCCACCGGGAAGGACGGCAGTCGGTCGCCCTGGCCGGCGGCCGCACGCCCGCTGCCATGTACCAGCTCCTGACGCAGCCCCCGCTGAGCGAGCGCATCGACTGGCACACCATCGACTGGTTCTGGGGCGACGAGCGCTGTGTCCCGCCCGACCACCCCGACAGCAACCATCGGATGGCCCGCGAGACGCTGCTCGCTCCGCTCGGCATCGCCGCCGAGCGAATCCACCGGATGCCCGCTGACGCCGCGGACCTGGACGCGGCCGCGTGGGAATACGAGGAAGTCATTCGCAACCTCGTTCCTGAGAATCCCCAGCACGTTCCCGAATTGGACCTGGTGCTGCTGGGCATTGGCGCCGACGGGCACACCGCCAGCCTTTTCCCCGGCTCGGCCGGCCTGCACGAGCGCGAGCGGCTGATCGTCGCGCACCACGTCCCAAGTCTGAACATCCCGCGCATGACCATGACCTATCCGCTGGTCTGGGCGGCGCGGCAGATCGTCGTCCTGGCCTGCGGCGCGGACAAAGCCGATCCGATCAAGCGCGTCTTCAATTCGCCAGTCAGCAGTCAGCAGTCGGCATTCAGCCTGGAAACGCCGCCTGCCGCGGCCGTCCGCGCCGCCCGCGGGCGCATCACCTGGATCCTCGATACTGCCGCCGCGCTGCAGCTTCCCAGTCGATGAATCGCTCCATCCACAAGCCTTGTGAGACTCCGGCCCCCCTCATAGAATCATATCCTCGACCCCGGCGCCCGATTCTGAGAGGCGCATGCGTGAGCGGGGCGGCCCGAACCAGCGCCGCAGTGTCTCACGTCGCACTTCTCACGTCTCACGGTATAGCAGGGGTATCCTGCCCATGAACCTCGGCCCGGAATGCCGTGCCGCGTGTGCAGGGTCCATGAGGAGCACCCTCGATGAAGTTCTCAAGACGCATCATGCAACTGGAAGAGTCCGCCACGCTGGCCGTCAGCGCCAAGGCAGCGGCCATGCAGAAACAGGGGATCGACGTCGTCAGCTTCGGCGCGGGCGAGCCTGATTTTCCGACGCCCCAGAACATCAAGGACGCCGGCAAGAAGGCCATCGACGCCGGCCACACGACGTACGCCAAGCCGGCCAGCGGCATCATCCCGGCCAAGGAGGCCGCCTGCTCCAAGCTCAAGCGAGAGAACGGTTTGGACTACAAGCCCTCGCAGGTCCTCATCACGGTAGGGGGGAAGGAAGCCCTTTATCTGGCGACGATGTGCCTGCTCGATGAGGGCGACGAAGCCA
>CAZQEN010000313.1:0-9151 GCA_964591605.1 uncultured Planctomycetales bacterium
CCGCCAGGGCGAGCAGCGAGGCAGCCTTCACATCCGCGTCCGTGCGATCGCCGGCGTGCTTCATCCGGCCGCTCAGCCGCGTGAGCGCATCGACGAGCGAGAACACCGTGAACCGCCCGCTCCGCTGGGCGCTCTTCAATGCCTCCTTCGCCAGGGCACGCGTGATGCCCCGGTTCGAGAGCAGCTTGAGCAGCTCGTCGGTGTTCTCGCCGACGCTCGTGGCCATCGCCTTGCGGATCACGCGAACGAAGCCGTCGCGGCGCTCATCGCGCCGGGCGACAAGCCGCTCGATGATCCGCCGGATCTCGCTGAACGCCTCGTGGACGTTGGCCGTGTGTTTGCGGCTGAACTCCACGACCTCGACCGCGTCCCAGACGATGTGATTCTGGCACACCGCCTGGAACCAGAACGTCTGCACGCCGACCGACCGCTTGCCCACCTCCGAGTTCCACAGGAAGAAACCCGGAGCGAAGGCCTCGCCGTCGATTTCCGTCCAGCCCGTCGGGTCGATCAGGAACACGAACATGTCCTGCTCGCCCCGGTACAGGCCGGTGCCGCCGCGGGGTGGGGTCGTCGGACCCGTCTCCCACGGCGGCGTGTCCTCGGCGCCTTCCGTCGCGTCGGCCGGGGAGTCGTCACCGCCCGCCGGCAACCCGCCGGGCGCGAACGCGGCCTCCTGCGGCGGCTGGAAGTCCGTCGCGAACTCCCGCACCATCGACAGCAGGTCCGCGTCGTACAGGCGCGTGTAGCTCGCGCCGTGAATCGACCGGACCATCGCGTTCGTCTCGCCGGCCGTGGTCAGGAGCTGCAGGGGCTTGTTCCCCTCGGGCAGCGTTTCCAGGAACACCTGGCTGGCCGTCGTGGCCGTCATCTTGTTCACCGTGTCCCTGCTGACCCCCGCCAGCGAGCAGAGCTGCGAGAAGCTCCAGTCGTTGAGCGGGAACGCCCCGTCATCCCCGAGCATCAGCCGCAGCCGGCTGCCGCACGGATCGACGCGGACCTCGGTTGGCGGATGCCACCGATCGATCGACCTGGACTTGACCTCCTGGCAGTGCCGCCAGAGGTCGTCAAACGTCGTGAAACACTCGTCCGGCCCGCGCCGGAACAGTTCCTCACTGGCACGTGTCAAATTCTGCATCTGAAAACCTCCTTCCGGCCCATCCGGGCCGTGAAAAGACCTTCCCCATGCACCACCGGGCACTCGGGGCTGCCGCGCTGGCGCGCGGCATCACCGAGGACCTGCTCTTCACTGTCAGACGAAGTCAGCTTTCAAAGACGGGTTATGGTGTGATCGCTTACGGACGACTCATTTTGCTTCGTCTGCTTCAGTCGGGACGAGCAAATCAAATGAACCAAGGGGTTCGTTCGAGCACGCTGTGAAGGCGGAATGCGCCGCCTTGTCGTAGAAAGGCGGCTGTCAGGTAAGCGATGTCGCCGGCATACTTCGTTGTGATGGGTTCCCCGCACAAGGAATCTGTCGAAGACCAATTGAGCTTGGTCAGCGATAGAATCTGCGTGGCAAGGGCCTTCAGGTCAACGGCTGACGTGGGGCCGTCCGGATGATAGCGCCAGCAATTGACCTCCAGCATGATGGGTGTGCCTAGAGCCTTTCTGTAAGGGTTATACCCTGTCGTGCTTAGAAAGAGCTGCGTTGGTGAGGACAGGACGTAGCTGCCCCTGCTCAAACTTCCATCCGTTTCCGGCCGGCTGTCATACAGCCGAACGATGTGATGCGTGTTGATCCACACGAACGTGAACACGCCTGCGGAGCGCACCTGACGGGCCGCTGCGAGAATTGCGTCACGATCGTCTCTTGAAAACCGCGCTGTGTAGTGGAAGTAGATGTTCGGTGTCGGTGAGAGCTTCAGCCGTTCCAGCGTGCTCTTGACCAGCGCACTCAGATGCCTCGTGCGTTCCTCGTATGCAAATGCCTGTGTGTTCCCCGAGTAAAACAACCAACGTCCGTACTCATTAAAGACATTGGCGTACCCCATCAACCGCGCCTTGTCGGACGAACCCTGCTGCGTATAAGAGAGACCTACAAAAAAGTCAGCGTCTGGAATTCCCTGCGGCAGCACCCACGGGACAACACCGCACTTTGCCACTATGTTCAGCGCTAGGTTCAGGTCCTTCCAGTCCGGATTCTCCAGCGTGGGTGTATCCACCATCTGGCATGGCATGCCGGCCTCGAGCAGAAGACGTTTCGTACGATAGTATGGCGAGGCAACGTCATCAAGAGAAAAGCCGAATTCAGGCGCATGGACGAGCATGATGCGCGAAAGGGAAGGGTCCCCAGCCCAGGTATGGTGCTCATTAAGAAGCCGTTGACACTCGGTCGCCGCCGTTTCGGCGTTCGGGACCGTGATAATGTTGGCATAGCTGAAGCGGGTTCTGAAGGTGCGTTCTGACCCACGGTACTTGTATTTGCCTGCCTTGAGCCTGTCGATCAGGCCGACCATGTGGGACCGATACTTCTGCTCGACCACTGGCACAAGCTCGATCTCGCGCGAGTCCTGTTCGTAAACCCCGTAGCGCGTAATCCCGTCCCTCACATCAGGAGTGTCCTTGTGGAAGCCGAACTCCACGTGAGGCTCTGCGATCGTCCTTACCTGCAGTGCCTGCTGAGCCCGGGAGTCCCGCGCCAAGGGCAGAGCATTATTCCCGAGATGAACATCGAAACCAGAGAATGGAATTGGAAAGACTGAACGGGAAATGTCGTCAACGAGTGCTTGAGTCCATTCAGCGCGAACGCGGGCTGCGGACGATGACGCCGATAAACTCCGCTGCTTAATCTCGCGGCTGAGATCAAAACTGACTCTTCTCTCTGCAAGCACTTTTTTAATCAAGCGTACGGGAAGATCGGGGATCACGTCGGCGGGAGGAACTCGAACCACCTGGTCATAATCGTACAACCGGAGCTGCACCCACTCGGAGTCCAGAGAAACAATCTGACCACGGTCCCACCGCTCCGTCCGGCCCACCGCAGACCGCCCGATCAACTCAGAAGGTTGCAGATGAGAAAGCAGCTCTACGATTTTGAGCGCGTTCTTGACTTCGAGCGTGAAGTCCAGGCAGAGGTATGACCTCTCATTGTATTCTCGGATGGCAAAACTATAGGCCGAGAGCAGACGAACACATGTGTCAACTTCTGGTGAGTACCGCTTATAGTTTCCTCGGCGATGAGCTGTCAACACCCCGTAGCTCAAACGATCAATAAACCAGCCCTTTCCTGTCAGGGCATCCTTCAATGACAGGAGAAACTCTCGCCGCTTATCGCGAAAGATGGTGTACTCGACGGCGCCGGAGTTTGGCCGCCGAAGCTGCAGTGGATACAGGTTTGTGAACTCTGTTGGGGCGACCTGCTCGCCCAGCTGGCTTTGGGCGAAGCGCCGATCTGGCTCACTCAGTAGGGTGACAACTGTCTCGGATTCCTTGACATCGTAAATCGGTGGCGGAAGCCCGAGCTCCTCCATCGCCTTCCGCATACTGCGCGTGCCCTCGCTCAGAGCACGTACAAATGCCGCGCCAGCCTGATCCCTCATCTCCTTGAGCCATTCAATCAGCTTTGGGTTCCGCGGAGTGTGGATCAGCGACTGCTCAGCAAGTGAGAAATGCGGTGGAACAGCCGTATTCCGTTGGATGAGAGTTCCGGGGCTTCTAACAACGAACGCGTCTCGAAAGTATCGACACTCGATTGGCCAGCCGTGGGCATAGTCTCGATGCGCGACGGCATTTACCACCGCCTCGTCCACGGCGATCAACGGATATTCGGGTTCCTCGACGAAGCCACCGTCTGGCCGACGCATCTGATAGACCTTGAACAATGCTGATTCTCGGATCACGGAGCGGAAATCGCGGATCTGTTTTGTGACAGGCCCGGTGAACAGCTTGTCGAGGCTCGGCGGCCCGGGATCGGGATCGGCGTAGGAAGACTCATAGCGCAGGAGCCGGATTGAACTCGATGCGAGGACCCGCTGAGGGTTAGCTGCAAAAAACAAAAGGCCGGCGTTCGTGAAATCATACCCATCACTGCGCCGACTCAATGCACCGAGCTGATACAGCAGTTCTTCGTCACTGAGCGTACTGCCGACAGCGGCGTTCCATGTGTGTCGCACCTCCCGGAGCAAGGCATCATCAAGATCGGCCGGCGAGTAGGAGCAGGCGAAACTCAGCTCGAAATCGACGATCCGCTTATTGCGGCGAATCTCCTCTCGCCTGCGGTCATCCAACAGCTCGTTCTGGCTTCCATGACGACGCCACGACCTTGGCCGCCCCTCGTTAGTCTCGCAGATCGCGTTCGGGGTATACGGCACGAGAATGACAATCAGCTTGTTTGCAGACCCCTCGCAGTCGAGGCAGTCGAGGAGGACGATTTCCGCAGCGTGGTTCCTCAACTCTTGATGATACGAGCAGAGCGAGTTTCGCTGAGTTTCCGTGAGATGGCCCACGCCTTTCAGCTCCCCGCTGCGGGAGGCGCCGAGGACGATAAGGCCGCCGAGCTGATTCGTATTGGCGAATGCGGAGATGCACTCAACGACCTGCTCTTTCAGATTTCGGCATTCACTACCTGAGACGCAGCCGTTCGTTCCGCGACGGCAAGCCTCCTTGCGCTCGAAGTACTGATCTTCAAAATCCACGTCGTTGCCGGCCGCCAGTCGCCGCAGCAGCTCCTCCTGATTGTCGAACGCCTCTTTGGGAATCACCGACGCACCTCCACGCGCTGCGCTTCAGCCTGAAGAGCGGGCCTGATTGAGTCGAAGAAGGTTTGATAATACCCGCTCGTCGACTTCGCCCCGAAGCGAGCCGAGCGGGGGACTGCCTGGCAGGGGCTGGCCAGCGCCGATTTCACTCCAGACCTCGGCCCAATCCTGGGACCAGCCGCCGTCGGAGTCGGTGGCGGCGTAGGCGGCGAGGACGGCTCGGTCGAGCTGTTCGTGGGCGAGGCGGAGCCAGGTGGGCCGCTCGTTATAGAGATTGGTGAGCGTGCGCTTTTTGAGGAGGGCGTCCCGGGCAGCGGCTGCCATAACGGCCGAATGACGGATCAGCGGGCGGGCTTCGGGGGGAACATCGGCGAAGTCATCCTGCGCGTCAATGCGCGCAGTGATCGCCTCAAGCCACTCCGGCGGATTCAGCCAACGCTCACGCAGCTCGTTCAGCGCCTTGGCCGCCTCGGCAATCCGCTGGTAGATCGGGTCGCGCTCAGGCTCCTTGCCCGGCGGCCAGGGAAAGGGAAAGGTCTCAAAGCACGTGCTGGGCGTATATCGGGGGCGATCTTCAAGCTGGGTGCCCATTCGCAGTGACCAGAGTACATGCAGTGCGCTCGACAGAACGCCAAAACAATACTCGTCCGTGCGCGCGATGACGGTGAGCTGATGCGAAGGACGATTCTCTGCGGAGAGCCAGGAGAAGACGCGATGTTTTGCAACCTGGGGAACGACCACGAATCTGCTCAGGCCGGCAGTCGCAGCTCGAAAATCAGGCGCCGGGCGTGCAAGCATCCACCAGCGCCTGCGTTCTGCCGAGTTACGGACCTTGTCCCGCTCTGGTTTCACGTGGACCCGAACGTATTCGATCGGTGCCTCATACTGCGAGGCAGTGCTCAGATTCTCCTCCGGACCAAAGTCGATGATCCAGTTGCCTTCATATCGCTGGACAACATCGATGCCGTTGTACCAAGGTGCAAGCACCTCAGAATTGCGTCGTCCATTCGGATTGCCGGCCGCGGCGAGTATTTGCCGCGCTCGTTCGTGCGTAAGCTCGAACTTACCTTTCTTACAAGCTCCTACAAACCCGATTCCGGCGTTTTCCACGAGAGGACGGGCCTGAGTTGTATCTGGTCCTGCCGTGAGGGCTGGACTGATCTCTGTCACGAGCCGGCCGTCAAGATACCTCGGCTCGTCTGTCTGCGACGTGAATCCCACCATTGAGACATGGACAGCAGCGCCGTCGAGAATCCAATCGCGATCTGACCATGCCATGAAAACTGTGCCGTTGGTCTGGATTCTTTCAAGCACCCCACGGTTGTCAGAACCGCGGATGCCCTGTGTGGCGAGGAGTCCGGCGCGCGTGCTCGCCTTTGCTGCAATCGCCCGCCGCGCCAGCTCGAACCAATAGCAGCACAGATCAACATTTCGCGACAGGTCATGGGCGGAATGCAGCGAGGCGATGTACGTATCATCGACGCCGCTGTCCCGATAGAGCTTTGAGCCCAGGAACGGCGGATTCCCAATGATGAAGTCGGCTTCGGGCCAGCTTGCCGGGCCGGTGCATGTTGCGCCCTCACGCTGAGTCGGGACTGGCTGGCCCGGCTCGTCCGCCCAGGCGAGGATCGCGTCGCGGCATTCGACCGTCGTGAGCGGTGCGAGGATCGGGTCTTTGGGCGCGATGAAGCCGTTGTCGCGCATCCATTGGAGATAGCCGATCCAGATGACCACCTGGGCCAGCTCGGCGGCGTAGGGGTTGATCTCGATGCCGGCGAGCTGCGTAGGGCGCACACGGGGGAACAGACCCAAGCCAATATCCGGCCGGGCGGCGAACGTGATGACCTGTTTTTCGAGCTCCAGAAGCTGCTGGATGGCCACGTAAAGGAAATTGCCCGATCCGCACGCGGGGTCGAGGATTTTCACGCCCGCGAGGCGGTCGAGGAACGCTTCGATGGCTTTGGCGATGTCGGATTCGTGCTTGCGCTTGGTTTCTCTGGTTTTGGCCTTGTCGCGGCGCTCGATGAGGGCCTGCACCTGTGTCTGGACGGCCTCCCACTCACGTTTGAGCGGAGCCATCACCACTGGCTCGACGATGAGCATGATGTCTTCACGGCTGGTGTAGTGCGCCCCGATCTGGGCGCGCTTATTCGGGTCGAGCGAGCGCTCAAAGAGCGTCCCAAAGATGGCGGGCTCGACAGCTCCCCAATCTTGCTCGGCGGCCTTGAGCATGATCTCAATCTCGTCCGCCGTCAGGCCCAGCGCGGGGGAATCGTCAAAGAGCCCGCCATTGAACCATGCAATCTCGTCTGCCCCAAAATCCCCGCCGGTCTTCATCGCCCCGAAAAGCTGCGTGAGCAGGCCGGTCAGGCGTTCCGGCTCCTTCCGACCACGCTCCAGTAAGCGCTTGAAGACACCCGGCGGCAGGAGGCGCACGTCCTCAGCGAACAGGCAGAACATGGATTTCATGAGGAAGTGCGCGGCCCCGTGCGGCTCGTGGCCGCGGTCGTGCAGACCCACTGCAATGCGGCCGATCTGCTGGGCGACTTCCTCGGTGACGCGCTGCGTCGTGATCTGCGGCCGGAATGAATCCGGGTCGGTGAAGATGCGCCGCAGGTTTGCGAGGTTCTCCGGTTCCGCCAAATCAGCCAGCGCAATGGCATGCACCTGCTTGATCGTGCCGGTGAAGTTGGTGTGGATCTCGGTTCGGGCGATGTCGCTGACGACGAGCAGCGGCGGGTTTTCGAGCGCCTCCCGGTATTGCAGGAGCTGGCGGTACGCCTCATTCAGATCCCGATACTTGCCCTTGCGTTTGTATTCCCACCCGAACTTGCCGCGCCACCAGACATCGGCGAAGCCGGCGTCGCCCCGAGATCCGCGGGATGCGCTTCCGGTGACGGTCACGCCTTTCTCGAAAGTGTATTCCGCCCCGGTCGCATCGTGCTCGGCCGGGGTTGGCTGGCCGAGCATCCGGCACAGGTCGATGAAATGTTCCTGGGAGGCCGCGCGCTCCGGAAGCTCGACGCGTGACCACTTGGCGACGAACTGCTGCGGGCTCAGTCCCTCAGGCATGCCGAGATTATCGCCGCCGGATCGTGGCCTGCAATTGCGGCGGCTTGCCGATATCGTCGACCTGTCGGTTAGTCTATGTGACCAGTTTCGTAGGGCCGCACTGTCGGCCGCTGCAGTCGGAGTAAAGCGTAATCGAGGGCCTGCAACCGTCCGACCACTCGGACGCGGTTGACGTGGCGACAGACAGTCAAGAGTTGTCGGCGCACGCAGGCGTAACGCTGAAACGGGAGAGCATTCAATTCATCGAGGATCAATTTGGCGGGGGCGTGTTGCGCTCGGGTATTGAAATAATCACGCAACTCGATGTAAGCGTTCCGTTCGATCTGAACCGACGCATGCCAGCAGCCGTCACGTCCCCTTCGGCAGCCGATACTGTAGCCGGCAAAGTGGATCGGCTTGCGACGCACGTCGCGAAAGGACGCTCCCTCCCGCTCGAAGAACTGGTGCCGGCCCTTCGTGGCCAGCAGGACGAAAAACCTTTCGTGCCGCAGGTACTGCATGTTGGCCAGGCCGCGCTTCTTCCGCCGGCAGCGGGCCCACTTCGAGATGGCAATGCCATATCGGTCGATCAGCTTTGCGTCCACCGCGGCCGGGTCCTTGCCCTCCGGGATCTGGCCGGCCACGTAAAACCAGTAGCCGTGCGTGATGTACGCAACGGCGAGCTGCTGAACGAATCCTTCCACGGACGTGGCGACGCACCGATACTCCATGCTGACCCTCCCTCTCAAAGTACGGGTTGTTCTGGCACAACCCGGAAAGCCTTCTTGAAAAACCTCCTTTCGTTCGAGCATCCACCACGGCCGGTCGCCTACCGACAGAAGTCCAGCAGATCCTGCAGCTCCTGCTCGGTCGGCTCCCGGCCGAAATCCTCCCGGTAGCACGCAGCGATGCGTGCCCGCACGTCGGGCGGGATCTGCTTCGGCCCGGTCCAGACATCCCCGACCTCGTCGATGATGTCGGCCGGCCCGTCGCCGATGACCCCGCCGCTCGCCGTGCGCCACCAACCCATGCGACACACCTCCTTTCGCTCGATACACAAAAAAACCTCTCACACGACGTGCCTCGCGGTTGACAGCCCGCGCGTCCCGGCTCGACGTGCCACAACCACCTCCTTTCGCTTAAAAACACCATGGCCGCCGCTCAATCAGGCATGCCTTGTCTGAACTAGCACGTGCTCGCTCACGGCACTCCGGTCGCTCCCTCACATTGCGACCGGCACCGCTGCGCAGCACGCGCTAGATTCAGATCATTGCAGTTGCCCAATACATAGCGGTTGCGGCCACGCAACCTCGATGCACCTGCGGGTACACCCCGCCTGTGCATCGTCATTCCGCTGCCAAACGACGGCCGTCTTCCGACGGTCCTCGTTTGACCGCATT
>CAZQEN010000314.1:0-9089 GCA_964591605.1 uncultured Planctomycetales bacterium
GCCCACCAGCGCGGCCAGCAGGTCGCGGCTGCGCCCCAGCGCCCGCAGCGGGCCGGCGATCCACTCGGGCAGGTGCGGTCCAACGGCCAGGCACAGCAGCAAAACCACCCCCAGCGTCGAGGTCGCCCAGTGGGACGGCTCGAGCACCGGAGCCATCACGCGGGCAGCTCCCCGCCACTGCCAGCCGATCGCCAGACCGAGCAGAACGGGCAGGACGTGCGCCGGTTGAGCCGCTCGGGTCACTGCTTCGATCAGCCGCGCTCCCGCGGCGCGGAGCTGTGCACGAATCTGCCGGCGCGCGACCGGAGCCGGCCTGCCGGACCGCACCAGTGCCGGTGAGGGGGCCTCCGGCGATTCGGTAGCGTCGGCCCGTCTGCGGCGCTTCGCCGGTTGCCGCCGTGGCCCGGCTGCCGGCCGGGGCGCTGACCGGCGGCGCGGCTTCCCGCGCGAGCTGGCGGCTGGATGACTTTTCTTCTCACGGCCCATGTGCAACCACACCGGATGACCGATCGAACACCGTCACAGCAGTTTCGTCTGCATCGGGTCAAACCATGCCTGCCCGCCTTCGTCCACCTGCACGATCAAGCCCCCGGCCGGGTCCACCGAGACGGTCCGCCCGCTGTACTCGCGCCCGGCGCTGCGCAATCGAACGTATTCTCCCAGAGGCTCGGCAAAGTGCTGCCATGCCGCGTGCAGTTCCTCCGCAACCGGCTCGCTACGGCCCAGCCAGCAGTCCAGCCGCTCGAGCAGCGCGCGGGCCACCCCCGCCCGATCGACCGGCCCATGCGATGCCATCTCCAGGGAAGTGCTCACCTCTCTCAGCTCCGGCGGAAAATGGCGGGCCTGCTGAAGACAGTTGATCCCGATTCCGATCACCCAGACGCGCACGCCGCGCTGCCCCAGCCGCTTCGATTCGATCAGGATGCCCGCCAGTTTTCTTCCGCCGACCCGCAGATCGTTGGGCCATTTGATCGCCGGAACCACCTCGGTCGCCGCGCGGACCGCCTCGCAGGCCGCCACCGCGCCCGCGAGCGTCAGCCGGCCGCCCATCACCTGCTCCGGGCTCGCCCCGCCCTGTGGTGCTCCTTGCTCCTGCGAAGACTCGGAGACGGCCGCCACCTCTAGCCCCACGCTGCACAACACGCTGGCTCCCCGCGGAGAGAGCCAGGGCCGCCCCTGCCGGCCTCTGCCCGCCGACTGGTGATCCGCCAGGACGGCCAGCCCGTCGACCGGCCCGTCCGCGGCCGCCTGAAACACCGCATCGTTCGTGCTCGCACACTCGCCCAGCACCACGACGCGTCGGCCGACCCGCCGCGGCGCCCAGCCGCTCACGAGATCTTCCGCGCACAATGTCGCCGGTGGCACCTCTCGCATCACCGCGAAGCTACCGCCCGCCGCCGCCGCATGCAAAGGGTCGCTGCGTCCCCGCCGGCCGAGACTGTGCGAATCGCCTTCATCCTGCGGCGTACCTGCCCGCCGCGCTGTATAAGGATGCGGGCATGCGTGCCTCATTCCACACGCTTTTCCCACCCCGCGACCCCCCGCCCTCGCGGGGGCGGCAGGCGGCTCGCACAACGGCAGCGCAACTGGCCGGAGTTGCGATGCTGACCCTCGCCACCTGCGCTCCCCACCCGCCGCGGGAAGTGCGTCGCCACTGGGATGTGACGGTGACCACACAGCCGGCCTTCGCCGCCGCCTCCGAGCCGGCTTCAGAAGGCCCGCCGCCCATCTCCCTCCACGGCGCGCTTGCCGCACCCGCCGCGCCGCAGGCCTTTTCCATCGAACTCCACTCGCGTCTGGCCGTCGATGATCCGACCGGGGCCGCCCCCGCCGAGGTGTTCACGCTCCTGCTCGACGGGACACTCTCGCCGCTCACCACCCCGACCGAACCGCAGTTCAACGTCGCCATGAAACTTGAACAGATCCGGGCGCATCTCAGACGTTCCGACGCCGCCGGCAATGTTCAGACCTTCGAGTTCCCCAACACGTCTGCCCAGGGTCCCGACGCCCTCTCCCGCGTCCTCGGGCCCCTGACCCATGCCACCCTCCGCCTGGTCGTCACGCCCGCCGGCCGCCTCCGGCAGCTCCGCGGCGTCACCGCCCTGACCCGCACCACGCGCCGGGGCCTGCCTGCGAGCCTGCACTCGTTCCAGACGCTGCTCACCGATGTGGCGTTTGAGCGCATCGTGGCCGACGCCCTGTTTCCCCCCCTCCCTTCGCGCCCCGTGCACACCGGCGATTCGTGGCAGCTCTCCACACCCGGCAGCGCCCTGGATCACTGCCCCACAACCACGCTGCTCAGCGGGCACATCGGGAAAGTCGCCGACGATGCCCAGAGTCTCCCCGTCATCGCCATCGACGCCCAGGGGCCCATCGTCGCGCTCCGCGAGTGCAGCTCGCAGGAGCATCTGGTCGAGGGTCGCGAGCAGCGGCGCCAGACCCTCAGTTGGAACGATCGCTCCCTGCGCCAGCACATCGAGCGGCGGCTGGTAATCCAGCTCGATCCGCGGCCGCCGGCCCCTCCCGCCACGGCCCCCGCCGCCGCCCCTGCCCCCGTGCGACGCATCCGGGAGGAAACCCTCCTCTCCACCCGCGCCGGCGCGGCGACCGCCGCCCCGACCGATTAGAATACCCCTCGGGCCCGTCGAGTAGACGCTCGCTGAGGTGCAACTTGCGATTGACCTGGTACGGCCACGCCGCTTTCCGCGTCGAAACCAGTCACGGCGCGGTCATCATGGACCCCTACAACTGCCCGCTCGCCGGGGGGTACGGGGCCATCGATGAGCCTGCGCAGATCGTCACCATTTCGCATGAGAATCCCAGGTATCACAGTGATACGAGCTCGATCCACCGGCCGTACCAGCTCCTCAACGGCCTCGACTTTCTCGATCGCCCGCGGGCCGTCACCGGATTGCTCTTCCACAGTTGCCTGGTGTACGAGGATGTTTTCGGCAATGGTCCCAATGCGATGATCCGCTTCAACGCCGACCAGGTCGAGCTCGCGCACATGGGTGACTGCGGCCACCGCCTCAGCGACAACCAGTTGGACTTCCTGCGCGGTGTGGACGTGCTGCTCGCCCCCGCCGGCGGCCCGCCCACCCTCACGCTGCCGGATCTCTTCCACGCCATCCGCGAAACCCGGCCCCGGATCGTCATCCCGATGCATTTCAAGACGCCCAAGATCAATCTCTCGATCCGCCCGGTGGAAGACCTCCTGCCCATCGCGCGACGAGCGGAAATCCCCGTGAAAACCATCGGCAGCAGCGTCGTCCAGTTCCCGCCGCCGCGCTGGCCCGACGAAACGCAGATCTGGATCATGAATCACGCACGGTGAACCGCATGAGAATCGCCCCATTCAGTTGCGACGTGACACCGCCCATCGGCCACCCGCTGTGCGGAGGCTGGATTACCCCCGCCGCGGAGATCGTCGATCATCAGTTCCTTCACGGTGTGCTCATCGAGCCGCCGGAGGCCGACCCCATCGTTCTCTGCGCGGTCGACTGGTGCTGGATCCGCAGCCAGGCCCACGAGTCCTGGCGCGAGCGCATCGCCGACGCCGTGGGCACCCAGCCCAACCGCGTCGCCATCCAGTGCGTCCACCAGCACGACGCGGTCATGGCCGACCCCGCCGCCGATCGCATCCTGCAGAACGCCGGGCTGGACTTGCGCACGCTCCAGGGCCCGTTCTTCGAAGACGTGCGCACCCGCTCGGCGGAAGCCGCCCGTGCCGCTCGAACCCGCCTCCGCCGGGTCACCCATCTGGGAACCGGGCAGGCCCGGATCGAACAGGTCGCCTGCAACCGCCGCGTGCTCGGGCCCGACGGCAAGGTCAAGTACTGGCGCGGAAGTTCGTGCAAAGACGCCGCCGCCCGGGCCCAGCCCGAGGGTCTGATCGACCCGTGGGTCCGCACCGTGAGCTTCTGGGACGGCGACGACTGCCTCGCGGCGCTGCACTACTACGCCACCCATCCGATGAGCCATTACGGCAAAGGCGGTGTCTCCGGCGATTTTGTCGGCCTCGCCCGCGAGCGTCTGCGCGCCCAGCAGCACATCCACCACATCTACTTCACCGGCTGCGCCGGCAACGTCGCCGCCGGAAAGTACAACGACGGCTCACCCGAGATGCGCCCGGTCCTCACGGATCGCGTCTACGCCGGCCTGAAAGCGGCCTTCGACAGCACGCACCGCCGCCCCATCGAACCGGCGAGTTGGTCCGTGTCTCCCCTGCACCTGCCCATGAGCGAGCAGTTCACCCGCGAGTTTTTCGACAAGAGCCTTCACAAGGTCAACGGCACCGTCGCCGAGCACGTCAAAGGCGCCATGGGGCTGGCCTGGTGGGACTGGCACGAAGCTGGAAAGAAAATCGACATGACCGCCCTGCGGATCGGCCAGGTGTGGATTCTGAACCTGCCGGCCGAGTCGTTCATCGAGTATCAACTCTACGCCCAGCACGTCGCGAGTGGTTCGCTGCCCCCGGACGACGCTTCAAAACCGGCACCGCTGACCCCTCTCGGGCCGCAGGACGCGAACACCTTCGTCGCCGTTGCCGCATACGGTGACTGCGGCCCCGCCTACATCCCCCTCGCCGAGCATTACCCCCAGGGCGGGTACGAAGTCACCATGGCCTGGGTCGGGCCCAGGGCAGAACGCGTGATCAAGGAGGGAATCCGTCACGTCCTGAGGACAATGCGTGTTTAGCGTCCAGGCACCGGCCATAGAGCCCGAAGCGCGAGCGAGGGGTTCACGCAGTTGCTCGCCCCTTCTGCCCACCCCTCGCTCGCGCGTCGGGCTCCATGAAGACGCCGCAAAACACGCACGGAGGACGTGACGAAAAGTGGTGGGTGATGGGTTGTCCGTTGTCCATTGTCAGTTGTCAGTTGTCGGTTGTCAGTTGTTTGTTGTTTGTTGTTAAAACCGGCGCTGGGCACTTTTCCACTGTACAACATACAACAATCACAAAGGCAGGAGTCGTCGGCTTGTTGAGCACTTTCTCACTTTCTCACCTTCTCACTTTCGCACTCCCCTCGGTGTTGGCCGGACCCCTGACTCCTTCCGAAGCGATCAAAGCTTTCCAGCTCGCCGATGACCGCCTCGTCATCGACCTCGTCGCGTGCGAGCCGCAGATCGAAGACCCCGTCGCCATGGCCTTCGACGCCGCCGGGCGGATGTACGTCGTGGAGATGCGCGGCTTTCAGCAGGGCCCCGATGCCAAGGGCCTGCCCGGTCTGGGACGCGTCACGATGCTCGAAGACCGCGACCACGACGGGCGATACGAATACAACACCGTCTTCGCCGACCACATGTACTACGCCACCACCGTCACCGCCGCCTACGGGGGCATCGTCGTCGGTTGTGCCCCGGACATCCTCTTTTTCAAGGACACCGACGGCGACGGCAGGGCCGACATCCGCAAGGTGGTCTACACGGGCTTTGGCCGGGGGAATCACGAGCAGCTCCTCAACTCGTTCCAGTGGGCCATCGACAACTGGATCCACGCCGCCAGCGGCGGGTCCGGCGGCCAGATCCGCCCCGCGAATCAACCCGACGCCGAACCCGTCAACATCGGCACCCGCAACTTCCGGTTCCGCATCACGCCCGACGGCGACCCCGCCGGATTCGAGACCGTCTCCGGCGGCGCCCAATGGGGTCTGGCCACCGACGACGCCGACCACTGGTTCACCGCCCAGAACCCGCGCCACATCATCCAGATCGTCCTCCCCGAGCACTACACGCGCCGCAACCCGCTGCTGGCCGTTCCCAAAACGCTCGTGGACATCCCCGACCACGGCGCCGCGTGCAAGGTATTCCGCGTCAGCCCGCTCGAGGAGTGGCGCGTCGTCCGCACCCGCCAGCGGGCCGCCACCATGGCCAACAAGTATCCGCCCAACGAGCTCGTCCCCGGCGGATTCATCACCTCCGGCTGCGGCATTCATATCTATCGCGCGGACCTGCTCCCCGAAGGCTACGACGGCCAGTCGTTTACCTGCGAGCCGGCCAACAACCTGATCCACCGCGACCGCCTCGCCGGCCCGGGTCCCCAGCTCACCGCCGTCCGCATCGACGACAACCGCGACTTCCTCGCTTCGACCGACGGCTGGTTCCGCCCGGTCACCACGCTCACCGGCCCCGACGGCGGCCTCTACGTCGTCGACATGTACCGCGAGATCATCGAGACCCCCGCCTCGATCCCGCCCGAGATCCTGAAAACAATCAACATGGACAACGGCAACAACATGGGACGCATCTACCGCATCCGGCCCGCAGACACGCCGCCGCGGCCCGTCCCGGATCTCGCCGCCGCCCCGACGCAGCAGCTCGTGGACCGCCTGGGCGAGGCCAACAGTTGGATTCGCCTGACCGCCCAGCGGCTCCTCTATGAACGCCGCGATCCCGCGGCCCTGCCCGCCCTCACTAAACTCGCCTCCCAGGAAAAGCCCCTGTCACGCCTGCACGCCCTCTGCACGCTGGCTGACATGAACGGCCTCACATCCGACCTGCTCGCCGGCGCCCTGAGAGATCCCGACGCGCGGGTCCGGGCCGCCGCCCTGCGTCTTTCGGAGCCGTTTCTCTCGGGGGACGCGGCCCAGGCGGAAACGCTCCTGGGCGTCGTGACCGGCCTCAAGGATGACCCCTCGGCGGATGTGCGCTTCCAGCTCGCCCTCACGCTCAGCATGGCCGGACCGGGGCGATCGACCGATTGCCTCCTCGCACTGGCCCGGCGGGATCTCGAGGATCCGTGGATCCGGACGGCCATCCTGCTGGCCCTGGGAGACCGGCCGGCCGGCTTCTGGAATCAACTGCGCACCCGGACCGCCCTGTTCGAGCGGCCAACGCCGCCCGCGACGGAGTTCACCCGCGATCTGGCCTCCGTCGTCGGCGCCGGACAGCAGGCCCCCGATTGGGTCGCCCTGCTCGAACCGTTGTCGCAGATGTCGAGGAATCAGAACTGGGCGGTGCAGGCCGTCCTCGACGGTCTGCGCGTCGGGCTCGATCGCGCCGGCGGCCACGCGAAGCTGAGCGGGCCGCCCGACGCCGCACGCGTGCCGGGCCTGCTGCTGAATCTGCTCGACCAGGCGGCCGTCATCCGCTCGGCGGCGTGGGCCCTGGGCGCGCGGATGACCTGGCCGCCCTCCGCTGAGTACGACCAGGCCCTCCAGAAAGCTCTGGATGCCGCCACTGACTCCGAGGGGCCGCTCCCCGAACGCAGCGCCGCGCTCCAGTTTGCCGCCGTCGGCCCTCCCGACCGCGTGGCCCCGCGCCTGCTCAAGCTGCTCGATCCCGAACAGCCGGTCGAGATCCAGAAGTCCGTCGTCGCCGCCCTCGGCGCCTCCGACCGTGTGGAAATCGCCGCTCAGCTCCTCGATCGCGATCGGTGGTTCGCCTACACGCCGGCCGTCCGCGATGCGGTCATCTCGGCCGTGCTCGCCCGGAATGCGTTCGTCCCGCCCCTCCTGAAAGCCATCCAGGACGGCTACGTCCCGGCGTGGATCATCGACGCGCCCCAGCGCGAGCGCCTGCTGGCCAGCAGGGACCCCGCCATCCGCGACGCCGCCGCCAGGGTGCTCGCCCCGGCCTCGGCGGGCGAGCGGCAGAAGGTCTTCGAGGCGTATCTGCCCGCCCTCAACCAGTCACCCGACCCCGCCCGCGGACGCGAGGTGTTCCGGACGCACTGCGCCGCATGCCATCTCCTGGAGGGATTCGGGAGCGCGGTCGGCCCCGACCTGGCCGGCGTCCGCGATCGCCCCGCCGACCAGCTCCTGGGCGACATCCTCCTGCCCAGCCGCACCGTCACCGCCGGCTACTCCGCCTACATGATCGAAACCCGCGACGGCGACTCGCTCACCGGCGTCATTGCCAACGAATCCGCCACCGCCATCACCCTCCGCCAGAAAGACGGCGTCGAAACCACCCTCCTGCGCTCCCAGATCCAGACCGTCTACGCCTCCAGCCTCTCCATGATGCCCGAAGACCTCGAACAGACCATCACCCCCCGGCAGATGGCGGATCTCATCGCCTACCTGAAGGCCTCCCGCTAACCGGGAGGCGCCGGGTGCCAGAAACTAGTGCCGTTTTCGGTATGAGAGTTTCGCACACACCGTAGCGGCCGCCCCCTCCGTGTCACGCGGTGTGTCGTCCGCCCCCGCCGCGCCCGGCCGCCACGGGGGGCGAGGTTGGGAATTTATTGGCTTTCGAGCCCATTATCAGTACTGATAAAGGGGTCGCGGGGGGAAAAATTCCCAGCCTCGGCGGCCGCTACAAAGTCTCTTACCGAAAACGGCACTAGCGCAGACAACCGAAACCGTGTCACCGAAAAGGGCACTCGCGGACACCCTGGTGGAGGCCCTACCAGTGTGTCCTGAAACCCTGCAACGGCCGGGTACCTGCGGGACGCCGGCGCCACACCGGCTTCAGGATGCAGCTCTATGGCGCCTCCACCGTGATGGTCACCGGCTCACTCCGCAGCGTGACCCACTCGCCGGACTCGGTCATTGACGTTCCGGTCCAGAAGCGCATGCGGTAGGTCCCCGGCTTGGGCGCGACGCTCAGGCTAAACGTAGCAACCACCTGCTGACTGCCGGCCAATGGCGTCTGGAACGTGGCGCTCGACCAGCCGTCCGTGCACCAAAGCTCCCCGCAGCGGCTGTTGATCCAGCCGTCGACCTCTCTGACCTCAATGAGCTCGCCATCCAGCGGCATCCACTGCATGCCCTCGAATCGCACGACATTAGGTACGTTCACCGTCAACTGGCCGTAGAAGTCGGTCAGACCGTCTGTCAGAGGTGGATTCACTACGACGCTCAACTGGACCGTCCCGCCGCTGGGCGGCAGCGTGACCGAGCTACTGCCGGTCGTGCTTTCGACGAGAGCGGCCGAGAGTTCCGGGCCGCCGCCTTCGCTCATGAAGGCTTCGGAGAACCCCTCTCCGCCCGAAAGCCCCTCACCCCCGCCTGTGTCGCACGCATCGCCGATGCCGTCTTCGTCCGCGTCCTGCTGCAGCGGGTTGAACGCGGTCGGGCAGTTGTCGCACGCGTCCCCGACGTAATCGCTGTCCGAATCGTCCTGACCGGGGTTGTATTCCTCCGGGCAGT
>CAZQEN010000315.1:0-9047 GCA_964591605.1 uncultured Planctomycetales bacterium
GGCTGAGCGACGTACACGTGGCCGTTCTCGATCAGCGGACGCATGTGCCGGAACAGGAACGTCAGCAGCAGCGTGCGGATGTGGCTGCCGTCGACGTCTGCGTCGCACATGAGAATGACTTTCCCGTAGCGGCGCTTGGCAATGTCGAATTCGTCGGTGCCGATGCCGCAGCCCAGGGCGCTGATGAGCGTCTGGATCTCGTCGTGGCTGAGCATTTTGTCGATGCGGGCCTTCTCGACGTTGAGGATCTTGCCCTTGAGCGGCAGGATCGCCTGAAACTCGGAGTCGCGGCCGCCCTTGGCACTCCCGCCGGCACTCTGGCCCTCAACGATGAACAGCTCGCTGGCGTCGGCATCCTTGACGCGGCAGTCCCAGAGCTTGCCGGGCAGCCCGCCGCCGCTCAGGGCGCTCTTGCGGGCGATGTCGCGGGCCTTCCGCGCCGCCTCGCGGGCCTGGGCGGCCTGGATGCCTTTGAGCACGATCCGTTTCGCGTCGGCCGGGTTCTCTTCCAGGAAGAAGCCGAACTTCTCGTTGATGGTGCGCTCGACGAAGCTCTCGACCTCGGGATTCATGAGACGAACCTTGGTCTGCGCCTCGAACTGCGGATCGGGCACCTTCACGGAAATGATCGCGGTGAGGCCCTCGCGGAAATCCTCGCCGGTGGTCTGCAGGTTGCCCTTGATCAGGTTCTCTTTCTTCGCGTAGGCGTTCATCGTGCGGGTCAGCGCCGCCCGGAACCCCGAAAGGTGCGCCCCGCCGTCAATGTTGCGGATGTTGTTCGCGAAGCACAGAATCTGCTCGTTGTAGGCGTCGCTCCACTGCAGCGCGATGTCGGCCACCAGCCGGTATTCCGGATCCTCCGCGTGGATCGAGATCACGTTCTTGTGGATCGGCTCCTTGCCCTCGTTCATGTGCCGGACGAACTCGCGCAGCCCGTCGGTGAAAAAGAACGTCTCCTCCTGGCCGGTGCGGGCGTCAGAGAGCGTGATCTTCACGCCGTCGTTGAGGTAGGCCAGCTCGCGGAGGCGGTTGAGCAGCGTCTCGTAGCGCAGGTTGATGTCCGGGAAGATCTCCGGATCGGCCTTGAATTTCACGCGCGTGCCCGTCTGGGACGACTCGCCCACCACCTTGAGCGGCGTGACCGTCTTGCCGCGCTTGAACGCCATCTCGTACGTCTTGCCGTCGCGGATGACCTGTACGGAGAGCGACTCGGAGAGCGCGTTGACCACGCTGACGCCCACGCCGTGCAGGCCGCCGGAGACCTTGTAGCTGGTGCGGTCGAACTTGCCGCCCGCGTTCAGCACGGTCAGGGCGACCTCGACGGCCGGTTTGCCGTTGATCTTCGGATCAGGATGGTTCATCGGGCCGACGGGAATGCCGCGGCCGTTGTCCCGGACCGTGCACGAACCGTCGGCGCCCAGCACCACCGAGATCTCATTGCAGAAACCGGCAAGGGCCTCGTCGATCGCGTTATCGACCACCTCATAAACGAGGTGATGCAGGCCCGCCGGCCCGGTGTCGCCGATGTACATGGCCGGCCGCTGCCGCACGTGCTCGATGCCTTCGAGCACGCGGATGCTGTTCTCGTCGTAGGTGCCCGACCCCGGCGGGGCCTCGCCCTGGGCCGCCGGTTCGGCGGCAGGCGGGGCAGACTGACCTGACAGATCCTGCAAATCAGAAAGTTCCTGGTTCTCGTCCATATCCCTCTGTCTTACCCGCTTCGATCACGCCCGCGGCCGGCTCGCCGCGAAGCGGATGGTGTGAACGCCGGCCTGGGGGACCCGCGCCGCCAGCAACCGCAGGAGGCGCTGCTCCCAGTTCAACCTGAAATGATAGGCAAGCGCCGGCTCGCTGACCTGAAACGTCAGGACACCCTGCCGCAGCGAGGTCGGCTCCGCATGATCGAGCAGTTCCGGCCCCGCCTCCTCGTAGAGTACGGAAATCAACCGCTGCCGCCAGGCCGGCCCGCCGCGGCCCAGCCCGCGCACGCACTCGCAGGCCAGCGGCCCCAGCAGGCCCGCGCGCCACTGCGCGCTTCTGGCCTTCTGAACCCAGTGAAGCTGGCGGTCATCCATGATCCGTATACCCGTTCAGCTCGCTGCTCGACCGCAGCGGTCCTTGCGATCGCGCCCGCCACTTACGACAGATTGACCGGCATCACCACGTAAAGAAACTCCTGGCCCGCTTTCAGAATACCCGGCCGGTTCGCTTCCTTGAGCTCGACCTGCACGGTGGGGGCCCCGGCCGCCTTCAACGCATCGCTCAGGAACGCCGGGTTGAAGCCGATGTCCATGGCCGGCCCGCCGTAGCTGACGCGCATCGAGATCGTCGCCTCACCCTGCTCGGGCGCGCGGCTCGACAGCACGAGCTTCTCCTTGTCAAACGAGAGCCGTACGCCCTTGCTCTGTTCGTTCGTCAGCAGCGCTGCCCGGCGGACCGCGCTGAGGAACTCATCGGTGTCCAGCTCCAGCTTGCGGTCGTTGTCCTTCGGGATCACCTCCGTGTAGTTGGGGAAGTGACCCTCAACCAGTGCGGAGCTGATCACGTAGTTGCCGCAGGCCACGATGATCTGGTTCTCGGAAAAGCGGACCCCCACGCTACCCTCGACGTTGGGCAGAACGCGCTGCACCACGCTGACCGTCTTGGCCGGCACGATCATCTGCCGGTCGTCGCCGACCGACTGCTCCGCCGAGCCCACCGCGCGGGCCAGCCGCCGCCCGTCCGTCGCGACCAGGGCCAGCTTCTTGCCCAGCTTTTCCCACAGGATACCGTTAATCGCGTAACGCGTGTTTTCCTTCGCCACCGCAAAAATCGTTCGCTCGATCAGCCCGCGCAGAACGCCCGCCTCAACCTGAATGTCCGGAGGCCCCTCCAGATCGGGCACGGGCGGAAACTCGCGGGGATCCTGCCCGTAGATCTCATAGTGGCTGTCCTGGCCGCGAACATGGCAGGTCTGATCGTCGGATTCCAGCACCAGCGTCTCATCGGCGCTCTCGCGCGTGATCGACATGAGCTTCTCGGCCGGGACCAGCAGCTCGCCCGCCTTCTTGATCTCCACCTGCGGCACGGAAGCGCGCAGGGCCACCTCCAGATCCGTCACCGCCAGCAGCAGCAGATCCTTGGCCGTGCCGATCCGCACGCACTTGAGCACTTCCTTGGTCGTGCGACTCGAAACGATGCTCGACGCAACGCTGAGCACTTCCAGCAGGGCGTTTCGGTTCACCACAACATGCATGGGTGATCAGTCTCCCGTGCCAGTTCGCGGCACACTGTTCGGCGCTTGTCCTTCTTCTGGAATCAATGAGAAAGATCAGTAGTAACCGTAGGGCTTGTGAAATGTGGGCGGCCGAAAGCCCGTCAGCTCACAAGCCACTGTCCTCATTGGTTTTATATGCCATAACCCGCAAGACCGCTGTGTGGATAAGCTGTTCGTTCCCGGGCGGCTTCGCACACGGGCCGACGACGGGAAAGCGACGCGGCAAAGGCCTCGCGGATCTGGGTCAGTAGGATACCCGAAGAGAGACAGGTTATCCACGTTTTCGCCCCCTGACGCTGTGTGCAGAGTGCGTGACATCTTGGGCAGGCGGGAGGGCCGCCTTGGGCCGCCCGCCGTGGATCTGGGCCGCATGTGCAGGCGGGCCGCCCGCGCCACAATCTCGCCGCAGGCCGCTGTTCCTCGGCCGGCATCTCACTGGTATGCGTTCTGACGAAGCTGGTCCGTCATCTGCCGCAGCGCGTGGTCCAGGTCCGGATCCGCTCCCCGCTGGCTCTCGATTGTGCGAACCGCATGCAGGACCGTTGTGTGGTCGCGCCCGCCGAAGTAGCCGCCGATCTCACCAAGGCTGTGACTCGTCAGGTGTCGCGTGAGGTACATACAGATCTGGCGCGCGTTGGCAATCGAGCGGTGGCGCCGCTTGCCCTGCAGGTCCGAGACACGCAGGTTGAATCGGTCGATCACGATCTGGAGAATGTCGGGAATGGTGATCTTCTTGGCGGGAGCCGGCGGGTGATTCTCGCCGAAGGCCTTCCGCGCGATGTCCATGTCGATCTTCCCGCCGTACTGCTGGCTGAACGCCATCACCGTCGTGAGCGCACCTTCAAGTTCGCGCGTGTTCGAGCCGTTCCGCGCCGCGATGAAGTGCACAACGTCCTCCGGGACATCCATGCACCGCATTCGCGCCTTCTTGCGGATAATCGCCATCCGCGTCTCCAGGCACGGCGGGTCGATGCGGGCGACCAGGCCCCAGTTGAAACGGCTCACCAGCCGATCCTCCAGGCTCGGAATCCCCTGCGGCGATTCATCGGCGGAGAGGATGATCTGCCGGCGGGCCTGGAAGAGCGTGTTGAACGTATGGAAAAACTCGTCCCGCGTCCGCTCCGTGGCGGAGAGGAACTGGATGTCGTCGATGACCAGCACATCGACATGGCGATACCGATAGCGGAACTGATGCAGCGCCCCCCGCTCGGCCGCTTCCACGAAGTGGTTGGTGAATGTCTCGCACGAGAGATACAGGATCCGCATCTGCGGAGTGGCCGTGCGGATCTGGTGGCAGATCGCCTGCAGCAGGTGCGTCTTGCCCAATCCGACCGCGCCGTGGATGAACAGGGGGTTGTACACGGCGCCCGGTTCGTTCGCCACAGCCACGCTCGCCGCGTGGGCGAGCTGGTTGCTCGGCCCGGTGACGAAGTTTTCGAACGTGTAGCCGGGGTTCAATATGATGTTTTCGGTTTCCTGCTCGAAGGTGAGCGGGATTTCCCTGACCGGGGCCGGCGGCGGAGTGAGGAACTCGATGGTCACCAGGCGCTGGAGCGTCTCCTGCGCCGCATAGCGGATGGCCGACTGGCACTGCTCCGTCAGGTAGGCGTGCTGCGCCGCGTCCGCGGTCGGTACCCGAACGATGCCCCCATTGATTTCAATCGGCCCCAGCGTCTCCAGCCACGGACGGATGAGCTCCGGCGCGTGTTGGCGCACGCAGGCGATGATCTCACTCCAGGTGCTGTTGCTCAGGTGCCCCATGATCATCAGAACATATAGATGGCCACGACACTTCCGCGAGCAGCGGGAACCGCTCGTGTCGCGCTTCACGCCCTACATGTGGCGGCAAGTCGCCGCGCCCTCGTGCAGCGAATCGCGATTATAGAGACCGACACGGCGAATACCAGCCACAAAATATGGGCGGCACAAACACCACGAACCCCAAGAGCCGCAGCCTGACTCGCCCGTCGATTCCGGGGCGGGTATGATGATTCGCGGAGGCTGCCTGTGAGCCGAAAACAGATCGCAAAATCAGAGGAGGCGGCCGAGGCTGCCCGGCAAGTTCTGGCGGGTGGTGTCAATTCGCCCGTGCGGGCCTTCAAGGCGGTCGGGGGCACACCCAGGTTCATCTGCCGCGCCAAGGGCGCAATCCTGACCGATGTCGATGGCAACGAATACATCGACTACATCGGCTCGTGGGGGCCCATGATTCTGGGCCACCAGGATGAGCGGGTCGCCGCCGCCGCCAGCAAGGTGCTGGGCCGCGGCTGGTCATTCGGGGCGCCCACCGAGCTGGAAACACGGCTGGCAGAACAGGTTGTCGCCGATTTCCCTTCCATCGAGCGCATTCGCTTCGTCAATTCGGGAACCGAAGCGACCATGAGCGCCATTCGCCTCGCCCGGGGCTTCACCCGCCGGGATCTGATCGTCAAATGCGAGGGTTGTTACCACGGACACGCCGACGCCCTGCTGGTCAAGGGCGGTTCCGGACTGGCCACATTCGGTACGCCGTCCTCGGCCGGCGTACCGGAATCCATGACCGCTGCCACACTTGTGGCACCATACAACGATCTGGAGACGGCAAACCGACTGTTCCATGAGCACGGCTCCCGAATCGCGGCCTTTCTCCTGGAACCGATCGCGGGCAACATGGGCGTCGTGCCCCCTGCGGCCGGGTATCTCCAGGGTCTGCGCACGCTGTGTGATCAGTACGGCGCCCTGCTCATCTTCGACGAGGTCATGACCGGATATCGTGTCGGCCTGTCTGGGGCCCAGGGCCTCTACGGGGTTCGTCCCGATCTGACGTGTCTGGGCAAAATCATCGGCGGCGGGATGCCGGTCGGCGCCTACGGCGGACGCGCCGACATCATGGAGATGCTCAGCCCCTCGGGCCCGGTCTACCAGGCCGGTACGCTCTCCGGAAACCCGCTCGCCATGGCGGCGGGGCTCGCAACCCTCGAAGCGCTCCACACGCCCGGCGTCTACGAGCAGTTGGACGAGACCACCACGCTCCTGATGGGTGGATTGGCCGAAGTGGCGCAGGAGGCGGGAGTTCCGACTTTTCAGACCCGCGTGGGCAGCATGGCGTGCGTGTTTCTCCAGCCCGGGCCGGTCACCGACTGGCACTCCGCGGCACGCAGCAACACACCCTTGTACGGCCGCTTCTTCCACGCCATGCTGGACGAAGGGGTGTATCTCGCCCCCTCGCAGTTTGAGGCGATCTTTGTCTCCCTGGCCCATACGGCCGAGCTCATCGAACGGACCGTCGCCGCCGCGAAAAAGGCACTGGAGGCGGCGTTGCAGGCTTCATGAGGCTCTGCCGCGCCCCGCTCCCGCCGACGGCGGGCGGTCTGCGGAGGACGAAACGCGTGTCTGTGACCGCTGCAAGGCTGCCAGACTGGAGCATCCCCAAGCTCGCGCCGGGCCGACGCATTCGCGTCAGCCAGATCATTGCCGGCCGCGACCGGCGCTGGGTCACCCGGGTCGAGGGCGTCGTGGAATCCTGCCGCCCCGAGCCGACCGGAAGCTGGTACGCCCACGGCAAGAACGACCGGCTCTGGCTCCATCGGGTCCGGGTGCGGAAAGCCGACGGCGAACTCACCACCCTGGTC
The DNA here is from genome assembly GCA_964591605.1 of uncultured Planctomycetales bacterium. GTDB lineage: Bacteria > Planctomycetota > Phycisphaerae > UBA1845 > PWPN01 > CAYLLT01. The sequence goes on from CAZQEN010000315.1 coordinate 6,868, forward strand.
CTCGACCACAACAGCCGGGTCGACGTACTCGACTGATCGCCGCCCGCACGCGCGTTCGTTGCTTCAACTGCTGTTGAAGCCTTGAGATATCTGCTCTGTGCGTTTCGACCGCGAACGGCGATGCCCGGCCGTTGCGGGAATCGTTGGTGAACGCCTACAATCAGACACAACCGCCACGCCGCGACGGCGGGAAGGCCATGGACCTCTTCACCCAACAGCGCCGGGCCGCTTTCGACCGGGTCCAGCCTCTTCCCGTCCGGATCCGGCCCAGGACACTCGACGAGTTCGTGGGCCAGGAACACTTCGTCGGGCCCGGCAAGCTGCTCCGGCGCCTCCTGGCGGCAGATCGTCTCTCCAGCGCGATTTTCTACGGGCCGCCGGGAACGGGCAAAACCACGCTCGCCCATGTCATCGCCCACCACACCCAGGCGGCGTTCGAGGAGCTCAATGCGGCCGCGGCCGGCGTCAAGGAGGTCCGCGACGTCATCACCCGCGCCAAGGATCGCCTCGCGTCGACCGGCCAGCGGACGGTCCTCTTCCTCGATGAGATCCACCGCTTCAACCGTGCCCAGCAGGACGTGCTCCTGGGCGATGTCGAAAACGGCCTCATCATCCTCATCGGAGCGACCACGGAGAATCCTTTTTTCAGTGTCAATTCACCGCTGGTCTCTCGCAGCCAGATTTTCCAGTTCGAGCCGCTCACGCCCGATGCGATCAAGGGTCTGCTGCGTCGCGCCGTCCGGGACCCGCAGCGGGGGCTCGGGCGGTACAATGTTCAATGGGGTGACGATGCGCTGGAGCATCTGGCCGTCACCTGTGACGGCGACGCACGGCGGGCGCTGCTGGCCCTCGAAGTGGCGGTGCTCTCGCAGCTTCAGGACCGCGGACGCGGCGAGGCCGACCAGCCGATTGTCGTCGATCTGCCGACCGCTGAGGAGTCGATCCAGCGCAAGGCCATCGTCTACGACGGCACGGGGGACGAGCACTACGACGCGGCAAGCGCCCTGATCAAAAGCATGCGAGGCAGCGACCCCGACGCGGCCGTATACTGGCTGGCCAGGATGCTCGAAGCGGGAGAGGATCCGCGATTCATTGCCCGCCGCGTCGCCATCTGTGCGGCCGAGGACGTGGGTAACGCGGATCCGATGGCGCTGGTGCTCGCCAACGCCGCGGCGCAGGTGACGCTCCTGGTCGGCATGCCCGAGTGCCAGTTGCCGCTGAGCCAGGCGGTGACGTACATTGCCGCTGCGCCGAAATCGAATGCCAGTGCGATGGCGGTGTGGACCGCCGGCAAAGATGTTCGCGAGGGCCGCACGATCCCCGTGCCGCGCCATCTGAGGGATGCTCATTACCGGGGCTCGCAGCGGCTTGGGCATGGCGAGGGCTATCAGTATGCCCATGACCATGCGGGTGGATTTGTGGAGCAGGATTACCTGGGTGTCGATAAGACGTACTACTCCCCGACCGATCGGGGGTATGAGGCCACCATTGCCTCCTACCTGGCGGGTCTGCGTGGCCGGCCCGCCGGCCGAACGCAGGGGCCGCACGCACCGTCGTCCGACACCGGGGCATAGAGCAGAAGGCCCGCCGTGACCAAAAAGGAACTCCGCCAGCAGCTTCGCGCCATCCTGGCCGCCATTTCACCCCAGGAGCTGCACGACCGCTCCCTCCGCGCCTGCAATCTGCTCACCACCACCCGCGAGTACAAGAGGTCCGAGATCATCCTCGTCTTCCTCTCACTGCCCAGCGAGATCGACACCACCCCGCTGGTGCTGCACGCCTGGCGGGATCTCAAGCGCGTCCTCGCCCCCAAAGTGAGCTGGGAACAGCGCCGCATGCTGCCCATCGAGATCCGGTCATTGTCGGATGATGTCAGCGAGTCGCCACTGGGCCTGCGCGAGCCGGCCCAGGGCATGCCCATCCCGGTGGCCAACATCGACATGGTCATCGTGCCGGGGCTGGGCTTCGACAAGCACGGCAACCGCATCGGCCGCGGCCGCGGCTTCTACGACCGGTTCCTGGCCCACCGCGACTGGCACGGCGTGGCCTGCGGCCTGGCCCTCGAAGATCAGGTCGTCGACGACGTCCCCGCCCTCGAGCACGACCGCCAGGTGGACATGCTCGTCACCGACGCAACGATCCGCCGCTTCCCCCGCCGTCCAGCCATCAAGCCCCAGAGC
>CAZQEN010000316.1:0-9013 GCA_964591605.1 uncultured Planctomycetales bacterium
CGCCGGCAACCCGGAGATCAACCGCGAAAACCAGCGCCGGCAGCGAGAGCTCCTGGACCAGGTGGCCGACCTCGATTTCCCGCAGAATCCGATGGACGCGCTCATCAAGAATTTCGGCGTGTTCAACGTGGCCGAGATCAGCGGCCGGACGCACCGCTGGGAACACGGCAAGTACGTGCGGCGAAAGCTCAAGGGCGTGAACCGCCGGCAGTTGAACGAGTACGAGACGCGGCTCTTTCAGCAGGGCCGCAAGCGTCTGGCCATCCTCTCGGGCGCCGGAGCGACCGGCATCAGCGTTCATGCCGATGTCATGGCACGCAATCAGCAGCGGCGCGTGTTTTACGCCTTTCAGCTTTCGTGGTCCGCTGACCAGCAGATGCAGGCCTTCGGGCGCGTACATCGCTCGAACCAGGCATCGGCGCCGGTCATCCGGCTCGCCCTGCTCGATCTGGCCGGCCAGAAGCGGCTGGTGAACGCCGTATCGAAGCGGCTGGCCGCACTCGGTGCGCTCACAAAGGGTGAGCGACACTCGCTGTCTGGTGAACTCTTCCGGCCGGAGGACGTGACCGATGGCTACGGTAAGGCCTCCCTCGTGCGGCTCTACCGCGAGATCGTCTCCAACGAGCATGTGGCCGTCGGGCTGGGCCTGCGTGACCTGGAGCGGATGGGCGTGCTGAACAAGGAGAAAACTGCCGTCCGTGAGAACTACGCCAGCAACGTCGAGCAGTTCCTGAATCGCATCATGGTGCTGCACGTCGAGAAGCAGAACCAGGTCTTCGAGCTGTTCTACGAACGCTACCTGGAGGCGGTCGAGGCCGCCAAGCGGGCCGGTGCGTTCGATTTCGGTGTGGAGGAAATCAAGGCACGCAACCTGCGGACCTTCGCAGAGGTCCAGACGCTCTACGTGGATCCGGCCTCCGGGGCTCGGACCTTGCTTCACGAGCTGGAGGGTGAGGTGGAGGTGGTTCGGCACGCCTTCGCGGCCGTGCTGGGCACGTCAGCGAATGAAGGATTCTATCGCAATCGTCGGAGCAGCCGGGTGTATGCCGTCTCGTCACACATCGAAACCCGTCCACACGAGGTGCTGCTGACCGGTGTGAAGGGCTCGCGGCGGACGCTGGAGCGACACGAACTGGCCGAGAAGTACGAGCTGGTGGAGCGGGATAAAGCGCGGGAATGGTGGGAGACGGAATACGCCCGGACCCCCGCCACCGAGCCGCAGCGTTTCCACATCCTCAGCGGCGCCATCTTCCCCATCTACGACAAGATCATGGGTTCCTCGGGCATCCAGAGCATGAAGATCGCCCGGGCGATCCTGGTGGACGGCCGTGCGCTCGTCGGTCTGAACCTGAGTGCTGCCGACGTGCCCAACGTCAAGCAGCGTCTCGGCATCGGCACGCCGCTCGCCGAGGCCTCGCCGGCCGAGATCCTTGACCTGCTCATCGGCGGAGCCGTCATCGAGCTGGACAACGGTTGGAGACTCGCGACGTCCCGGATTGCCGGCGACGAGGTCGTCGAGCTCCTGCTCGCCGGCGTGCCCGCCAACCGCGACGAACTCCGCGGGTACGGTCTCTCGGAGGAAATCATCCACTACAAGCGTCGGTGGTTCGTTGCGCTGGACGACGCTGCGACGGTCCTGCCGCAGTTGCTGGCACACCGGAAGGCCATCCGCGATGCAACATCCACAGAAACACCCGCTGGACCCGATTCCGAATGAATCGATCAGCAGGAATCTCGCAACAGTGTTTGATTAGCCCGCTCGGGCCGTGATAGGTTTGGCAGATGAAGACAACGCGATCCCCTCCTCGATGCAGTCACCTCCGGCGTTCCCTGAACGCCGCTCGCGCGCAAATAGCTCTGGCGGCCCGCCCGCCCGGTCCAAAACGTATCCTTCTCCAATCCATCATCAATGAAGCGACGTTGACCGAAAGCCGGCCGATTCAGAGCTATTTGTGGGCGAACGCATCGGCCGCCGCTTCGGCGGCCGGGAGGGGGAAAAGGGGGTGGGGGAGGTCTGGAACCGGCGGCGTGCGGGGGTTCCAGAACCAGCCGGCGGGAAAGCCGGAGGCGCCCGCCGAAAGAACCGCCCCTTCCGTTCGAGCGAGCCGCGTCGGATGTCCCCGCGGGGCGAAGCGAACAGCCGCCGGATGGAACTCTCAGATCGCAATCCGCTCCACGTCATCGAGCGTGATGTCGTCCTGGCGTCGGTCGTACAGGCCGGTTGTCCGTGACGATTCATGACCCGCCATGTACTGGGCCTTCTCCAGTGTGCCTCCGTTCTTCAGATAGGTCGTGATGCCGGTCGCCCGGAAGGTGTGACAGCAGATCTCCGGCGGCAGGCCGGCCCTGCGGCCCCGCCGCTTCACCACTGACCAGACGAGCTGACGGGTCATGCCCGTCGCGGTGAGTTGATCGTGCCGGTGCTTCGCGACGCGCCGGAAGAGCGGCCCCTTGCGGTCGGTGCGAATGGCCGCGGCATCGAGGTAGGCATCCAGGTAGGATTCCAGGTTGTGATGAACGCTCATCTCGATCAGCTTGCCATTCTTCTCATGAAGCCGGACCGACCAGCGCTTCCCCTGCTGGAAGTAATCCTCTACCTTCAGGTTGGCGACGGCGCTCACGCGCCCGAACGTATAGACCATCGTGGCAATCAGGGCGCGGTCACGCAGCCCGACGATTGTCCCTGTGTCGATGGAGTCGAGCAGCAGTCGCGCGTGCGTCGCATCTAGGACAGGCGTCTTGCCCCGGCGCAGGGAATACCGCGGGCCGCGGACGGAGGAAGCCGGGTTGAACGCAAGGATATGGCCGGTGACCAGCCAGTCGAAGAGCATCCGGATAGCGGCCAGCGCCTGCTTGACGCTCGGCTCGGGGCGTCTGTGTTGAAGCTGCTCGATGTGGGCCGCGATGTGCACCGGATTGAGGTCCAACAATCCGACATGCCGGCATTCGCACCAGTCCGCGAACCGCCGCACGGCCCGGTGATACGCCGCCCGCGTGTTCGCGTTGCGGATGTGTGCCGTGAAGAACTCGATGAAGCGGTACCGGGCCTGCGGGCCGGCGGCACTGAAGAGCGCGGGGATGATCGGATTACCTGCGTTCTGCGAAACGATGTTTGAATCCGGTCCCGAAGCGACAATCAAACACCGTTCGGGTCGTGTGCAATTGGGCGTCAGATCGTCAGACATAACAAGAGGACTTTATGCGGAGTGCGCCAGCGAAACTCGATTCGCTGAGAGGTTCCCCCGCACTCTGCATAAAGTTGCTTGAACTAAACCGCGTGTACGGTGTAGATGCTGGCTATCCTATGGGGATTGAATCATCTGATTTCGGGGAGGGGCGTGTGCTGCCGGCGTTCTATGGATCATGGGCCGAACTCGTTGGCCGCGCGGTCGAAGATTCGCTGTGGGAAGCACAACCATGACGCACCGAAACCAGATTGATCGTGCGGTAAGCGCGCGGAAAGATCGTCGTCGTTCTTCGCGCGCCATAAGAAGGAACTGTGATGCGCCACGGTCGGTGGCTTTCATGAGGTGTCGAACCTCACCTCAAGAAGGAGGGTCGGCCGGACGAACTCTCCGCGGATCATTCGCCCTTTGCCGCAGGCGGGACAAGACTCGCAGGCATCTGCTGGCAGCATTGCATCAGATGGGTCGATTTCGGGCTCGGGCGCGGGTGCCGCCAGCAATTCGCGACATCTCGCGATATTGGAGGTCCGGACTCGGTTGGCCAGTAGACCAAAGTGACGAATGCGCATGAAGCCGCTTGGTACCACGTGCATCAGGAAGCGTCGTAAGAATTCGCCGGCTTCGAGTTTCATGAGCCGCGGCCGGTTGTCGTGAGCGTAGTCTTTCCATCGAAAGGTGACGCTTCGTTCGTCCATCGCCGCCAGCCGGCTGTTGGAGATGGCAATCCGATGGGTGTAGCGGGACAGATACTTGAGGACGCATTCTGGCCCGCCGAATGGCGGCTTGGCGTACACCACCCAGTCGCTCCGCACCGATGAGTCGAGCAGCCGATTCAGTTCGTCCCGATCGGCGATCCCTCGTAGGGGGCTCGCGTCGTGGGTACGCTTGAGGAGGTCGATAAACTTGCCGCGGAACACGCGCGACAAGATGCGTACGGGCAGGAAGAAGCCTTGCTTGCAGGCGATCCAGCGCGAGCCGTCGGGCGACAGCCCGCCACCGGGTACGACGCAGTGAATGTGCGGATGCAGGCAGAGGTTCTGGCCCCAGGTGTGCAGGATGGCAATGAAGCCGATCCTGGCCCCCAGGTGCCGGGGGTTCACGGCAACCTCCAACAATGTCTGCGCGACCGCGTCGAAAAGCGCACCGTACACGACCCGCTTGTTCTCCAGCGCCAGCGCGTTAAAGACGTCGGGCAGCGTGAACACGATGTGGAAGTATTCCACCGGCAGCAGCTCGGCAGCTCGCGATTCCATCCACCGCGCGCAAGCCGATGCCTGGCACTTGGGGCAATGCCGGTTTCGGCAGGAGTTGTACGCGATGCGTCGGTGATGGCAGTGATCGCAGGTCTCGACATGCCCGCCGAGAGCGGCGGTCCGGCAGGACGACAACGCCGACAAGACCCGCCGTTCATCCGGTGTGAGCGGCCGACGGCCCTCACGTTCGAGTGTTTCGCGATGCCGCCGGATCACATCCGCCAACTCCAATCCGGGCCGGGGCTGTTCCCGGCTCGGGGTCGGCGGAGGGGTCATGGCTTGGTCTCATGGGGCGGCTGATACATGAGATCGAGCGGACTGGGCGCCGCGTCGATCTTGGCCTGGGAGACGTGCATGTAGATCGTCGTGCTCTTGATGTTGAGATGACCCAGGAGCACCTGGATCGTCCGCAGGTCGGCGCCGGCGTCGAGCATGTGTGTGGCATAACTGTGGCGGAACGTGTGCGGCGAGACGCGCTTGTTGATCTTTGCCTTGGCAGTGAGCTGGTTCGCCACGATGTTGACCACGGAACGCTTCATCGGACGGTTCGGGTCCGATCCAGGGAACAGCCAAGTTTTAGGTCGGCGCAACCGGTAGTATTCGCGGAGTACCTCCAACAGATGAGCCGACAGCTTGGCATAGCGGTCCTTCTGGCCCTTGCCGCTGCGGACGCGGATCAGCATCCGGCTGCTGTCGATGTCCTCAACTCGCAGCCCCACCAGCTCAGAAACGCGAAGCCCCGTCCCGTAGGCGGTCATGAACAGAGCCTTGTGCTTGATGTTGCGGATAACCGAGAAGAAGCGCTGAAGTTCCTCCTGACTCAGCACCACTGGAAGTCGTCTGCGTTCGCGGGCGCAGGGCAGCCGATCGAACCGTTCGTTGCGGCCCAGTGTGATCTGGTACAAAAACTGAAGCGCGCAGCGGTTGATGTTGTAGAGGCTGACGCTGGCTTTGCGGACCTGGATCAGGTGCAGCAGGTACTCGCGTGCGTGTTCGGCCGTCAGGTGCTCGGGCGACTTGTTGAAGTGCCTGGCGAAGTCGGCGGCGGCGCGAACGTACGCTTCCTGGGTGTTGGGTGAGAAGTTCCGCAGCTGCATGTCTTCGATCATGCGGCGGCGCTGCTGTGTCATGGTGACTCCTTTCGGTAAGAGGTTGGAGCCGATTATCGTGGTCATGCGGCGCTTCGCGGCCTTCAGCGTGCCGGATCGTCAGGCGGGGGCTGTCAGTACGTGGCGAAGAAGGATGCCGACTTCTCCGGGTTGTGGCCCCGGCGGTCGTACAGCTTGGTCGTGGAGGGGTCGGCGTGCCCGACATCGCGCTGCACGTCTTCGAGACTGGCCCCATTGTTCAATGCGGTGGTGATGAAAGTAGCCCGCATGGAATGGGCGCTGTAGCCGGAATCCAGCCCGAGCAGAGCGACATACTTGCGCAGGACGCGATCCACCGCCTCAGGATGAAGATGTCGGCGCGGGTTACTGCAGCGCTGGTTTCGACGGATCGGGCGAAACAGGGGGCCTTCCACATCGTTGCGGTGGCCGGCTGCGGCCAAGTAGTCTTCGATCCGCTGGGCGGTCTGCGGATTGATGGCCAGCGATAAGTCCAGCCCGCCCTTGCGAATGAAGTGCAGCGACTTGTACCCGGCATTGGTGTGGTAGTCCTTGACGAGGAGGCGGGTGATTTCGGATCGCCGAGGACCGGCCTGTAAACCCACCGACAGAATGGCGCGGTCACGCAGGCCTTGCAGCGTCGATGGATCAGGGGCGTCCAGGATCTTCCGAGCCTCCTTCGACGAGAACGCACGCGTGGTTCCGTGCCTACGGTTCACGCGGGGGCGCTTGATGTCACGCACCGGGTTGGTGTCGGCAGCACGATGGGCGACCAAATGCGCGAACAATGATGAGAGCGCCGAGAGCCGCCGGCGGATGGTGCGCGGCTTGGCGCCCTGCTCCGTCATTTCGTTCTGCCAGGCGATGACGGCCGCTCGGCTGACGTGCCGCAACTCCGCACCGGATCGAATGCCTATCGTCTCGATGAAATGAGCTACGTCGCGCTTATACGCGCGACGTGTGTGCGGGGAGAGTTGGCCGGCCAGCCACACTTCCTCCTCCGGTACCGACTGCAGCAAGTGGATCGATAGGGCCGATGCTTCGCTCCCGGTGACGGGCAAACCGGCGTTCGGGGGTTCGGATTCGCGTTCCCTCATGCACGAGATACACCGGATTATCGCTCGCAGCGCAAGGGGGTTTTTTGACCGTGTGGGTACGATTGCGAAACAGTGTTTGGAAAGAAGACAGAGGTAGAGGCGGACTGCCCACCGCGCAGCGGTTTAGTTCAACGTCCTTTAGGTTCTACGAAGAACTTCATGAACCCGCAAGCCAAAAACCACTCTCACACGGTGTTCTGATGACCCGACCACACTGGATGCCCAGCGTTCTCCACGACCCGGTCAGCCCGCCGCCCGCACCGGAGAATTCGACAGCACCATCGGCTTGACCGGAGCCGCCGCGCGCGGTGACCAGATCAAGTCGGGCAGTGTGTACTGGCGCGGATCGTCGAACGCGATCTCCGGACTGTGATACGACAGCAGCACCAGGTCCTGCGTCGGCGCGCTGAACGTGTGCAGGAGGTCGCGACTGAACACGAGCACATCGCCGGGCCGGACAGCCACCGACTGGATACCGGCCCCGGTGAACCCGGCCAGCGGCTCGTGCGACCACCAGAATCGGCCCGAGCCATCCAGTACCGCGATAAAGCGATCGGAGTGCTCGTGCACGTGGAGCGGAAGATCCAGCGTGCCGGCGCCGAAGCGCAGCTTCGCCAATCCATCATCGAATCCATTGCCCAGAATCTCACGGCCCGACCAGAGCGCCCCGGCAATCGATGCGGTGTCTTCAAAGGGAGACTGCAGCTCGATCGCGTACTCCAGGTCGATTCGGTCCATCAACCCATCGAGCACGTCGCCCAGACCATGGTCGCCGGCCTGGCCGTAGAGGAACACGCGCGGACCCAGGCGACCCAGCCGGACGTCCGCCCGGACGCCGGCGAGCACACGCCGCGCGACCGTGAAGAACCCGCTGAGCGCTCCGGACCAGCGACCGCTCACACCGGCGGGCTCGCCGGCGAGCACACACAGACCCGCGCCGGTTTCGACCAGCGTACTGAACATGATGGTGATCCTTTCCATTCGAGAAAAGCAGCCGGGAGTGTGAACCGACGCGGCTCACCGATGCATCCCAAGCTCTGCATGAATTCCCAGGACCCATTCCCTCCGCGGTCGACCGGCGGCCCGCGGGGCACGCTCTCCGACCGCGACCGCGTCCAGGTGCTTATCGAGGAGTACCGGGCGCTCTATGGCCTGCTCTCGTTTCGACTCGCGGCGGTGGACCGCAGATTGCCTGTGGCTGGCGGAACGCTCGGGGCCGTGCTCGGAAGCTTCAGCGCACTGCCGGCCGAGACGGGCCTCGGGGTTCTGCTGGCGATGCCGGCGGCGCTCGCGGCGCTGCTGCGCACGACAGTGGTTCACAACCGGTCCAAAGAGGACGTGCTCCGCCGCATTGATGAGATCGAACGGCAGGTGAACCAGATCGCCGGCGAGGAGCTGCTGGCTTTTCAGTCGCGGCACCCCAATCGTCAGCGCGTGGTCGGCGGGCGAAGCGGTCGTGGCACCGTCCTGGCGGTGCTGGGATTCTGTCTGAGTGGCGTCGCCGCATGCGGGTATCTCTTCACCCGGGTGCCGGCAGTCTGCCTGAGCGTCACGATTCTCTATCACCTGTATCTGACCGCCATCGTGCTCGACATGCTCGTGGCCGTCTGGCAACTCAGCCGCTATGCATACCGCAAGCCGCCCGCCGGCGGCTGCCCGCTGTTTGTCGGCCGCCGGTGGATCTGGTTCCCGCCTGATGTCTGAGGTCACCGGAGCCATGCCAGCCATCCGCCCCGCGTGAGGATCATCACGATATGTTCTTCTAGACATCATACACACTATAGATGTTAATGCCCGCCGCCAGAAGATCAAGATGTGTTTGGCGAAATCCCGGACAATGTTTAATCTGTCCGCAAGTGCTTTGGGGAGCGGTAGATGAATCTGCAACTGGAGCTGGGCCGCCGTGTCCGGGAGCTCCGCACGCGCCTGGGCCTCACACAAAAGCAGCTCGCCCGGCGCTGCGGCGGGAAGTTCGCCATGCAGCGCATTGGCGAGATCGAGCGGGGTCACATGAACTGCACGCTGCAGACGATTCAAGCGCTCTGCCGGGGCCTCGGATGTGAACCCGTCGAGTTGTTCCTGTTCGGAGCACCCAGGGGCGGGCGCAAGGTTACGCTGCCCGATGCGCGGCTCACCGATCTGTGGAGCGCCGCGGACGATCCCACCAAGGCCAAACTGCTGCGGGTGCTGAGGGAACTCCTCTGATCCTGCCGGACCGGCGATGCGAGCACGAGGATTGATGAACGAGGGTTCAGGTGGAGCATGAACCCTGCGCGTCAACCTTGACCATTCAACCGCTTCGAACGAGCCCAGAGAGCCTACGCAGCTCTCTGGCTGTGAATCCACTTGAACGCGTCTTCGAGCGCCGCGGC
>CAZQEN010000317.1:0-8966 GCA_964591605.1 uncultured Planctomycetales bacterium
GAGTCGCTGGAACGTTACATCAAGCGGCTCGAGCAGCTCGAGGGGATCGCCTACAGCTTCGGGGGCGTCCGGCAGGCGTATGCGGTGCAGGCCGGCCGCGAGATCCGCGTGATCGTCGATGCCGAGCAGGTGGATGACCACAACGCGGCGAAGACGGCGTACGAGATTGCCAAGAAGATCGAGCAGGAGATGACCTACCCCGGCGAAGTGAAGGTAACGCTGATTCGGGAGCTGCGGGCGGTCGAGTTCGCGCGGTGACGATCGCTGGCAGAGACATGCCGCCACACGCGCCCGACATTTCTATTGTGATTCCCACCTACCGGGAGGCGGAGAATCTGCGCCCGCTCATTCTGCGCACGGCGTCGGCGCTGCGGGAGGCGTGCGGTTCATATGAAGTGCTGATCGTGGACGACGACAGCGGGGACGGCACGGACGCAATCGCCCGCGAGCTCGCGCGCGACCATCCGCTGCGGCTGATCGTGCGGACGAAGGACCGCGATCTGAGCCTGGCCGTCCTGGAAGGGCTCCGGCAGGCGCGGGGACGGTTCCTCGTGGTGATGGATGCGGACCTGAGTCATCCGCCCGAGCAGATCGGCGCCCTGGTGGCGCCGCTGCGCGAGGGGCGTGCGGACTTCGTGATCGGGAGTCGATATGTGGCGGGAGGAAGTACGCACAACTGGGGCGGCGGGCGGCGGCTGAACAGTTACGTGGCCACGCTGCTGGCCCGGCCGCTGAGCCGCGGGCTTCGCGACGTGATGGCCGGCTTCTTTGCCCTGCCCCGCGAGACGTTCGCGCAGTGCCGCGATCCGAATCCGATCGGCTACAAAATCGGGCTGGAACTGCTCTGGCGATGCGGCTGTTCGCGGCCGACGGAAGTGCCCATCCAGTTCCACGACCGGGCGGGGGGCCGGAGCAAGCTGAATCTCGAACAGCAGGCCCGGTATCTGATGCACCTGAACCGGCTGTATCGCGACTATCGGCGCGGCTGGGGCCGGGTTCTGCGGCCGGTGATCGGGGCGATGCTCCTGGGCATTCGTCTGGCGCAGTCGGTGGTGTCGCGCGGGAAGCGGCGGTAAGCTCCTGAAGCGGCGGCGACCCATCCACGTGTTTGCGATGCGGTTCATGTTGTCTGCATGGCTGAAATGGAGATTCCCGTGAGAAGCAATCACGTCCTGCTGATGGGCATCGTCGTTTTATCGGGGATCGCGGTCGGCGGGGTCGCAGCGGCCGAGTCGAGCCGTCTCTCCGGCGGACGGCGGCCCAACATCATCCTGATCGTGGCGGACGATCTGGGTTATGCCGACGTGGGATTCAACGGCTGCAGGGATATTCCCACGCCTCACATCGATTCGCTGGCCCGGCGGGGGGTGCGCATCACGAACGGCTACGTATCGTGCCCGGTGTGCAGTCCGACGCGGGCCGGGCTGATGACCGGACGATACCAGCAGCGCTTCGGACATGAGTTCAATACGGTCGAACCGGCGATCCGGAACCCGAAAATGGGGCTTCCGCTCGACGAGCAGACGCTGCCGCAGTTGCTCAAGGCGGCGGGGTATCACACGGGCATGGTGGGCAAGTGGCACCTGGGCGGATCGGCCGGGCATCATCCGCAGGCGCGCGGGTTCGATCGCTTCTTCGGCTTCCTGGGCGGGGCGCATTCCTATATCGATGCGCGGGCCGAGCCGACGAACCTGATCTATCGGGGCAGCGAGCCGGTGGATGAGAAGGCCCACCTGACCGAGGCCTTCCGCCGCGAGGCGATCGCATTCCTGGATGGACAGAAGAAGGACGAGCCGTACTTCCTGTATCTTCCCTTTAACGCGGTGCATGGTCCGCTGCAGGCGCCGCCGGAATACGCGGGTCGGTTCTCGGAGATTTCGGACGAGCGGCGGCGGATCTTCGCGGGGATGCTGGCGGGTCTGGATGAGGCGGTGGGGCGCGTGCTCGACAAGGTGCGGGAGCGGGGCGAGGAGGAGCGCACGCTCGTGTTCTTCATCAGCGACAACGGCGGTCCGACGCACGTGAACAGCTCGCGCAACGATCCACTGAGCGGCACCAAAGGACAGGTGTGGGAGGGCGGCATCCGGGTGCCGTTCGCGGTCGCGTGGCCGGGCGTGCTGCCAGCGGGGAAGGCGTACGATGAGCCGGTGATTTCCCTGGATATTCTGCCGACGTGCCTGGCGGTCGCGGCGGCCAGGGGGCCGGACAAGCCGCTCGACGGGGTCGATCTGATGCCGTTCCTGACCGGAGAGAAAAGCGGTTCGCCCCACGACGCGCTGTACTGGCGGTTCGGGCCGCAGTCGGCGATCCGGCGCGGCGACTGGAAGCTGGTGCGCATGGGGGAGGAGCCTGCGAAACTGTATGACCTCAAGCGGGACGTGTCGGAGCACCACGACGTGAGCGCTGAGCACCCCGAGCGGGTCCGCGAACTGGAGACCGCGTTCCAGGCATGGAACCGGCAACTCGCCGAGCCTCTCTGGAAGGGCCGGGTGGGCGTTCCAAGTACCCAAGCCATCCCCCCGCCGCGTCCAATGCGGTCGAATCGGGGGCGGTAATCTGCGGCGCCCCGTTGGGGCTTTTTGTGGTGGGTGGGCTCGTTGACCCAGGGCGGCGCTCGCTGCGCTCGCTCTGCCTTGGGCTGGCTTGCTGGTGGGCCTTCGGCCCGCCCGCAATCTGAGCCATAAGATCATTATTGATAAGTATTTACCAGGACGAGCGTTGGGCGACCATATTCTGAAGGGGAAAATGGCATTCGGGGCTTGCCAGGCGGGAAAAGTCGGTGTATATTATGGATGTCTAGATCCAGATATCCTTTATGCATGAGGGATGACGCGATGGGTGGTGGGACGACGAGGATGGCGGGCATTTCGCTGGAAAGCATGGTTCCCGACGTACTGACCCGGTATCCGCAGGTGCGGCCGGTTCTGGACCGCTATGGCCTTCACGGGTGCGGAGGTCGGCTGGGGCCGGTGGAGACGCTGGAGTTCTTTGCCCGGGCGCATGGGGTTGATGAGGACCGTCTGCTCGCGGAGATTCGGCAGGCGGCGACGGTCTCACTTCCCATCGCATCGACGGGGGCGGAGTTGTCCCTGCCGCGGCTTGAAGACTCGATCTATCGACGGTTTTTCGAGGCGGGAATCGCGCTCATCCTGACGGCCGGGGCAACCTGGGGTGCGCTGCTGCTCTGGAAGATCGGCCTGGCGGGCAAGTTCACGGGTGTTTCGATTCATGAGGTGAACGCGCACGGGCACGCGCAGATCTTCGGGTGGGTCGGGCTGTTCATCATGGGCTTTGCTTATCAGGCGTTCCCGCGGATCTGGCACACGCGGCTGGCGGCGCCGCGGCTGGCGGTGGCGACGTTCGTGACGATGGTGGTGGGGATGATCGTGGCCTCGGTGGCCATGACGCAGGCGGGGCGGGCGTGGGCGGCGCCGCTGGCGCTGGCCGGCGGTCTGCTCGAGCTTGCGGCCATCGCGGCGTTCGTCGGACAGATCCTGACGACCTTTCGGCGCAGTGAGGCGCGCCTGGAGCCGTACGTGGGGTTCGTGACAGCGGCGCTCATGTGGTTTGTCGCGATGAGCGCGATGAGCACCTGGCACACATGGACTACGATGACGGCCGGCTCGAAGGAAGCGCTGCTCTTCTACGTGAAGGCGTATCAGGCGCCGCTGCGCGATCTGCAGATCCATGGGCTGGCGCTGTTCATGATCCTGGGGGTGTGTCTGCGGATGCTGCCGGGGCTGTTTAACGTGCCGAAGGTGCCGGAGCGGCGGGCCTGGCGGGCCCTGGCGGTGCTGACGGTGGGTCTGCTGGGCGAGGTGGGTCTGTTTGTCGCCTACGCATGGACGGGCAATCATGTGATGGCGGCCTTCCTCATGATTCCGTGGCTCCTGCTGGCGGCGGGCATCGTGATGGTCGCCTGGCCATGGCGTTTGTGGCGGCCGATGCCGGTGGCCGACCGCTCGGCGAAGTTTGTGCGGGCGGGGTACGGCTGGCTGGCGATCTCGATGATCATGCTGCTGCTGCTGCCGGTGTATCAATGGGTGAGCGGCATTCCGTTCAGCCATGCGTATTACGGGGCGATCCGGCACGCGATCACCGTGGGGTTCATCTCGATGATGATCATGGGATTCGCGGCCAAGGTGGTGCCGACGCTCAACGGGCGCGATCCCCGGCAGCTCACGGAGCTGTGGGGGCCGTTTGTGCTGGTGAACCTCGGCTGTTTCCTGCGGTGCTCGATGCAGACGCTGACCGACTGGCATCCGGGTTTCTTTGCCCTGGTGGGCGTCAGCGGTACACTGGAGGTCACCGGGCTGGCGTGGTGGGGAATCGGGCTGATTCGGATCATGGTTGCGGGGAAGCGCGAGCAGCGTGCGCTCGGGCTCGCCGAATCGCCGTCGGGTCCTGTCCCGGCCCGGATCGAGGCGGAACACCGGGTGTACGACGTGCTGACATGGTTTCCGGCGACGCTGGAGGTGTTCAACCGCTACGGGTTCACGCTGCTGAACAACCCGTGGCTGCGGCGGACGCTGGCGCGGCAGGTGAGCGTGCGGCAGGCGGCGATGCTGCGAAGCGTCGATCTGGAGGCGCTGCTGGAGGATCTGAGGGCGGCAGCGCAGACTTCGAGTTGCACGAGCCGGTGCGACGGCTGCGGGAGCGATCACGCGGCGGCGCCGGCGGTGGTTCATTAGACACGGGCCATGCGGATGTCTCGTGAGACCCTTCGGGCGACCGGGTGGGCCAGCGCGATCACGGCCGTCCTGGCGCTGTTGATCGTTCTTGGTTCGCGCACGCTGGCGCATTTCGACGCGGCGCTGGTGGCGTACACATTCGCCACGCTGTTCGCTGCGTTCGGAATTGCCTACCGTTACGCGATGTGGCTTCAGCGGCCGCCGACGCGGATGTACTGGCGTCGCGGCTGGCAGGTGTTTCTGCGCAAAGGGGACATCGGGCGGCACCTGGCGGGGCTGGCGGGTCGGATGGTCTCGCTGATCGCGCTCAACAACTTCATCTGGCGGCGCGGTCGCATCCGCTGGGCGGCGCACTGGCTGATCATGTGGGGCTGCGTCATTGCCGCGGCGATCACGTTCCCGCTGGTGTTCGGCTGGATCCACTTTCAGACGCTGCCGGACGATCTGGAGTGGTACCGTGTCTACGTGTTCGGATTCCCCACGTTCGCGTTTCCGATTCACTCGTGGCTGGGGTTTGTGGTTTTTCACGGGCTGGTGTGGGCGTCGATCCTGGTGATCGCGGGCATCATGCTGGCGATGCGGCGGCGGATGCGGGACCACGGGGCGGCGGCCCTGCAGCAATTCGGCGAGGACTTTCTGCCGCTGATCCTGCTGTTTTCGATCAGCATCACCGGGCTGATGCTGACGGCGAGCTACACGTGGCTGAAGGGGTACGGCTACGATTTTCTCGCGCTGCTGCACGCGATCACGGTGATTTTCACGCTGCTGTGGCTGCCGTTCGGGAAGTTCTTCCACATCTTCCAGCGGCCGGCGCAGATCGGGGTGTCGTTCTACAAGAGCGTGGGGGCGCGGCAGGAGCAGGCAGCGTGCCGGCGGTGCGGCGATGCGTTCGCGTCGCGCATGCAGGTGGAGGATCTGATCACGGTGGAGCGGCAACTCGGGTACCGATATGAGACGCCCGGGCTGGAGGCGCCGCATTACCAATGGATCTGCCCGCGGTGCCGGCGGGCGATGCTGGCGATCGCGCAGGGCATGATCGTGGACGCCAGCAGGCGATGAGAGCGATGGCTGAATGAGAGTCGGTCCCCCACCCCGCGCTTCGCGACGGGGTGGGGCACCCGCGCAGATTGCGGGGACCTGCTCGCACGGGCAGCGAGTACGCTGCCCATGCCACCCGCCGGCGGGCGATGCTGGCGATCGCACAGGGGATGATCGTGGACGCCAGCAGGCGATGAGAGCGAAGTCTGAATGAGCACACCGGCGGTCGAGATTCGGGAGAGCATCGAGCGGTTCGGGCCGCACACCGCGTTCATGGGCGGGCAGCGGCTCGACCCGGGGGCGGAGCCGGCGCGGCTGGTGAAGACGCACTGCTGCTTCTG
The DNA here is from genome assembly GCA_964591605.1 of uncultured Planctomycetales bacterium. Taxonomy (GTDB): domain Bacteria; phylum Planctomycetota; class Phycisphaerae; order UBA1845; family PWPN01; genus CAYLLT01. The sequence continues at coordinate 6,071 of CAZQEN010000317.1, forward strand.
CGGCCAGCAGTGCGGGATCCAGCTCAAGGTGCGCGACAACCGGGTGATCGGCTTTGAGCCCTGGCAGGAGTTCCCGTTCAACACGGGCATGCTGTGTCCGAAGGGGGTGAAGCGGTACCTGCAGGGGGCCCATCCGGACCGGCTGCTGCACGCGTATGCCCGCGATCCGCAGGCGCCCGGCGGCTTCCGGGCGATCGGCTATGACGAAGCGATCGGCCGGGTTGCGTCGGAAATCGAGCGGATTCAGAGCACGTACGGGAACGACGCGTTCGGGCTGCTGAGCGGGGCGAGCCTGACCACCGAGAAGACGTATCTGATGGGCAAGTTCGCCCGAATGTGCCTGCGGACGCGGCACATCGACTACAACGGGCGGCTGTGCATGGTGAGTGCGGCGGCGGCCAATAAGAAGGCGTTCGGGATCGACCGGGCGGCCAACCCGTGGAGCGATATCCTGAAGGCGCAGGTGGTGTGGATCAGCGGGGCGAACGTGGCCGAGTGCGCGCCGATCACCACGAATTACGTCTGGCAGGCGCGGGAGAACGGCGCACGGATCATCGTGGTCGATCCGCGGATCACGCCCATCGCCCGGACGTGTGATCTGTTCCTGCCGGTCAAGCCGGGGCGCGACATCGCGCTGTTCAACGGCATCCTGCACCTGATGATCGAGAACGACTGGCTGGATCACCGGTTCATCGACGCACACACCGTCGGATTCGATGCGGTGGCCGAGAGCGTGCGGGAGTGGACCCCGGAGAAGACGGCGCGCGTGACGGGCATCGCCGAGCGTTCGATCCGCCAGGCGGCGGAATGGTGGGGGACGGCCCGCAGCAGTTTTCTGCTGCACGCCCGCGGGATCGAGCATCACACGCATGGCGTCCAGAACTGTCTGGGGGCGATCAACATCGTGCTGGCCTCCGGGCGGATCGGGCGGGAGGGCTGCGGCTACGCGACGATCACCGGCCAGGCGAACGGACAAGGGGGGCGCGAGCACGGCCAGAAGGCCGATCAGCTTCCCGGCGGCCGCGATCTGGCCCATCCGGAGCATCGCGCCCATATCGCCCGCATCTGGGGCATGGAGGAGCGCGATCTGCCGCAGCCGGGCGTGGACTGCTACGAGATGTTCCGCAAGATCGACCGGGGGGAGATCCGTGGGCTGCTGAGCATCTGCTTCAATCCGAAGGTGTCGCTGCCGGACAACAACTTCGTCGCCAGGGCGCTGGATCGGCTCGAATTCTACGTGGCGATTGACTTCTTCCTGAACGAGACCGCGCGTCATGCGGACGTGGTGCTTCCCGGGTCGCTGCACGAGGAAGACGAAGGGCTGGTCACGCAGATCGAGGGGCGGGTGATCCGGATCAACCAGGCGGTCGATCCGCCGGGCGAGGCACGGCAGGACTGGCGGATCATTCAGGACCTGGCCCGGGCGCTGAAGCGCGAGCGGGGTTTCACGTTCGGCAGCCCGCGCGAGATCTTCGAGGAGCTGCGTGTCGCCTCGAAGGGCGGCGTGGCGGATTATTCGGGCATCACGTACGAAAAAGTCGAGCGGCAGTACGGCGTGTTCTGGCCGTGCCCGAGCGAGGATCCGCAGGGCCGGCCGATCGATCATCCCGGGACGCCGCGCCTGTTCGAGCCGGGTTCGTGGAACCCGGTGGCGCGGGGGGCCGGTCCGTACTACTTTCCGGACGGCAGGGCGCGGTTCAACGTCGCGCCATACACGCCGCCGGCGGAGGACGTGGACGCGGAGTATCCGCTGATGCTGACGACGGGGCGGGTGGTGAGCCAGTTTCTGTCGGGCACGCAGACGCGGCGGATCGGGCCGCTGGTCGAGCAGTATCCCGAGCCCCGGATCGAGCTGCATCCCCAGCTCGCGGCGAAGCTGGGCATCGCGGACGGCGACTGGACGACGGCGGAGTCGCGCCGCGGATCGTGCACGCTGCGGGCGCAGGTGGTGGCGACGATCCGGCCGGATACGGTGTTCATTCCGTACCACTGGCCGGGCCGCAAGAGCGCGAATCAGCTCACGATCGCCGCGCAGGACCCGATCTCGAAGATCCCCGAGTACAAGGTGTGCGCGGTGCGGGTGCGGAAGGCGGACGGTCCGCCGGACTATGCGAGTGAACTGGAGCCGCAGCAGTAACCGGGATGGTTCCGCAGAATCACGAGTTTTTCATCGACCCCTCGCGGTGCATCGGGTGCCAGGCGTGCGTGCAGGCCTGCAGTGAGTGTGACACGCACAAGGGATACCCGATGATCCACCTGGAGTACGTGGAGCGGTCGCGCACGACGCAGACGACTCCGGTGATCTGCATGCACTGCGACTCGCCGACCTGCGCGGAGGTGTGCCCGGCGGACGCGATCAAGCGGACGGCGGACGGGGTGGTGCAGTCGGCGCGGAAGCCGCGGTGCATCGCGTGCAACAACTGCGTGCTCGCGTGCCCGTTCGGGGTGCCGAAGATGAAGGCCGAGTTCGAGCTGATGATGAAGTGCGACATGTGCTACGACCGCTCGTCGGCGGGGCTCAAGCCGATGTGCGCGGCGGTCTGTCCGAGCCAGGCGCTGTTTTTCGGCACGCGGCAGGAGCTCGAACAACTGCGGCCCAGCTCGCGGCCGATCAACCGCTTTCAATTCGGTGAGCAGACCATCACCACGAAGGTGCACATGCTCATTCCGGCGCGGAGCCGGGTTGAGCACGTGGACGTGACGGCGGCGATGGACGAGTCTGCGGTGGGCCGGACGATTTCGCTGGACGTTCTGGACGGCATCTTCGTGGAGAGGGCAGGCGGGCCGGAGGTGGCGTCATGAGCGAGGGTTTGCGATCGCCGGGGGCAGCCCTGCCCGAGCGGGTCCGGACGGGGACCGGGGTGGTGACGCCGGAAGGCCGGCCGGAGGCGCATCC
>CAZQEN010000318.1:0-8938 GCA_964591605.1 uncultured Planctomycetales bacterium
GCGCTTTTCTTCGATGGCGTTGCCGAACTGGACGGCGTGGGCGAACTCGTCGGCGTGCGTGTCGGTGAGCTCGGCGGAGGAGAAGGTCGCCCCGTGAATGCCGTCGCGCCCGGTGCGGCCGCCGATGACGACGACCAGGTCGCCCGGCCGCGGCTCCTTCCTGATCCGGTCGCGCGGAATCAGGCCGATGCAGCCGCAGAATACGAGTGGATTGCCCAGATAGCGGTCGTCGAACACGATCGCGCCGTTCACGGTGGGAATGCCCATGCGGTTGCCGTAATCGCGCACGCCCGAGACGACGCCCTTGAGGATGCGGCGGGGGTGTAGCACGCCTTTGGGCAGCGCATCGGCGGGGAAATCCGGGTTGGCAACGCAGAACACGTCGGTGTTGGCGATCGGCTTGGCCCCCAGGCCGCAGCCCATGATGTCGCGGATGCAGCCGCCGATGCCGGTGGCGGCCCCGCCGTAGGGCTCGATGGCTGAGGGGTGATTGTGCGTTTCGGCCTTGAAGGCGATGCCGTACTGGTCGTCGAACGCGATGATACCGGCGTTATCCTCGAAGACGGACAGGCACCAGTCGGCCGTGCCGGCGGCGATGAGCTCGCGCGTCGCGCGGGCGATCGTGTCGCGGAGAAGGTTTTCATACGTCACTTCGACCGGGCCGACATTCGATGAGGGTTCTGCGTTCTGAGTTCTCAGTTCAGAGTGGGGCATGGGTGCGCCGTGATATCGCACAGCGCTCTTGAGCGTCTTGTGCACGCAGTGCTCGCTCCAGGTCTGGGCGAACGTTTCGAGCTCGAGATCGGTCGGCTCGCGCCCGGCGGCACGATAGTGGCTCTGAATGGCCCGCATCTCGTCAAGCGAGAGAAACAGGTGCCCCTCGCGCGAGAGCTTCATGAGGGCGGCGTCGTCGAGGTCTCGGATGGCGACGTGGCGCAGTGCAAACGGGCGCGTGGGAGCGATGGGGAGGTGATCGGGGCGCGGGTCGTGACGGCCGGGGGCGGTGATATAAATGTCTTCGATGCAGTCGTTCGCAAGGAGGCGCCGGGCGATGGTGACCGCCTCATCGGCGGTGCGAACGCCCCCCAGGCGATAGAGGCGGGCCGTGGAGAGGCGGATTCGATCGCCTTCTGGCGCGTGCGGCGCGGACAGCCCTCCCGTGCTCCCGGTGACGAACCCCTCGCTCGCGCTTCGGGCTCCATTCTGCCCCTTCGCTCGCCCTTCGGGCCCTGCCAGGCTCATATCGCGGATCGCCATGAGCGTGGAGGCGGCGACCGGATCCATCACGCCGCCCTTGAGATGCACCTCGACGGCGGCGTCGAATCCGTTGCCGGGCAACCCCGGATCGTCTCCGCCCTGGCGGCATGAGAACGCCTCGGTCACCGGATCGGCCAGCAGGTCGCGGGCGATCTGCTCGACGGCCGGCGGCGCGAGCGGCCCTTGCAGCAGAAACAGGCGGCTGAAGGCCACCGCATCAATGTGGCTGAACCCGAGGTCGTGTATATCGCGCAGGACGGCATAGCCGTGGGCATCGAGCTGCGGGCGCCGTGGAGAAACGGTGATCCGCCAGAGCGTACGCACGGGGGAGGGCGTGCTCATCATGGGGGCAATTCCTTCCTTCGATACCGCTGCTCGACCCAGCGATCGCGAATCTGCTTGCTGGTTTCGAGCCAGTCATGAAGGGCGGCGGTGTCGTCGCGCTCGAGAAACCTGCGCAGCCGCCGCAGTTCAACGATCAGCTCGTCGATTGCATCGCGGGTGGCGCGGCGATTGGCATGGAAAATGTCGGTCCAGAGGGCGGCCTCACCGCTGGCGATGCGGGTGGTGTCGGCAAAGCCCGGTCCGGCGAGCGACATGGCGTTGTCGCGACGGCCGAGGGCGATCAGGGTGCTCGCCACCGCGTGCGGCAGGTGGCTGATGCGGGCCAGGAGACGATCGTGGGTTTCCGCCGGCAGCACCACCGTTCGCGCTCCAAGGGCTTCCCAGAACTGCTTCGCCCGGACGACCGGCCGGCCGGATGCAGCACCGCGGGCCCGCCGGCGCCGGGGCTGTCCGCTTCGCGAGGCGGGAGTGATGATGCAGGTGGCGCGTTCAAAGAGATCTGCCCGGGAAAACTCGACGCCGCTCTTTTCCGAGCCGGCCATCGGATGAGAACCGACAAAGTCGACGTGTGACGGGAGCAGTCGTCGCCCCAGGCGCATGACCTCCACCTTGGCGCTGGCCACATCGGTGACCAGCGTGCCCGGCCGCAGACTCGGCGCCATTGCACGGAACAGCCGCTCGAACTGACTGATGGGAGCGCAGACGACGACGAGCTGAGCTTCCGCAACACCATTGCCGGCATCGCGGGTGATTTCATCGACAGCGTCGTACTCGACAGCTCGGCGCAGCGAGGAGAGCCGGCGGCCGATGCCGATGCGTCGCCCGCCAAAGCCTGCCGCTCGCAGCGCCAGGCCGATGGAACCCCCCAGCAGGCCGACCCCTGCGATGGCGACGGTCTCTAAAGTGCTGATCTGGAAGCGCTTAGGCACGGCTTTGAAGGCCCCAGGCGACGGCTACTCTACGCGGACCGCCGGTCGAGCGTCAAATCGGAGTGTTAATTCCTTGCTAATCCGATCCCGTTGGCATACGCTGTCCGCTGTACGGGCCGGGTCCAGGTGGCGCATGGACGGGGAGAGTGTACGGGATCCGGCCGAAACCTCAACCTATTGAGTGATATGGATATGAGTACTCAACCGCAGGTGCGTCCCAGCGGCAATGGATTGTCCGGCGCAGGCGGGATTCTGGAATTCGAGAAACCCCTCGTGCGGATAGAGCGGGAGATTGCCGAGCTGGAGGCTCAGCAGGCCCAGACCGGGCGCGATCACACCGGCGAGATTCAGAAGATGCGGGCGGCCCTGGTGGAGCTCACCAGAAGCACGTACTCGCGGCTGACCCCGTGGGAGACCGTGCTGGTGGCGCGACACCCGAGACGGCCGGTGCTGCGCGACTACATCGACGCGTGTGTCAAGGATTTCTGCGAGCTGCACGGGGACCGCTGTTTCGGCAACGATCGGGCGATCGTGACCGGCTTCGGTCGCGTGGGCGGGCAGAAAGTGCTCCTCGTCGGGCACGATAAGGGGCGAGATACCAAAGAGAAGATCGAGCGCCACTTCGGCTGTCCCCACCCCGAAGGCTACCGCAAGGCCCTGCTCAAGATGCAGCTCGCGGAGAAATTCCGGCTTCCGATCGTCTGTGTGATTGATACGCAGGGCGCCTATCCGGGCGACAAGGCGGAGGAACGGGGCATCGCCCAGGCCATCGCCGTGAATCTCATGGAGATGTCACGGCTGCGGGTGCCGATCTGCTGCGTGGTCATCGGAGAGGGTGGCAGCGGCGGGGCTCTGGGCATCGGAGTCGGCGATCGCCTGGCCATGTTCGAGCACGCCTATTACTCGGTCATCACGCCGGAAGGATGCGCCGCCATTCTCTGGAAAACAGCTCAGCAGGCCGCCCAGGCGGCCAAGGCGCTCAAGCTCACGGCCAAGGATCTCAAGCGGCTGAACCTCGTCGATGATGTCCTGCCCGAGCCGCTGGGCGGCGGACACCGCAATCCGGCCGCGATGATGGAGGTATTCGAGAAGTATGTGTCGGACACGGTTCGGGATCTGCGGCGTGTACGGATTGAGACCCTGCTCAAGCGGCGGTATGAGCGTCTGCGGAATCTGGGCAGCTTCTTTGAGCGCATCTCCGCCAAGAAGACCTCCCGCCGTGTGAAACCCAGGACGGCGGTCAAAACCGCAGCCGGTGCCAACGGGAACGGCGAGATCACCACAAACGGTACGGTTGCCCGCAACGGCATTGCCCGGGGCACAGCGCGCGTTCTCGGAGCACGGCTGACCGCCAAGTCGGGGCCGCCGGTCACTGCGGCGAAGTCGTGATACCACTTTCCTCCCGGTTTCGGGCCGACGGGACCCTCTCATCTGTTCCATGGCGGTTATTGCACTCGTTACGGATCTGTTTTTCGCGACCAAGATTCGCAGCACGGGCCAGGCGGTCGGTGTGCCGGTGCAGTTTGTCCGCAGCGCCGCCGATCTGCTCTCCGCGAGCGACGACGCGTCGATGGTTCTGATCGATGTGAATGCATCGGGCGTGGATTCCGTTGAGGCGATCGCGCAGGTGCGGCAGCAGCGGCCCGGCGCGCGAATTCTGGCGTTTCTCTCCCATGTCCAGACCGATCTGGCCGCCGCGGCGCGGAAGGCCGGAGCGGACGAGGTCATGCCGCGTTCGCGGTTCTCGGCCGAATTGCCGCAGCTTCTGCGGAACCACTCGTGACGCTCACGGCATCGCGGTCGGCTGAGTCGCGGGGAGATAGACAATTCGCTCCGGTTGCATTGGCGCGTAGGCGTTGCGCTGCGGGATGTCGAGGCGATTGAACGGCTTGTAGTCTTTGATGGCGACGACGCGGGCGAGGCGGAGGGATTTGCGCAGCAGGCCCTTGCCGCTGGGCCGCGAGTCGCTGAAACGGCCTTCTCCGTAACCCACGCCCTTCGTGCCCGAGAGATTCGATGAGAAGTAGCGCAGGCCCACGATCTTGTTCTGTTCGTCTCGCAGCCAGTTGATGAAAATGATCGAGTGCCCGCCGGGGGGCGTGGTGCTGTAGTCGCCGAAATCGCCGGGGCGGGCGTCCTCGAAGTCCTCGATCGCCCGGCCCAGGCCATACGAGATGATCGCCCGCTGCACGCAGTCACCCTGGCCCTCGATGTACCAGAGCTGCAGCATGTTGAAAAGGTCGTTGAACGTCATGTTGTTGAAGTCGTCGGGGTCGAGGCCCTTCTGGATGTTGCGCAGCTTCATCGCCCGCAGGAACACCTCGAACGTGAAACCACAGCAGTAGCTGCAGCGCGAGCCGTCGGGATACGCCTTGGCGACGACCAGCCCTTTGAAGAACATGTCCTGCGTCACGCCGTTGTAGAGGTCGTATTCGCGCGGGGTCCAACTGCAGTGATACGGGTACGATCCGTCGAGCGGGTAGGCGTCGACGACCTTCATCACGTACGGGTTGAGTGAACCTTCCTCGTCATCCGGAATCGTTTCCTCGCGGGCGCAGGCCTTGGCGAGGGCCGCATCAACGGGCGAAAAGCCGCGTTCGTCCACCGGGTAGGGGCGGGGCGTGTACTGGAAGCGCTTACCGTTTCCGCTGAAGAACGCCGGGCGCGTGGCGGCAGGGGCGGAGACCTGGGGTTCAGAGACGCTGGCCGCGGTGGGCGACGCCTGGTTCGATTGAGTCGCAGCGCCCGATGGGCGATCCGCTGCGCCCGGTCCTGACGTCCGATTCTCGCAGCCGGCGACGGCCAGACCGAGCATCAGCCCCAGCGCTGATGAAGTCATCATGATGCTGGATCGTTGCATCGAATTCTCCTCTGAAGACATCCGCAATTGTAGCGGGGATAGATCAGGAATGGGACGCGTCCATCCTGCCCCCGCGAGCATCGGGTGCGTGACACGTTGGAGGGGGTGGCATGGACAGCGTCGGCCTCGCGCAGCGATGCCGACGCTGCCCGTGTGAGCCTCCCGACGGGTCCCGACGCGCCGGGATCCATGCCACCCGGCCGACTCTGTCAGCGACCCGCGAGCATCGGGTGATGGGGGTCACTCGTGGATCTCCACCACGTCCTTGTCGTGGAGGACCTCGGTGCGATGGACCTGCTGGCCGGCGAATCGGCCATCGCCCCAGATACGGGCGAACTTCATCTTCTCGGGCAGGTCGCGGTGGATCAGTCGGGCCAGGTCTTCGATCGTCGAGCCGACTTCCAGCGTGAAGGGCTTCTCCTTGTCAGGCGGGTGGCCCGGCTGCTTGGTATAGATTCGGATCATGCACAGCATCTCCCAGAACCGGGCGATCAGTTCGGGCAAGCCCTCACGCGTCTGGGCCGAGACGGGCCGGATTTCGATGCGGTCGGCGTAGAGCTCCTGGAGGACGGTGATGTTGTCGGGCGGCGCGATGTCGACGCGATTCGCGATGAGCAGGGCGCTGTGCTCGTGCGGGTTGGTATGGTCGAGCTCACTGGACGCGACCGATCGCAGGACCAGCCCCCGTTCCTGCAGCAGGCCCAGGACCAGATCCGCCTGCTCAAGCGGTTCGGTCGCGGCGTCGACGACGATCGCGATGATGTCGCTGTTGCGGATCGTGCCGAACAGGCCGCCCGGCATGTTCTCGGCCGTCACCGGTGGCGTGTCCACGAGCTGGACCTGCGCGTCCTCGAAATGGGCCATTCCGGGGGTCGGGAGCGAGGTCGCGTAGGGATAATCGGCCACCTTCACCGGGGCGTTGGTCGTCGCCGCGACAATCGCGCTCTTGCCGACGTTCGGCGGCCCCACGAGCACCACCTGGCCGGCACCGCAGCGGGGGACGTGAAACGGATCAGCGCCCCTGACGGCCTTCTTCCCGGAATCCTTGCGAAACTGGCTGATCCGCCGCTTGAGATCGGCCTGAAGCTTCTCGGTTCCCTTGTGCTTGGGAATGGTCGAGAGCATTTCGCGAAGCGCCTGGAGCTTATCCTCGTCGCTGACTGCCTCACGATAACGCTGCTCGGCTTTTTCGTAGTCAGGCGTCAGGTTGGCGGGCATCAGGCACCACGAAGTCGTGAAAAACGGATCGGAAAAGCGGGAAGCCAGGAAGAAAACGATCGATTCCTGCTGTTCTTCGAGTCAATCCTTCCTCACCATCGAATCAGCCCGTCCATCGGGCCACGTCCGTCAGTATGCGCTCGATCTTGGCTGAGGCGGCCGTGCGGGCAGCGGCAAGGTCTTCACCCGGCTCGCGTACGAGGATGTAGAACTTGATTTTCGGCTCCGTGCCGCTGGGGCGGGCGATCACTTTCGTCCGGTCGGCCAGGGTGAGCAGAATCACATCGGACTCGGGCAGATCATAGCGCCCGGTCACCTCTCTGGTGGACACGTCGCGGATCTCGCCGGTCTTGCAGTCGCCCACGGTGGTAATAGGAATGCCGGCCACCTCGCGCGGCGGGGCGCTGCGCAGCGAGGCCATCATCGCCTTGATCTTGTCAGCGCCCTCCTTGCCGGGCAGCGTGACGTTCTTGGTATACTCGTGGTAATAACCGAAGCGGCGATAGAGATCGGTCAGCAGGTCGTACAGGCTGCGGCCTTCGGCCGCCATGACGGCCGCCAGATCGGCGATGTAACAGGTGCTGGTGATCGCGTCCTTGTCGCGCGTGTAGGTGCACGGCATGTAGCCGTAGCTCTCTTCCGCCCCGAACAGGTACGTTTTGAGCGGCTGGCCCGGCCGGCCCTGCTCCTCGAACTGGCGGATCTTTTCGCCGATCCATTTGAAGCCGGTGAGCACTTCGATCACCTCGACCCCGTAACTGCGGGCAATGTCCTTCATCAGGTCGCCCGAGACGATTGTCGTGACCAGGACACTATTCGCGGGGAGCGTGCCAGCCCGTGTGTGGTGTTCGCAGATGTACCAGGTGAGCAGGGCGGCGGTCTGATTGCCGGTGAGCAGCTCGAAAGTGCCGTCGGCGGCCCGGACAGCGCAGCCCATGCGATCGGCGTCGGGGTCGGTGCCGATGACGAGGTCGGCGTGCTCGCGCTGGGCCAGGGCGATGGCCATGTTGAGGGCGGGGGCCTCTTCAGGGTTCGGGGAGGCGACGGTGGGGAACTCGCCGTCGGGTTGGGCCTGCTCGGCGACTTCGAGGACCCTGCCGAACCCGCGCTGTCGGAGCGCCATGGGGGCGAGCTGGCCGCCGGTGCCGTGAAGGGCGGTGTAGACCAGCTTAAGGGTTCTGCCGTGCGTCGTGATCGATTTGGGCTCCAGGCACGACCCTCGCACCTCCGCGAGGAAAGCTTCGTCGACCTGGCGCCCGATCATCTGGATCAGGCCGCGCTGGATGCCGTCCTGCAGCGCGAGCTTCCTGACGTTGCTGAAACTGCCGACGGCCCGCACTTCTCGGATGATGCTCTCGTCATGCGGTGGGACGACGCCCGCCCCATCGGACCAGTATGCCTTGAACCCGTTGTAGGCGGGGGGGTTATGACTGGCCGTGATCACCACTCCGGCGATACAGCCCAGGTGCCGCACGGCGAACGACAGCTCGGGCGTGGGCCGCAGCCGCTCGAAGAGGTACGCCTTGATCCCGTTGGCGGCCAGCACGCATGCCGTGGTCTGAGCGAACACGTCGCTCCTGCGGCGGCAATCATAGGCGATGGCCACGCCGCCCGCAGTGCCGGCGGGCGCGGAACTCCCGGTGGGAGCCTGGGTCTGTTTGAGGATGTAGTTGGCGAGCCCCTGTGCGGCCGCTCCGACGGTGTAGATGTTCATCCGGTTGAGCCCGGCTCCGATGAGGCCGCGCATCCCGCCCGTGCCGAACTCCAGCTCACGGTAGAACCGGTCGGTCAGGTCGCGCTCGTCGCCGGCCGCGAGCAGCGAGCGGATCTCCTGCTTGTGCTCCGCATCGATCGAGGGCTCGGCGAGCCATGCATCCACCGCCGCCTTCACTATTGCATCCATCCGCACCACCTCCATGCAAAGCGCGGATTATAGACGCCCGGCCTGCGGATCGCATCGCCCGGCGCGGAATGTCCGGTTGTCCCGGAGTGAAAGCATTCCGACTCCGCCTTGTGAACCCGGGGTACAGAGCGAACAGAAGAGAGGCGGACACAGAACAGCAATCACGGTTCAGTACCGGCTGTACTCTCCGTATCACGGGGGCGGGACAGCTTCCCTCGAAGGACGCGTCGACTCTCTCCTGCCGCACATCGGGCTGGTCGGGCTCGAACAGTTGAGCGCCGCCCGACCGTTCAATGTGCTCGCGGCGGACAAGGTGCCGATTGTGGTGCGGGCGGGCAACGCGCTCCCGCTGCGTCCGCAGGGGCCGGATCCGCCAGCGATTCCGTAAGTAGCCTTTCGCCCCGCCCGTAACTTCGTTTCCTATTG
>CAZQEN010000319.1:0-8733 GCA_964591605.1 uncultured Planctomycetales bacterium
GCCCGTGCGAGCCTCCCCAGGGGTCCCGGCGGCACGTGCCGTCGGGACACCGACACCATATCCGCCCCGACCTCCCGCCGGGCGACCGCCGGACGGCGGACCGGCAACCGGCCAACGGGTGGCGTCACTCCGCGGGCTGGCTCAGCGGGGTCTCGCGGAACAGGCCCTGGGCACGCATCTCGAGCCAGCGGCCCGAGCCGTGACAATCGCCGCATGCGGACGAGGTCATGAGCTGAGAGGCGGTCAGAGCGCCGGTATGACACTGATGACACTGCAGGTTCTTGTGCGGGCCCAGCCCACCCTCCCACAGGTCATGGATCTTCATTTCGTGGTTGAACTTGCCCTCGACGATGGTGTTGGGGTCGGCCTTGCTGCGATAGAGGAACGTGTGGCATGTGTTGCAGTCCGACGTGATGGCCCGCCCCGCCTCGTTGACGTGATACCCGTCGTGACAACGCAGGCAGCCCGGCGACACCAGGTGCCCGATGTTGTTCGGGTGGCTTCGCCAGTCGGTCTTCATCTCGGGGAAGATCGTGTTGGAGTAGATGGACTGCAACTTCTCGATCGTCTGATCGATGGAGCTGCGGCGATCGCGGAAGACCTGCGGATAGTCGCGCTGATAGAACGCCTCGATCGCGTTTTTGATGCCGACGAGCGCCTCGTCGCGGGTGTTGTAGCCCCCGGCCAGAGCGCCGACCGCCTCACGCTTGATGAACGGCAGCGTCGGATCGATCTGGCGGGCGTTGAGGGCCTGATCCACCGACTCCTGCGGATAGACGAATTCATGCCCCGCCCGGTTGTGGCAGTCCATGCAGTCCAGATTCCGCACCGTTCCTTCGGGCGGCGGCGCCGAATCCGGCAGACCATCCGACCGGAAGATGCTGATCGTCCCGTCGTCGTTGTGATAGCGAACCCAGGGAATCTTCTGCAGGCCCGGGTCCGTCGCCACGTATTCGACCTTCCCGATCATGTGCATGTGAATGCCTTCGGCGCGGCCCAGATTCCTGTTCCGGCCGCCCACCTTGAGCAGGAGTTCAAGGGCATGCCGCGTGTTCTGCTCGTCGGGGGCGAACCGCACGAGGTGCTTGAGCTTCGAACCGTAGAACCGCTCAGGCCAGTGGCACTGCTCGCAGGTGTCGCGCGAGGGACGAAGCTGCGTGATGGCCGGCGGAATCGGCCGCGGAAACGTGTTGAAGGCCACCGCGAAGAGCTGCCGCGTGCCGGAGATCTTCGACTTCACGAAGGGGCTGGCCCCCGAGCCGATGTGGCACTCCGCGCAGGTCACCCGGGCGTGCGGCGACTGGGTGTACGCCAGAAACTGCGGATCCATGACGGAATGGCACGAGCCGCAGAACTCCGATGACTCGGTATAGTGGTATCCCTGGTAACTGCTCACGCCGAGAATCGGCAGTGTGAGAAAAAACGTGACGGCCAGGAAGCCGATGGCCATCTTCGGCGAAATCTGCCAGCGGTTCGGCCAGTGACGCAGCCGCCATCGCCGGACGGCGATCCCCACCGGGCACATGATCAGTCCGGTCACCGGGATGCCGGGGAGCACCAGGTATCCGATGATGTTGAGGTACTGGTTCTCGGAATGCTCGGGCGTGACGGCCATGAACAGCCAGAAGGTGATCAGCAGGATAAACCCGAAGCCCACCAGCAGCAGGCCCATGAGCGTGATGAGATTGGTCCAGACGACCGGTTGCGGGGTCGCCTGGTGTGCCGCAGGCGCAACATTACCCTCGGGTGATTCCGTCATGCACTGCTCCCTGGTGGCGCAGAGACCAAGTATTGTCACCCTCACCGGCCGCTCGTAGTGTAGCGGAATCCGCGATGCAGACAAGAAACACGGGCCGGCCCGCACGGGCGGGACCAGATCGACGTCTGCGTCCGGGGCGGGCGGACGGGCGGGACGGTTCACCCGGGGGCTGCCCCCGGCCTTCACGGCGGGCAACGAACCCGCCGCTCGATCGATCGCTTGGAGGTAATTACCTCTGGAAGATCGGCAGAATCTGATACGGAGGGCTCAGGGCCAGGACGGCCAGGGCCGTGGTGTAAGCGGTCCCATACGCCCCGTCGGACCCGACCTCGCGGCCCCATGAGCCGTCGGGCTGCTGCAGTTCGGCCAGCGTGCGGAGCAGCGGCGGATAGAACGCCGACCAGTATCGCCCGCCCAGTTGAAACATCGCCTGGCTGCAGTAGAAGCCGCCGTAAAAGAACCGGTCGTTGCGCCCCACTTTCTCATAGACGACGAACGGATGTTCCAGCAGCCAGTCCCCCGCCGCCCGCGCCATGGGCGTGTCGTGCCGGCCGGCCAGGGACAGCGAAAGAATGCCCGCCCCGGTCATGGCACGCGTCGTGACGTGCTCGACCCCCTGCAGCGCGTACCAGAACTGGCCGGACCGCGGCTCGTAGCACCGCAGCACGTAGGCCGTCCCCTCATCAATGGCGCCGGAGGGAACCTCGAAGCCGGCATTCCGGCAGGATCGCAGGAACATGAGGTACCAACTCGTGACCGACAGGTCCGAGTCGCTGATCTGGTGACGCTTCAGATAGCGCCACCCCCCTTTGTCGGTTTCGCGCCGCTTGGGCGCGGGTTGACGCTCCAGCGAGAAGCGCAGGGCCCGCTCGATGCCCGACCGGATCTCCGGCTCGCGCTCGGGCGCCATGCCGTAGACTTCGCTCAGCGTCAGACCGGCGATCGCATGGTTGTAGGCGGCGGCCGCCGAGATCATCAGCTCCGGCAGACTGTTGCCGCGCGGAGGTCCCACGCGGGCGATCAGTCCGTCCTCCCGCTGTGAGGCGAGGATGTACTCCACGCAGCGCCGGACCACCGCGCGGCGGTCCTCAGAGTGCGACGCACGATCGGTGGCAAGGAACGCCAGCACGCACAGCGCGCTGACGGCGGGTTGCCCCTGTTCGAGGGTCGGAAACGAGCCGTCCGTCTGCTGCTGGGTCGACAGCCAGGTCAACGCTCGATCCACCACCCGGTTCAGCTCGCGCCATTGACGTTCGTTCGGCACCCCCGGGGCAGTCGGCTCGGCCGCAGAGCAGCAGGCGGAATCGAGCTCCGCCATCGGCAGGAAAGTCGTCAACAGGATGCCCAGGACCCTCGCCGGCCGGAGCCGTAGCTGTTGACGCATGTTGAACCTCCTGAGGCAGACACCCGGGTGACTGATTACCTATCATGATGCAGCGACGGCCGACTTGTGAAGGCCCTCTCCGGCCGAATCCCCGTTTTTCTCGCCTCCGACAGGCCTCTGAGAGGGGCCGTGGCACCATCCGCGGGCCGGAACGATTGTGGTGCGGGCGTCCCGCCTGCACCTGTTCGCCATGGGCGAGATTCGCCGTGGCAAGCCGCCGAGATCCCGATCCACCGGGACACCGCAATGGGCGGCTCTGCTGCCCGCCCAGGTTGTCACGCGCCCACTCCGGGCAGATAGTAAACGGCCGAAAGTCCCGCCGAACCGATAAATAGGCCAGACCCTGGGGCTCAGGCCCCCCCTCGGCCAGGGGTGAGCCAAGTTCTGTGCGGGCCGAAGACTGCATCGGTAAAGGAGCGGTTCATGCGTTCGTTGGGTGCCAACAGTGTGATCGAACGGGTTTTCGTCGGTTTCCTTCTGCTCAGCACGCTGTTTTGCCTCGGCCAGGGATGCCCGACCGACGAAGCGGCGACCGGCGTGCCCGGGCCGGCGGGTCCGGAAGGGCCCCAGGGCCCCCCCGGACCGCAGGGCTCCCCGGGACCGGCCGGCGCTGACGGCCAGCTTCGGATCTACGGCAACGGCTCGGCCGGCGATCTGCTCGTGGGCACTTCCAGCACGCTCGGCGCGTTCGCCGCGACTGGCAATTACCAGTTCGTCAACGTGACGATCAACGGGGGCGTGACGCTCACGGTGGCCAGTGGAACGATCATCCGCTGCACGGGCACGTTCCGGAACAACGGCACGATTGTGGTCTCTCCGGGCGCCGCGGCCCCCAACGACCTGTTCGCCTCCAATCCGGGCATCTCACTCACTGGTGCCGAGCCCGGCCACGTCGGAACCTCCGGCGCCCTCGTGACCGGCGGCGCGGGCGGCATCGGGCTCGGCGCGGATCAGGCGGTCAACGTCCTCTACGCTCCGGTCAGCGCGGGCGGGGCCGGCGGAGCCACGGGTTTCGTCGATTTCGTTTCAGAGGCAGGCGAAGGCGGAGGGAGCTTTATCGTTCTCGCGCAGGGCGCCCTGGAAAACGCGGGCCTGATCCAGGCCAACGGCACGAGCGGACCCGATTTCGGCGGAGGCGGCGGCGCCGGCGGCATCGTCATCCTGGCCTCCCCCACCTCCATCACCAGCAGCGGCAGCATCGAGGCCCGGGGTGCATCCGGCATGCCGACCTCCGGCGTCAACATCGGTGCGGGCGGCGGAGGCGGAGGCGGCATCATTCACCTGATCGCCCCAGGCATCTCGGCCGGCACCCTCAACGTAAGCGGCGGAACGGGCGGCACCGGCGCCATCGTGGCCATGGGCAATCGGGCCGCCGGAGGCGGCGGAGGCGCCTGTGGCGGCAGCGGCGGCCGGGGCGGGCAGATGCTCCCCTCCCCTGCCGACCTCGCCGAGCCCGCCGCGGCCGGAGGCACGGGTCACACCTTCCAGACCCTGGCCGATCCGACCGCGCTGTTCTGGTAACGGCAGTTCCCCGAAGAACCACCAGACCCCTGAGGCGAAAAGTGTTGCGCAGTCATCAGCGTGGACGTGTCGCACGTCAGACCGGTTACTTGCGCTCGTACGTCCCGATCAGCTCACCCTGTGCGAGGATGTGGCCCTTCATCGCCGCCAACAGCTCCTCCTTGGACGCCCCGGGCGACAGATTCACCGGCGCATCGAGCGCGTAGAGCTTGAAATGGTAGTGATGCACGCCGTGCCCGCGCGGCGGGGCCGGCCCGCCATAGCCGAGCCGATCCCACGAGTTCTTCCCCTGCCGCGAGCCACCGGGTTTCGCCGGCCGCTCCGCCGGCGACACGTTCTCCTCCAGACCGCGCGTCTCCGGCGGGATCTTGTAGAGCACCCAGTGCACCCAGGGTTGCGGCCGGGGCGCGTCCGGGTCATCCACGATCAGCGCGAGCTCCCTCGCCCCTTCCGGCACGCCCGACCAGCTCAACGGCGGTGAAACGTTCTGCCCATCCTCCGTGTGTTTCCGCGGCACCGGCTGGTTGGGCTCGAAGGCACTGCTCCTGACCACAATCGACGGCGTCGTGGTCTGTGTCGGCTGGCTCATGGTGGTCACCTCCGCCTGCGGCTCGCAGCCCGCCAGCATGAGCGGGCCGGCAAGCAGGACCGTGATGGCAGATGGGGCGTATCGCATGGAGGCGATTATACCTCACCGTTGCATCCCTGACCGCCACAGAGCCCCTGGATCGCGAACGCACCCGCACTCCGGCGCGGGCGGTGGCGCGTCTGGACGCCGGATGGTTCGGCCGTAGGATAGCGGCGGCACCGATGTCGGCACCCGGCTCGATCCACATGAGCTCCACACAGATTCCCACTGAGCGCATCTCGCGGCTGAGCGAGCACCCCCCTGCCGACGGGCAATACGTTCTTTACTGGATGCAGCAATCCCAGCGGGCCGAGTGCAATCATGCCCTCGAACATGCCGCCGAGCGGGCCAACGCGATGAGCCGCCCGCTGCTCGTGTGCTTCGCTCTCACCGACGACTATCCCGAGGCAAACGCACGTCATTACCGTTTCATGCTGGAGGGTCTTCGCGAGACGCAGTCCGCCCTCGAGAAACGCGGCATCCGGATGATCGTTCAGCAGGGACGACCCGATGAGTTAGTCGTGCAACTCGGCCGCGAGGCGAGTCTCGTGATCTGCGACCGGGGGTATCTGCGCCACCAGAAGCAGTGGCGCGAGCAGGTGGCGCGCCGCCTCGCCTGCGAGGTCACGCAGGTCGAGTCCGACGTGGTGGTGCCCGTGCAGGTCGCCAGCGGAAAGGCGGAATGGGCCGCCCGGACGCTGCGGCCGAAAATTCACGCGCACGTTGAGCGGTTCCTGGTGGCGCTTCGATCCACGCCGGTTCGCCAGGACTCTTTGTCCCTGCAGGTCGACGGCCTGAAGCTGGATGATGTGGAGGCAGTGCTGAAGCGCCTGGAGCTGGACCACTCCGTCCCCGCAGCGACGTTGTTCCGGGGAGGGGCTTCGGAGGGCCGGCGCATCCTGAGGCGCTTCGTGACCGATCACCTCGCCCACTATCAGGAGAACCGCAACCAGCCGCAGACGGACGATGTCTCGCACATGAGCAAGTACCTGCACTTCGGCCAGATCTCGCCCATCGAGGTGGCGCTGGCCGTGCGCGACGCCGCCCGCGGACGACGCGAGGACGTCGAGACCTTTCTGGAGGAGTTGCTGGTCCGCCGCGAACTCTCGCACAACTTCGTGCACTACACGGCGAACTATGATCAGTACGAGTGTCTGCCCGCCTGGGCGCAGAAAACGCTCCACCGCCACCAGCGCGACCGGCGGCCGCACCTCTACTCCCGCGAACAACTCGACAACGCAGCGACGCACGACCCCTACTGGAACGCCGCCATGCGCGAGATGCGATTCACCGGCTACATGCACAACTACATGCGCATGTACTGGGGCAAGAAGATCCTCGAGTGGTCCGCCACGCCGCAGGAGGCGTTCGAGACGGCCCTGGCCCTCAACAACCGGTACTTCATCGACGGCCGCGACCCTGTCTCGTTCGCCAACGTCGCCTGGGTCTTTGGCCTGCATGACCGGCCGTGGGCCGAGCGGCCAATCTTCGGCACGGTGCGGTACATGTCGGCGGACGGCCTGCGCCGCAAATGCGACATCGACGGCTACGTCGCCAAGGTGGAACGGCTCGTGCAGGAGACCGGCGGCCCAGCGTCACCCGGACAGCGGACCGCGCGTGGCCGAACCGCACCGAAGTAGTGCATCCTGAAACAGGTGTGGCACCGGCGTCTCGCCGGTGCACGGCCGCCACAGGGGCGGCCGCTACAGACTGTTCCGTGCGAGCCTACAATGAGCGGTGGCGCCAGTGACGTTGCCGGCGTGCGAGTTTCGTTCTGCGGGCGCTAGGCCCGGCATTCATGCCGGGTCTTCGAGCGCCGAGCGTCACCCGATCCCGGTTTACCGGGATTCTCGCTCCGCTTCAGCATGCTGGCCGCTGCCGAAGGCGCACGAGAGGCGCACTGAAAGCGGGCTCCGGTCGTGCTGACGACGCCCAACCCGGTTCGCCACGGCGAGTCTCGCCCGCGGCGGACGCGGAGGCCCGGCCTGGCCCAAACAGTTGAAACGGTGTGACTGAACTTGGCGCTGGTCCTGAACCCCAAACCATCTGGCCCACGAACGGAGGATCGCATATGAGTCATCAGGCAGCCGATCAGCACTCGAGTATGCGCTGGTCGCTCAAGATCGGGGAAGTGGCCGGCATCGGCATCTTCATCCACTGGACGTTCGCCATCCTCATCGCCTGGATCGCGATGAGCCACTACAGCGCGACCCAGGATTGGTCGATGGCCATCCGCGGCGTCGTGTTCGTGCTCGCGATCTTCGGCTGCGTGGTGCTCCATGAGCTGGGCCACGCGCTGACCGCCCGCCGTTACGGGATCCGCACCCGCGACATCACGCTGCTGCCCATCGGCGGCGTGGCCAGCCTGGAGCGGATGCCCGAAGACCCGCGGCAGGAGCTGGCGATCGCGGTGGCCGGCCCGGCCGTCAACGTCGTCATTGCGGCCGTCCTGTTCGTCGTCATCAGCGTCACCGGACGGCTGCCCACCGGTGACATGGAACTGGAACACGCGGGCTTCGTGCGAAATCAGTTTCTGGCCAACCTCCTCTGGGTGAACATCGTGCTCGTGATCTTCAACCTCATTCCCGCGTTTCCCATGGACGGCGGGCGCGTGCTCCGCGCCCTGCTGGCAACAAAGATGGACTACGCGCGGGCCACGCAGATTGCCGCGACGGTCGGGCAGGGCCTGGCCGTGTTGCTCGGCTTTTTCGGGCTGTTCTCGAATGTGTTCCTGGTGTTCATCGCGATTTTCGTCTACCTGGGTGCGGAGGCGGAGGCGCAGATGGCCACGCTGCGGTCCGCGTTTCGCGACGTGCCGGTCCGTGAGGCGATGATGACGCGATTCCGGACGCTGGCCGTCGACGATCCCGTCGAGGTCGCCATCAGCGAGCTTCTGGCCGGCTCGCAGCACGACTTCCCGGTCGTGTCCGCCGGGCAGGTCGTCGGGCTGCTCCCGCGGACGATCCTCCTCAAGTCGCTGGCCGAAGGCAATCGCACCGGCCGGATCGGCGACATCATGCAGCAGCCGATTCCGGTCGTGGAGGAGTCCGCCCCGCTCGATCGCACCTTTGAGAAGATGCGGGAGGCCGGCGTGCAGTCGATTCCGGTCGTCCAGGGCGGCACGGTGGTCGGCATGCTCACGCTCGAGAACATCGGCGAATGGGCCATGGTCCAGTCCGCCCTCCGGGACGGAAAAATGCCCGAGGGCCTCGCCGCGGCAATGCACGCGTGAGCGTCTGCCCCGACGTATTGCCAAGCCCCGCCGCGGGGCATTAAAATGCACCACTCGCATCGGCCGGCGGCCCAACCCCCCTGCCGACGCAGTCCAGTCCGGGCAGGTAGCTCAGTTGGTAGAGCAACGGACTGAAAAGCGAAGCCGGCCCTTCCGTAGAAGTATCTCAAAAGCCCACAAAACCCGTATAAACATTGGCTTTTTCGCGC
>CAZQEN010000320.1:0-3328 GCA_964591605.1 uncultured Planctomycetales bacterium
GGGAAAGTGGGAAGGTGGGAAGGTGAGAAAGGGGTGGGGGCGGGAATGGGGATTTGAGATGTGAGATTTGAGATTTGAGATGGGGGATCGGGGGGGAGAGAGGGAGGTGTGGGCTGGGGGCTGGGCGAGGGGGGACTTGCGGTGGCAGAGGGGGAGGGGGCGGGTTCGTCGGGTTCCCGGGAGTGGGAGGGGCCGTTGGCGAGCTGGGTGAGGAGGTCCCAGGCCTGCGGGGGGATGTCGGCGGGGTCGTCGTCGGCATCCTCGGCGTTTTCGCGGCGGCGCTGGGTGCGGAGCCGGGAGAACTGGGTGAGGCAGCGGTTCATTTCGCGGTCGATGAGGGATTCGTAGCGGATGAGGCGGTCGAGGTCGGGCTCGCCGGGCAGGACGATGTCGGCGGGGTCGAAGTCTTCGTACTGGGCGTCGGCGTCGTCGCGGGCGGCCTGGACGGAGCGGGCTTCGTAGCGGTAGGCGCGGTTGAGGCGCCATTGGCAGACGGCGATGCGCTGGACGAGCATTTCTTCGAGGCGGCCGACGGGTTTGAGGTCGATCTGGAGCTCGGCGTGGAGGGTGATGAAGTCTTCGACGCGTTCGGCGGGGTCGTGTTCGAGGATGAGGGACTGGGCGGTGAGGCCGTGGGTGGTGGCGTTGAGGGCGGAGCGGGCTTTGCCTTCGGGGGTCTTCGGGCCGGTGGATTTCCGGGCGTTCTTGCGATTGGCTTCGATCTGTTTCTGGGTTGGCATGGGATCGGGTCCTTTCTGAGTTTGCGGGCTTCGTCGATAGCGGCCACAGAGATCACCGAGGCCACCGAGAGGGCGTAACCGGGGTTTGATGCCCGAATCCGCACTCACGCGGGCGGAAGGCGGCGGGATGCCGACCCTCGGTCCTCGCGGTGAGGTCCGGGTTCCCGTATGGGTAAACATGGCGGGTGTTCCGGGGGGCGGGACAGATGTGGAATGTGTGACGTTGGGCGGGGGTGGTGTGTTTCGCCCCTACCGGGGCTTTGGGGTTCCTTTGGCCTCTACCCAGGGCTGGCGCCCTGGGCTACCGTCTTACGCCGCTCCGCGGCTGGGAGGGGGGTGGCGGGGGAGACAGGGGGAATTCGTGGGCCACTCGGCGACCGGCGAGCGAGGGCCGAACGCCGATGGTCTGCGCCGGTTCAGGGCGTCACGTGGGGGCGGTAGGCGCGGCAGAGGGCGACGAAGGCTTTGAAGAGCTTGCGGGTGACGCGGCTGCAGGGGAGTCGTTCGGGGTGCCACTGGACGGCGAGGATGTGGGGGGCGGCGGGGTTCTCGATGGCCTCGATGACGCCGTCGTCGGCCACGACGCAGGGGATGAAGCCGGGGGCCAGGTCGCGGACGGCCTGGTGGTGCTCGGTGGCGACGACGGTGGTGCGTACGCCGAGGATCTCGCTCATGGCGGTGCCGGGGATGACGAGGGTGCGGTGGCGGGTGCGTCGCCGGCCGCGGTGGTCGACGCGGGGCACGTTCTGGCGGGGATGCAGGTGCTGGTAAAGCGTTCCCCCCTCCAGCACGTTGATGAGCTGCATGCCGTAGCAGATGCCCAGGATGGGCAGTCTGCGGGCCCTGCCGGCCTGGTAGAGCCAGGTTTCGAAGGCGGTGCGCTTGGGGTAGATGACGCGGGTGCGGGGGCGGGGCTCTTCGCCGTAGAGGCGGGGGTCGACGTCGTCGCCGCCGACGATGACCAGGCCGTCGATGCCCTCGAGGTAGCGGCGCAGGACCCGCCTGCGGTGGGCGATGGGCAGGAGGACGGGGTGGCCGCCGGCGTTGTTGACGGCGGCGGCGTAGCGGTGGTCGCAGACGAGCTCGTAATCGCCGTAATCGCCGCGGCGCCGGGGGACGGTCTCGCAGGTGATGCCGATGAGCGGGGCGTGGGGGCGTCTAGGCATAGACCTGGGCCCCCCGGCGTCCGAGCCAGACGTTGCTGGTGTCCGGAAGCTGGACCTTCATGGTCTCGGCGAAGTCGCGGAGGGTGTTGCCGCTGAGCAGCAGCTCGAGGCCCTCGTAATAGCGTCTGGCGAAGCGGCGCTGCCAGGTCTGGGGGTGCTCTCGGCGGGAGAAGGCGGCGGCGTCGCGGATGATGCGGGCGCCGTTGAAGCCCTTCTTGAGCAGCTTGAAGACCTCGAGGATCTCCTCGGGCGGGTCGATCTCCTCGATCTCGCGACGGTATTCCCAGAGGAACTTGTCGAGGTACTGGCCGGCGGTGACCGAGCGGCCCTGCCACTGGAGGCGGCAGCGCATGCCGCGGTGGCCGGCGTCGAGGCGTGACCAGAGGTAATTGGAATGCCGCAAGTGGTCGCCCGCCTCCCCGCCCGAGAGCCAGCGCAGGGACACGGCCTTGATGACGCACAGGGCGGCGACGATGAATTCGGGGAGGTTCGAGTCGAGCACGCGGATCTCGAGGGTGGCCGGCTTGCGCTTGCGGGCGGGGTTGTAGACCATCTCGTGATGCACGTCATCGCCGGGCAGGTGAAGCTCGCCCGGAGGGCTGGGGAGGAAATAGGTTTCGCTGCCGCGGAGAAACCGGTTGGAGGCCTGGGTGGTCAGGCGATGGTCCCAGACCGGCGAGTTGGCGCCGATGGCGATCAGAAAGGGGATGTGATCGTGGATGTGGTGCGAGAGGTCAGCGGCGCCATCCTGGGTGAGGCGCTGGCCGGCGATTGAGACGTGAATGTGGGTGCCGGCGAAGCGATTGGTCCACCCCCCTACCAGCAGGGGCACGACATGGTCGCGCAGGGGCTGGTGGCTCCGGTAGAGTGAACGTAAGTATTTGCGTAGTCCGGATTTAAGGAGAAAGAGGGATTCCCGGACGGTCTCGAAGGGGCGGCTGTTGTACTCGCTGCCGATGGAGGAGTCGCGGGTGAAGCGCTCGCCGTCTTCGGAGACGCCCGGGCGGGGTCGGGAGAGGCGCCGGCCGATCTGGTAATCGCCGGCGCCAATGCTGTAAGCCTCGACTTCTACGCCGGTTACGACACGTTTGGCCAGGTCGGACAAGGAGGGCACTCACAGGGGCGGCCAAGCGGGCCGCCTCGGGACGCGGCCCAGGCCCCACTACCCGGCTGCCGCCCTGCACTCGGGTAATGATGACCGCCCTCATTACTAGCCTAAGGGATGGCCTGAGCACAAGGGCCGGCGGTCTGTGCTGGGGGGATCTGACCAATCGTTGGGGCGCTGCGCTGTCATCCCCAGAATCGGAGATACAAGCGCGGGGGGTGTTCTTTCGCCCCTACCGGGGCTCAGGAATCACGCTGCGGCGAATCCCACGGCTCGCGCCGTGGGCTACCATCTTGCGCCGCTCCGCGGCTTTGCCA